>CAJXFG010000008.1 GCA_913052185.1 uncultured Synechococcus sp. | reverse complement strand
CGGAATCAATCGATCGCGCTGAGGACCGTGAGCAGTTCGAAGCGATCCTGCGTGAACTCGACATCCGTCAGCCGCGCAACGGACTCGCCCGCAGTGAGCAGGAAGCGCTTTCAGTGGCAGACAACGTGGGGTATCCGGTGGTGGTGCGTCCTTCCTATGTGCTTGGGGGACGGGCCATGGAGGTCGTGCATAACGAGGAGGAGCTCAATCGCTACATGACTGAGGCGGTTCAGGTGGAGCCGGATCATCCCGTGCTCATTGATCAATACCTTCAGAACGCCATTGAGGTGGATGTGGATGCTCTGTGTGATCGCGATGGGGTGGTGGTGATCGGAGGGTTGATGGAGCACATCGAACCTGCGGGAATCCACTCGGGTGATTCCGCCTGCTGTCTGCCATCGGTGTCTCTCGGTGATGAGGCTCTCTCCACCATTCGTTCCTGGACCAAGGCCCTGGCTCTGCGTCTTCAGGTTCAGGGCCTGATCAATCTTCAGTTCGCGGTTCAGCGCACCCAGGCCGGCGAAGAGCGGGTGTTCATCATCGAAGCCAATCCACGTGCCTCACGAACCGTGCCATTTGTGGCCAAAGCCACCGGTGTTCCGCTGGCAAGAATCGCAACGCGCTTGATGGCCGGCGAGAGCCTTGCGGAGATCGGTCTGAGCCAGGAGCCCACTCCGCCGCTTCAGGCGGTCAAGGAGGCGGTGCTTCCGTTCCGGCGATTCCCAGGCGCTGATTCATTGCTGGGCCCAGAAATGCGTTCCACCGGAGAGGTGATGGGCTGGGCGCCGCAATTCGGGATGGCCTATGCAAAGGCAGAACTTGCAGCTGGTGATGCTCTGCCAACGCAGGGCAACGTGTTTCTGTCCACCCATGACAGGGACAAGCCGGCACTGGTTCCTGTGGCCAGGCGGCTGCTCGATCTGGGCTTCTCGCTCACGGCCACGGCAGGAACAGCTGAAACCCTTGCTGAGGCTGGTCTTCAGGTTCAGTCCGTGCTGAAAGTCCATGAGGGCCGCCCGAACATCGAGGATCTGATTCGCTCCGGTGCCGTGCAGCTGGTGATCAACACCCCCATCGGTCGTCAAGCCACCCATGACGATCGCTATCTGAGGCGCGCTGCTCTCGATTACTCGGTCCCCACCCTCACCACACTTGCCGGAGCACGGTCTGCAGTTCAAGCCATCGAAGCGCTTCAATCGCAGTCGTTTGACATACATGCCCTACAGGATGTTCATCGATAGGAGCAAGCCCGGTAAGGTCGCCGAAGCAACGATGCCTCTTTGTGACTGTCACCAGCATTCCCAACGTCGCCCCAGGCAGTGACTGTCGAGATGCCTTTCGCGCCGCCTATGAGAACCGCTACACCTGGGAGCCTGGATTCGGCGGCTATGAGGGCCGCTGTGTCTGGGAACAGGGTGAGCGTCGCGTTGAAGGCCGTTTTCAGATTGGCGCGGATCTGAAGGCCAAGGTCGAGGGCGTTGATGATGCCGAGGTGGAGAAGGCGATCGCCTCCCAGCTCTGGGAAGTCGCCATTCATCGCGTTCGTCGCACCTTCGAGCAGGTGCATGGTGCCAACACGTTCACCGCAGGCGACAGCACGGATGAAGGGCTGGAGGTTCTGATCGGCGGCAAGGGAGACGGGGATCGCTATCGCATCAAGGGTGATGTGGTGACGATGGTTCACCGGCATATCCATGGCACCGTGGTCACCATTCACACCGGCAGCACCACAGACACTGGATCGGGTTATCTCAGTCGCGATTACACCAGTCAGTACTCGGATCCCGCCACCGGTGAAACGAGAGGTGCCTCCAGTCAGTTCGAAGACACCTTCGTCCCCCTTGGAGATCAGGGAAGCTGGGTTCTCGCGAGTCGATCGATCCGCTCCAAGGACTCAGACGGCAAGGACACGCTGCAGGTGTTCCAGTTCACTGATCTGGTTGCGCTCTGATGGCTGTTCCTGAAAGCGCTACCGCCAGTTTCGACAGCGTCGTGACCTCCATCAACGGACCGGTGAGCTCCTTCGCCTGGGGCTGGCCGACCGTGGGCCTGATTTCCATCACAGGTGTTTTGCTGATGGTCGGGTTGCGGTTCATGCCGATCCTGCGACTTCCCTATGGGGTTCGCATGATGCTGGCCCCATCCGATCAACAGGCTGAAGGTGACATCAGTGCATTTCAGGCTCTGATGACCTCGCTGGCGGCAACGGTTGGCACCGGCAACATCGCCGGAGTCGCGGGTGCAATCGCCATCGGTGGTCCCGGTGCGGTGTTCTGGATGTGGTTGATCGCCTTCTTCGGCATCGCAACCAAATACGCCGAAGCTGTCCTTGCCGTTCACTACCGCGAGGTGGATGAGCTGGGAAATCACGTCGGCGGTCCCATGTACTACATCAGCAAAGGTCTTGGACCTCGCTGGATCTGGCTGGGAGGTGTCTTCGCTCTCTTCGGCATGCTCGCCGGCTTTGGCATCGGCAATGGCGTGCAGTGCTTTGAAGTATCCAGTGCCTTGCTCGGATTGGGGATCCCCCGGGAAGTGACGGCCCTTGTGCTCGGGGTGTTGGTGTTCGCTGTGATCATCGGAGGTGTTCGTCGTATCTCCAAGGCCGCCTCCGCGATTGTGCCGTTCATGGCAATCGCCTACGTGCTCGCCTGCCTGATCATTCTTTTCGCCAACATCGGCAGCGTGGGAGACGCCTTTGCGAGCATTTTCAGCAATGCATTCACTGGTCAGGCCGCTGCCACCGGCACACTCACCCAGGTGATTCTGATGGGCTTCAAACGGGGGATTTTCTCCAACGAAGCCGGTCTTGGCAGTGCCCCCATTGCCCATGCAGCTGCCCGTACTGACGATCCAGTTCGTCAGGGCACAGTGGCCATGCTTGGCACCTTCATCGACACGATGATCATCTGTACCCTCACGGCTCTTGTGATCCTGGTGAGTGGAATTGCAGGAGGTGGCCTGTCAGGTTCCGAGTTGTCGATTGCAGCCTTCAACGAGGCTCTGGCCGGTTCCGGCTGGATCGTGACCTTTGGCCTGCTGGTTTTCGCCTTCACCACGGTGCTCGGTTGGAGTTTTTACGGCGAACGCTGCACCGAATATCTGTTTGGTGTGAAAGCGATCCTGCCCTTCAGGGGTGTCTGGGTAGCCGTCGTCGTGATCGGTTCGCTGGTCGGTGATCGTGGTGTCGTCTGGGGTGTGGCTGACACACTCAATGGCCTGATGGCCATTCCCAATCTGATTGCGCTGCTGTTGCTCTCCGGCACGGTGTTTGAACTCACCCGCCGCTATCGCTTCCCTGATGCGGTCGAGTCCTCCGACTGACACATTGCTGTCAGCGCAAATGAAAAAGCCTCCACCATTTGGTGGAGGCTTTTTTTGATGACACCATCCAGGCGCGCTTTCTGGTTCAGCCCTGGTCGGGAAGGGGGGTGACGTCCTTCAGACGGTCGTTCAGTTGCATGGCCATGGACTGGCGTCCAACGGCGAGAACTTTGAGCGTGTCTTCATGCATCCGCAGCTGTGCGTCAGCGACCTGCATGCCGCGCACCAGCTCCTTCAGATCATCAGGCAGCGCATTGAGGTCGTAGCGCTTGCCCTCGAAGGTCAGGACAGGATTTTCCCCAGGTGTTGCGGTCATTGCGGTGAGTTTGAATCGGCCGCAATTTAGCTGCGTCCATCGCGAATCATTTGGCGTTCGCACAGATCTCGATAGCGACCGTTATTCGCCATCAGCTGATCGTGGCTGCCTCTCTCGCTGATCTGACCCTTGTCGAGAACCACGATCTGGTCTGCTTCCTGCACAGTGGCCAGTCGGTGCGCGATCACCAGCACGGTGCGTCCGTGCATCGCCTGACGGAGACCCAGCTGAACAGCAGCTTCAGCTTCAGCATCCAGTGCGCTGGTTGCTTCATCGAGCAGCAGCACGGCTGGATTTCCCAGCACGGCTCTGGCAATGGCAATGCGCTGCAGCTGACCTCCGGAGACATTGGTGCCACGCTCCTCGAGTTTTGTTTCGTACCCATCCGGCAGCGCCATGATGAAGTCATGGGCATTGGCCAGACGAGCTGCCTCGATCAGCTGACCATGGCTGGCAGACCTGCCGAAACGAATGGCATCCGCAATGCTGCCGGAGAACACGGTTGTCCGCTGAGGAACGAGAGCAACCTGTTGCCTGAGCTCCCTTGCTTTCACTTGTGCCAGGTTCTTTCCATCCAGTTCGATTTCACCTGACTGGGCACTGTTGAAACGCAGCAGCAAAGAAAACAGCGTGCTCTTGCCGGCTCCCGACGGACCGACCAGCGCCACCACCTGTCCGGCTTCGATGCTCAGGTTGATGTCACGAAGAACCGGTTCGCCGTTGTCGTAGGCGAAGCAGACCTGATGCAGATTCAGATGGCCTGCAGGGCGACCGATCGGCAGGGCAGGAACGGGGTCTGCCGATTCCTGCGGTTCCTGTTCGATCTGGCGGAGCCTTCGCAGTGACGCCTGTCCCTGCTGAAATTCATTGAAGTTGTTGGTGACATGAGCGATGGGGTCAATCAGCACCACAAGCCCGGTGAGGTAGCTGCTTAATCCGGCAATGCTCAGCCCATCGTTCTGAATCCTCCAGGCGGCCAGTCCCAGCACTGAAAAGAGGCCCACCACTTCGATCATTCCCACCACCGGGTGCTGGAGGGCCACAAGGCTGTAGGTGCGATGCCTGGCCTGGCGGTGCTGGTCAATTTCCTCTTCAAACCGCCCTTGCAACCAGGGTTCAGCGGCGAACGCCCGCACCAGCGGAAGACCTTCGATCGCCTCACCCAGCAGACCGGCCAGTTCACTGACCTTGGTCTGGCTGCGTTCCGTGGCGGCCATCACCCGTGCTCCGAACAGGCTGATCAACCAGATGATCAACGGTGCCAGCAGCAGAATGGACGCAGTGAGCTTCCAGTCGAGCCAGAGCATGTAACCAAGCACGGCCAGAAGCTGGAGAACACTCGGAAGCGTGTCGTGGACTGATTTGTACAGCACTTCACTGACGCGATCAGCGTCTTCGGTCAGTCGGTAGGTGAGATCGCCTGCCGAGAGTTTTTCAAGAGCGCCGAGCTCAACGGTCTGCAGGCGACGAAACAGATTGCTGCGCAGGGTCTTGCTCACCTGAAGCGCTGGACCGGCAAGCAGGGAGTCCTGACCGAACTGAGCCAGTTTCTGAATCGCGAAAATCAGCACACCCTGCCCGATCAGCCCGAGCACCCGCCCAAGATCCCGAGACCCCAGTGCAGGGAACAGGGCACCAGCGAGATTGAGCAACAGCAGAAAGCTGCTCACATACACGAGCATGCAGATCAGCCCGAGGCTCAGTTGCGGCAGATGCGGGCGGAGCAACGGCAGCAGCCTGCGGAATCCTGCCTCGGACGGTTTCAGCATCGCGTCACACTATCAATGCTCTTTTGTGCTCCCAAGGGCTCATGCGGCTTGATCAGTTTCTGAAATGGCAAGGCTGGGTCGGCACGGGTGGTGAGGCCAAAATGCTGATTCAGGCCGGAGAAGTGCTTGTGAATGACTGCGTTGTCACACAGAGAGGTCGTCAGCTCAACATCGGTGATCACGTGATGGTGGGCAGTGATCAGGCTGTGGTCACGAAGATCTGAGGCGAACTCGCTCGCGTTGGAACGTAAGTTGGCTGCTGCTGAGCTGCAGAGGACGCAAGCGTGAGCAAACCGGTGATTGCTGGCAACTGGAAGATGCACATGACGTGCGCCCAGACCCGGGACTGGTTGACCACCTTTCTGCCGCTGATCGCAGACACTCCCGATGACAGGGAGGTGGTGGTTGCGCCTCCGTTCACGGCGATCAGCACCATGGCTGAACTGACCTCAGGATCGAGAGTTGAGATCTCAAGCCAGAACGTGCACTGGGAGGCGCAGGGAGCGTTCACCGGTGAAATTGCACCGTCGATGCTGGAAGAGCACGGAGTGCGTTACGCGATTGTTGGTCACAGCGAGCCGCGCAAATATTTCAGTGAGAGCGATGAACAGATCAACCATCGGGCTCGTTCAGCCCAGGCCCATGGCCTGATTCCCATCGTCTGCGTGGGTGAAAGTGATGAGCAGCGCAGTCGTGGCGAAGCGGAGCGCGTGATCCGTCGTCAGGTGGAACAGGGCCTCGAAGGACTCGATCCGAACCGACTTGTTGTGGCCTACGAACCGATCTGGGCCATCGGCACCGGCAAGACCTGTGAATCATCGGAAGCGAATCGCATTTGTGGTCTGATTCGCAGCTGGGTGGGGGCCCCCGATCTGATCATTCAGTACGGAGGATCGGTCAAACCCGGCAATATCGACGAGCTGATGAGCATGAGCGATATCGACGGGGTGCTGGTGGGTGGCGCATCGCTCGATCCCGAAAGCTTCGCTCGCATCGCCAACTACCAGGCCAGCTGATCAGGCATGCGTCATCCCGACTGCTGGGGCCATCGCCCGGCTGTGATGGGGGTGATCAACATCACCCCTGACTCGTTCAGTGATGGTGGACGGTTCAACCGGGCGGACCTCGCTCTCAGCGAAGCTTCACGTCAGCTTCGAGATGGTGCTCAGGTGCTCGATCTCGGTGCTCAAAGCACCCGGCCAGGCGCTCATGACGTGGGTGCCGAGGAGGAGCTTGCGCGTCTGCTCCCCTGTCTTGAAAGTATTCGCGCCGCCCATCCACAGGTGATTATTTCCGTGGACACCTTTCTGGCTCCTGTCGCAAGAGCTGCTCTCGAGGCCGGTGCCGACTGGATCAATGATGTCAGTGGAGGCAGGCGGGACCCGGCGATGTTGCCTCTGGTCGCCGATGCCGGTTGCCCTTACGTGCTGATGCACAGCCGCGGTGACAGCCGGACGATGGATGACCGCACCGATTACGGCGATCAGGGCGTTGTTGCCGGTGTGTTGCAGGAACTGAGGCTCAGCACCGATCGGGCTCTTCAGGCCGGTTTGAGCCAGGACCAGCTGATCTGGGATCCAGGCCTTGGCTTCGCCAAGACCAATCAGCAGAATCTTGCGTTGATTCAACAGCTGGAAGACCTGCAACAGGACGGCATCCCCCTGCTGCTCGGTCCTTCGCGCAAGCGTTTCATTGGCGAGGTGCTGGATCAGCCCCGTGCCAAAGCCAGGATCTGGGGCACAGCAGCTGTCTGCGCCAGGGCTGTGGATGCGGGGGTTCACGTGGTGCGCGTCCATGATGTGGGGCCGATCAGCCAGGTGGTGACCATGGCCGCGGCGGTTACACGTCAACGTCCTCGCCCTGACAATGTGCGTGGCTGATCTGGCTAGAACGGACCACCCCGTGAGGCCTTCATGAGCACGAGCCCTGAGCTCACCCTCCTTTACGACGGTGGATGTCCACTTTGCGTTCGTGAAGTGACGTTTCTGCGCCGGCGGGACCGTGACCAGTCAATCCGTTTCATCGATATCGATGCCCAGGATTACTGCCCTGAAGACTGGTGCGGAATCAGCTATCGCCAGGCGATGGCGAGGATTCATGCCATCCAGGCTGATGGAACGGTGCTGACCGATGTCGCAGTGTTCCGTGAGGCTTATCGCCTGATCGGACTCGGCTGGCTGTATGCGCCCACCCGCTGGCCATTGCTCGGGCCCGTGGTTGATGCTCTCTATCGCGTCTGGGCTCGTTACCGGCTGCAGATCACCAATCGTGCGTCGCTGGATCAGCTTTGTCAGGAGCGTTGTGCTCGGCCTCAGTGAACCGAGTGGTCCACCCATGAAAAAAGCCGGTGTCAGAGCACCGGCTGATGGAACTGTTGGAGAGACGTGAGCGGAAAGAGGGAAACAGTCAGGACTCGGCGGTCGTGACGCCCTCAATCCGATCCTCAACCTCCTGGTACAACTCCTGGAGCTGTTCGATGTTTTCATCAGAGGTCTCCCAGTAGCCGCGCCCATGCACTTCAAGCAGGGTGCCCACAATCCGGCGGAAACTGTTGGGATTCAGATCCATGAGACGCTTGCGCATCTCCGGGTCATTGATGAATGTTTCGTTGGCTTCTTCGTAGACGAAGTTGTCAACCGAGCCACTCGTGGCACTCCAGCCCAGGGTGAAGTTGAGGCGTTTCGCCACTTCACGCACACCCTCGTAACCCGAATCGAGCATGCCTTCGTACCACTTGGGGTTGAGGAGTTTGGTGCGTGAATCGAGGCGGATTGTCTCGTTCAGTGAGCGCACCTGAGCATTGGCGGTTGTGGTGTCGGCGATGTAGCTGGTGGGAGCTTTGCCATCGTCGCGAAGACCGGCGATCAGTTTGGTGGGATCGGAGTCGAAATAGTGACTGACGTCAGTGAGGGAGATCTCAGCGGAATCCAGATTCTGGAAGGTGACGTCAGCTGTTTTCATCACATTCTCAAAGACTTCCCGTTTCTGGTTCATCTCACCTGGATTGTCAGCATTGAAGGCAAACGTTTTGCGGGAGAGGTACATCTCCTGCAGTTCCCCTTCCTCCTCCCAGGTGCTGTTCTCCACAGCAAGGTTCACATTGGAGCTGTAACTGCCACTGGCGTTGGAGAACACCCGGCAAGCGGCGTCCCGCAGGCTGCTCCCCTCTTTTTCAGCCTGCTCAAGGGCATGCTTGCGAACAAAATTCTGTTCGAGTGGTTCATCGGCCTCGGCTGCCATCTTCACCGCCTGATCGATCAGTGCCATCTGGTTGATGAACAGATCTCGGAACACTCCCGAGCAGTTCACCACCACATCAACCCTGGGCCGACCCAGTTCTTCGAGAGGAATCAGCTCGAGCTTGTTGACCCGCCCGACGGAATCAGGCATGGGCTTCACACCCACAAACCAGAGAATCTGGGCAAGCGATTCGCCGTAGGTCTTGATGTTGTCGGTTCCCCAGAGCACGCAGGCGATGGTTTCGGGCCAGGTGCCCTGCTCCTCGCGCTGACGTTCAATCAGCTTGTCAACGACACCTTTGGCGGCTGCGACAGCAGCACGGGTTGGAATGGCCTGAGGATCCAGGGCGTGAATGTTCTTGCCGCTGGGCAACACTCCGGGGTTTCGAATCGGATCGCCTCCGGGGCCGGGAAGGATGTATTCGCCATCAAGCGCTTTCAGGAGACTCTCCATCTCCATGTCAGCGCACACCTGTTCAAGACAGAAACGCAGATAACCGAACAGCTTGTCGAGCTCTGTGGCATCGATGTCACTGAATCCATTGGAGCGGCAGGCTTTCAGCCATGGCGACGGCAGCTTGAAGCCGAAGCGAGCCAGCAGGTCGGTGAACCAGGACCAGTTGTTGCGCAGATTGACTCTGCCGTCACTACCGGTGACGGAACGAACCATCGCAGAGATTGCAGCACGCGATGTCTCGGTGATGGTGCGGTTGAGCTCAACATCGGCGAGAACACCGTTGTCATTCCCCTTGTAAACGTCTTCGATCGTCCGACCGATCGATTCAGCCAACAGTCCTGGAAGCGAACGAAGCTCATCGTCGTCGCGTTCGAGTGCAGCAATGTTGACCAGCGTGGCGACCGCTTCTTCAGCTGTTGGAGGCTTGCCGATGGTGTGAAGTCCGCAGGGCAGCAGGCGACTCTCGATTTCCATCAGCTGGCGATAGACGGCACCCACCAGTGCGTCGCGGCCTTCAAGCTCCAGGGATGAGGCGTCCTCGTCGGGAAGATCGACATCCTTGTCGAGATTGCACTGGCGTGCTGTTTCCACAATCGTGTTGACGATCTGGATGCCACGACCACCCTCACGGAGTTGCTGGTATGAACCGACCAGTTCACCAAGTTCCTTCAGACCTTTGTACAGGCCAGCATTTTCGGCCGGTGGAGTCAGATAGCTGATCGTCGAGGCGTAACCGCGACGTTTGGCAATCGTGGCCTCTGAGGGGTTGTTGGCAGCGTAGTAATAAAGGTTGGGCAGAGAGCCAATCAAGGAGTCTGGATAACACGTTTCGCTCATCCCCATCTGTTTTCCGGGCATGAACTCGAGTGAGCCATGGGTGCCGAAGTGCAGCACGGCATCGGCTTTCCAGATCTTTTCCAGATAGGTGTAGTAGGCGGCAAATCCATGGTGTGGACTGGCGCTTCGCGAATAAAGAAGGCGCATCGGGTCACCTTCGTAGCCGAAGGTGGGCTGGACGCCGACGAACACGTTGCCGAAGTGCTTGCCGAACACCAGCAGGTTCTGACCATCACTGTTCAGATTGCCCGGAGGCTTGCCCCAGTTCTCTTCGAGCCGTTCGGAATAAGGGGTGAGCCGCTCGTATTCCTCAACGCTCATGCGGTGGGCGATGGACAGCTCAGGAGATCCCTGCATGGCATCGGCGTCGTTGATCACTGCTTCAAGCAGCGCACGGGGAGTGGCCGGCAGGTCTTGGATGTCATATCCCTGGGCTTTCATCTCCTCCATCACTCGATGGATGGATCCGAACACATCGAGATAGGCCGCAGTTCCCACGTTGCCTTTGTCAGGTGGGAAGCTGAACACCGTGATCGCCAGCTTCTTGTTGACACGGGGTTTGATTCTCAGCGACGACCATCGGATGGCGCGTTCAGCAATCGCATCAACCCGATCCTGAAGTGTGTGAGCCTTTCCGGTGGCGTCATCTCTTCCGGAGAGAACAATCGGTTCGATCGCACCGTCGAGCTCAGGAATGGCGATCTGAAGGGCCACCTGAACCGGATGAAGACCAAGGTCGCTGCCCTCCCATTCCTGAGTGGTCTGAAAAACCAGCGGCAAGGCCACCATGTAGGGGCGATTGAGCTTCTTCAATGATTCGATCGCCTTGGGATGGTCCTGACGCGCAGGACCTCCAACCAGGGCAAAACCGGTGAGGGAAACGATGCCGTCAACCAGAGGCTCTTCGGGATTGAGCGGGTCGTAGAAGAAGGCATTGACGGGCTTCGAGAAGTCGAGGCCACCGCAGAAGATGGGAATCACCCTGGCTCCGCGGAACTCGAGTTCCTGGATCGTTGCCACGTAATGGGCATCGTCACCGGTGACGATGTGGCTGCGCTGCAGCACAAGCCCGATCACCGGGCCTCTCAAGGCCTCCTCGGACAGATCGGTTCGGCTGGCCGTCCAGTTGAGGTATTCCTTGAGGTCCTCGAACATCGAGGGCGCCAGCGGATGCCAGATGCCGAGGTCGGGGAACACCTCGGGATCGGCAACATCCATCACGGGACGTTCCTCTCCTTCCTGAGCGGGGAAGACGTATTTGTCCGCCAGCATCAGCAGGAAGTTGCGCAGGTTGTCTGGAGTGCCACCCAGCCAGTACTGGAAGCTGAGCATGAAGCTGCGTGCATCCTGCGCTTTCTCGACAGGCAGGTATTTCAGAACTGTGGGCAGCGTGTTCAGGAGCTTGAGCATGGCGTCCTGGAAGCCGGCACCACCAGCCTCCTTGCGCTTTTTCATGAAGCCGGCAATGGCGCTTTTGCTCTGCCCGAGCTGAGCCATGGAGAAGCTGCCGAGCTTGTTGAGACGCATCACCTCCGGCATGGAGGGAAAAACCACGGCGGCTTTGAGACGGTCACGATGCGGTGTCACAGCATCAACAACCTTCTGGGCAAGATCTTCGATGAAGATCAGGGAGGCGATGAAGACATCGGCCTCGGCGACATCCTGCTTGAAGTCTTCGTAATTGGTGTCATCGCGCAGTTCCTCAATGAGGTAGCCGCTGAGCTCGATGCCGAGGTCTCCTCCAGCAGCGTTGAGTGCGGTGGCGGCCTGGGTCAGGGCGTTCTGGTACTGAGGTTCCAGAACCACGTAGACCGCCTTCATGACGGATTTGTGGGCTTGACCCTCCACAGGAGCCACGCGGCGATTGGCGGAGCGGACCTGTGTGAACATCGGCGCACTTTGAGCAATGTGAAGAACATTACGGCGGGCAGCTGTCGTTCGCGCAGGTTTTCTCGCGGTGTTACAACTCGATCTGCCCATAGGCTCTGTCGAGATACATCCCTGGAATGAGCGCTGCTGCGAATCAGTCAATCCCTGTTCTGGTCACCGGAGCTCTGGGGCGTATGGGCGCTGAGGTCATCCGTGCCGTTCAGTCGTCTTCTGACTGCCATCTGGTGGGGGCGGTCGACACGACGCCTGGCAAGGAGGGAGCTGATATCGGTGAACTGCTCGGCCTGGGCCCCTTGGAGGTGGCCGTCACGGCCGATCTGGAGGGATGTCTTTGCGCCACCAGTCAGTCGGTTCGGGATGCAGGTCCCGGAAAGGGTGCGGTGATGGTGGATTTCACTCACCCGTCTGTGGTGTACGCCAACACCAGAGCGGCCATCGCTTACGGCGTGCATCCTGTGATCGGCACGACAGGCCTTTCCCCTGAGCAGCTCAAGGATCTTCAGAGTTTTTCTGAGAAAGCCTCTGTCGGCGGCGCTGTAATTCCCAATTTTTCAGTGGGCATGGTGCTGCTGCAACAGGCGGCGGCGGCGGCAGCTCGTTTTTATGACCATGCGGAGCTCACGGAGCTGCATCACAACCGCAAGGCCGATGCTCCCAGCGGAACCTGCATCAAGACGGCCGAGCTCATGGAAGAGCTGGGCAAGACGTTCAATGCCGCTGAAGTGGATGAGCATGAGTCGCTTGAGGGCAGCCGTGGTGGTGAGCGTCCGAGCGGCCTGCGCCTGCATTCCCTGCGTTTGCCTGGACTGGTGGCTCACCAGGAGGTGATGTTCGGAGCACCGGGTGAGACGTACACCCTCCGCCACGACACCATCGACCGCTCCGCTTACATGCCCGGGGTTCTGTTGTGCGTCCGCAAGGTGAGACAGCTTCCAGGCCTTGTGTACGGCCTGGAGAGGCTGATCTGAGCTTTCATGCTGATTCCACTTCGGCCCGGCGAACTTCAGACCTTGATTCCTGCGGTGGCGACCGGCACCCAGTTCAGGTACGCACTGGGTGATCCGCGCAAAATTCTGCAGCGTCTGTTGATCTCCGGGATCGGAGGGGTCATCACCCTGCTGATCAGTCAGAGCCTTTCGTTCAACCGCTGGGGTTCCGTCTGGCTCGTTGCCGGAGTGGTGCTGCTCCTTTACATCCTCTGGGGGCCGATCCTCGAGGCGGGCCGCCGGAATGCCGCCCTGCGGCGTTACCCGTCAGCCGCCCTGTTTGAGGGAGAAGTGATTGAGGCTTACACCAGAGAGCGGGTTGAGAATCAGCGGGAGCAGGCCGATGCAAGCGGACGGCTCGAGCTGGTTGAAAACCGCCGGACCTGGATGATCCTGGAGCTCGCCGATGAGGATGGCTATCTGGGAAGGATCAGTTTTCCCATGGCCAAGACCCACTCAGCCATCCGCCCGGGCATCCTGCTTCGCTGCATCGTGCTCAGCGATCGCAAGGATTTCTCCAGTGTCGGTGCGCTTACGGATGCATGGCTGCCGCAGCTCAAGCTCTGGGTTGGGGAGTACCCCTTCCTGCTCAGGCCGGCGTTTGAGGACCTTTGCCGAATGCGGTTGCGTAAAAGTTCTTAATAATGCGTTACGCTGTGTAAAGAAGTCAGGATGATCATGTCTCAGGCCCCTTCCAACGCACCCGGCATCCGCGGTGCAACCGTGACCACAGAGGACGGTGGTCGCCTCAACGCCTTCGCAACTGAACCCCGCATGGAAGTTGTTGATACCGAGAGTGGCTGGGGCTTCCACGAGCGCGCCGAAATGCTGAATGGACGGATGGCCATGCTTGGTTTCATCGCATTGCTGGCCACTGAATTTGCTCTGGGCGGTGAAGCCTTTACCCGTGGTCTTCTGGGCATCGGCTGATTGATTGATGTGGTGACAGCCGATCCTCAACTTCGAGATTCCGCTGTCAGCGCAGCCCATGACCGGTTCCGCATCATTGGAGCCGGTCCAACGGGAGCCCTGCTGGCGCTTGGATTGGCTCAGCAGGGCTTTGTTATCTCTCTTCGCGATCGCCTGAGCGCCGAGATGCTGCAGAACCGCAGCCGCGCCTATGCGATCACCCATTCATCCAGGCGACTGCTTCAGGACCTCGGGCTGTGGACGGCTCTGCTGGATCAGATGGAGCCGTTTCGTGCATTGCGCCTCGATGACTGCACTGCTCAGCGCACAGCCTGGTTCAGGCTCAATGATCTGCGATCAGCCAACCGCGGCTCCGATGCGATCGGCTGGATCCTTGATCACCGACCGTTGATGAGGCTTCTGCTGGAACGACTGCAGGCTTCAAGTCAGGTTTCCCTTCAGCTCGGTGACGCCTCGCCCGTCGACGCGGTTCTCTCAGATTCGGAATCCCGCGAGTGGATTGTTGCTGCGGATGGACCGCGTTCGAAGCTGCGCAACTGCGCTCGGGTGCCGTTCTGGTCGCATGACTACCAACAGGGTTGCCTGACGGCAAAGCTGCGTCTGTCCGGTGCAGATCCTCACTGCGCGTACGAACTGTTCCGCCCGGAGGGTCCCATGGCCGTTCTTCCCGTCGGGCACGACCGTTACCAGGTGGTTTGGAGTGCGCCGCTGAGCCGATGTCGTGATCGGGCTGCATCGTCTCCTGCTGAGTTGTTGTCAGCGCTTGACGCCATCCTTCCTGAAGGGGTGAACGCCGTTGAACTGCTCGATGATCCCGGCGCGTTCCCTCTGGAGTTGAGCCTGGCGCCCCGTCTCCATCGCGGAACGTTGCTTCTGGTGGGAGAAGCGGGTCATCGCTGCCATCCAGTGGGTGGCCAGGGCCTGAATCTTTGCTGGCGCGATGTCAGTGACCTGCTGCATCTGACCTTGAAGCTGAGGGAAGGTGCTGTCACGCCGAAGTCGCTTCCCCGCCGCTATTCCCGTCGGCGACGCTTCGACCTTGTCGCGGTGTTGCTGTCGACAGATCTGCTGATTCGTTTCTTCTCCAATCAGCGTTTGCTCTTGTTGCCCTTCAGACATCTTGCGCTTGCCATGCTTCGGCATCTGCGCTGGGTCCGTCGCTTCAGTCTGTCCGCGATGACCGATGGCCCGGGCAGCTTCCTGAAACCCCTGCCAAAGTGAGTACCTCGCCCAGCAGGGGATGGTTCTCAGCAGTGATCCACAACCGGTTGCATCGCGCGCATTGATCGCTTTTCTCCAGCAGCGGCTTGGATTGAGTGAGAACGCCATCAATCTCGGCATCCGTCAGGCTCATCTGGAGCAGGCACCTCTTCCTGTTGTGCTCTGGAGCTTTGGACTGCTCAACCTCACCCAGTATCAGGAGGTCCTCGACTGGCAACAGCAGCAGGACTAACGCAGGCCTGGGCTGAAAACGCTCGTCTTCGCTGTTGTCTAGTCGTAACGGATGAGAGAGTCGATCGGCAGGCCCGCCGGTAGACGGTCTCGTCCAGCCAGACCGGCCAGCTCAATGACGAAGGCGCATCCCACCAGCTTTCCTCCAGCCTTTTGAATCAGCTCAGCGCTGGCTGCAGCGGTTCCTCCCGTCGCCAGGAGATCGTCGACCAGCAAAACGCTTGCGCCATCGGAAAGAGCATCGCTCTGGATCTCCAGGCGATCGCTGCCGTATTCGAGGGTGTAGTCGACTCCCGTCACATCACCGGGAAGTTTTCCGGGTTTTCTGACCGGGACAAATCCAATCTTTTTCTGGGTTGCCAGCGCAGTGCCCACGATGAAGCCTCTGGATTCAATCCCCACGATCAGGTCTGGATTGAGCCGGTCGCAGACCGCGCAGAGTTGCTTCATCACTTCGCTCCAGCCGTTTGGATCACGCAGCATCGGTGAGATGTCGCGGAACAGAATTCCCGGCTTGGGGAAGTCGGGCACATCACGAATGAACTGACGAAGATCCACAGGGTGGTGACGCAAAGGCCTCAACCCTGGCATCATCGCAGCCATGACCGATGTCACTGCTGAGGCGGCTCCAGATCCGTCGATTCCTGAAGCGGTTCTTGGCCGCCGTGCTCTCGAGCGCCTTGATCTGCTGCTGCTCACCGTTGAATCGCTTGATCTCAATGGAGGGGAGGCCATGCTCTGGGCCACCCGACAGCTTGGGTTTGAGACGATCTTTCCCAATCGGGTTGAGCTCTGGAAACGCCGCTGTCACAACCCCCTGCGACGTTCCACACGACGTGGCCAGCTCAGTGCTGTTGAAACCGAGGCTCTGATCAGAATCCTTTGCGTGATGGCCGATCGGCTGTATCCCATGCTTCATCAGTTGCTCTCCAGCAGAGAGCCCGAGGAGCTCACTCGCCAGCGCTGGGGATTGGTGCATCAGCGTCTGCGCGATCTGATCGAAGAGCGGATGAATCTGAGACGTGGGGCGATTCAACGGTTTCTGGGCAGTGAACCGGAGGGACCGCTGCAGCGACAACTGGTGTTGACTCTTGCATTAGCTGCAGGCCCCGGTGGGGTGGATCGTCTCCGCGCCAGCCTCCTTGATCCGACCCCCTGAATATGGTGATGCTGAAACAGTCTTATCGCTACGACCAAACCACGGCACGACTGGAAGTGGAGGGCCTGCCTGACTTTTCCGCCGGCCATGCGGATCAGGCCATCGGGATCCTGTCAGCCTGGCGACTGAAAATCGTCGGGGCCTCCGAGCTGGAGGGCAAGCGCGAACATCTGGAAGCGTTGATGGCGGTGGTCATTCCCTATGTGCGTCTGCGTCTTTCAGGCGTGGTTCGTGCCCTGGGAGAGCTGAACGATCCCGTTCGGCTGGTGCCCGATGGGCCTCAGCATCGGCTTGATCTCACCAGTGGTCAGCCGAACATCCCGCCACTGTCCATCCAACTGGATGATGCTCAGCTGGCCGATCTGGTTCGCTGTCTTGATGCTTTGCGAGCCGATGGTCGTGTGCGTCTCTCCTGGCCTGCGATTGAGCATCAGCCACTGCCCCGCCGTGATCTTGTGGAGAAAATTCCGCTGATGCAGAGGCTGACAGCCCCACTGCTTGGAGGCGCCACGGTGGTTGTTCTGGGCGTTCTGGGTCTGCTGTTGCCATTGCCTGAGGCGCAAGCCCCCAAGCCTGAGGAGGCTGCTGAGGTCAAAACCGAAACTCCGATCAGCGATCCTGCACAACCGGATCAAGAACGTTGACCTCTGAGCTGGCCAGCTCAGAATGGCGCGATCGCCTCAGGCTGCAAATGGCAGGGAGTTGCTTCGACTTTCATCGATCCTTATCGTCTCCGATCTCCTTCTGTCATTGCGCCGACAGATCGTTGATCGCGCCTGAACGCCAACAGCTGATCGCTGAGCTTGGTGCGGAGTCGGTGTCATGAATGCCCCCAACCTGAGACCGCTTGGTGCAGTGCCCAAGACAAGGCGAGTGTTCAGCAAGCGTCATCGGTCCAGGCCCGTTTCCATCGGCCGCCAGATGGTTGAGGGTGTGCTGTTGCTGGCCCTGGGTTCGGGGATGCTCGCATTCCTGAGCTGGTTGCCCCAGAAGCTGGACGCCATGGTGGTGGTCAGCGAAGCCATTGCGGATCTGATCCGAGGTCTGGGACAGCTTCTGGAGGCATTGCTCGGCCTCTCCGCGGTGATCCTGATCGCGCTGCTTCTGCTCTCAGCTCTTCTGGCCCTGTTGTCCGGAGGGGTTCGTCTGGTGAAATCCTTCACGCGGTTGTTCAGCCCTGAGCGGCTGAAGCCGAACAAAGCAATCCAGCGCCGCTCCAGACCGCGCCGCTAACGGTCAGGGGCGTGGAGCGAGAGAACGCTGCACCGTCCAGAGCTCTTCGAGTGTCAGTCCACCATCGGCGTCCAGGTCGAAGCTCACAAAATTCCGACTCAGCCATGGCAGTGACTGGCATTCGCGCCTGTCGATCCGACCATCTCCGTTGCGATCGGCCTGATGGAACCGCCTCTGCAGACGCTGTCCACTCGGATGCGGAGTCAGGGGTCTGAGATCCTCCAGCAGCAGATACCCGCGGGAATCGGGCCGTTGCAAGCGTCGCTCGAAATAGCGCTGACCTCTGACTTCACCAGACTCCAGCCGACCATCACCGTTCACATCCATCTGCAGGAACAGGGCTTCCATGCGCCTGCCGTAGATCTGCACGTGCCGTGGGCTCGCCCATGCAGGCGTCAACGGCTGGAGACAAGACATGCCTGTCAGCACGAAGGCCATCACCAACCGTTGTGACAAGCGCCTCGCCATACCAAGAGCATATGGAGATCTCGCGTCATGGTCATGTCTGAGTCGTGACAGTGATCCGATCAGCTGTGACAAGGTCCGAACCTGCGCGACAGGACGGAGAGGGATCCATACCATCAGTGCAACGTGAAGCAGTGACCGAACCCATGACCCGAACTTCGATGATCTGGGTGGTTGATGATGACCCTGATCTGCGTCAGATGGTCGGGACCTATCTGCTGGATCAGGGATATGACGTGCGCAGTCTCAGCGATGTGAAGCAACTCGAGGCTCGGCTGGAATTCCAGCGCCCCGATCTGATCGTGCTCGACCTGATGATGCCTGGTGATGACGGGCTCACGGCACTCCGTCGTCTGAGGGATGCCGGCGACGATCTGCCGGTGGTGATGCTGACCGCCCGGGGGGAAGGAGTGGATCGCATCATTGGTCTGGAGCAGGGGGCTGATGATTACCTCGCCAAGCCGTTCCTGCCGCGCGAGCTGTCTGCTCGCATCGAAGCGGTGCTCAGGCGACGCAGTGCCCTTCCCGCAGGCACGCCTCTGGCGGAGGGTGGCGATGTGGTGTTTGGAGAAAACGTTCTGGATCTGTCTGCCCGAACGCTGACGCGTGAAGGCAAGCCTGTGGTGATCACCAGTGGCGAGTTCAGCCTTTTGGCGTCCTTCGTGCAGCATCCCCACCGGCCTCTTTCGCGAGAGCGCTTGATTGAGCTGGCCCGTGGTCCTGGCTGTGACACCGACAGCCGCAGCATGGATGTCCAGGTCTCGCGAGTCCGCAAACTGGTGGAGCCAGATCCCACACGCCCGCGCTACCTCCAGACCGTCTGGGGATACGGCTACGTGTTCGTCCCTGACGGTGAGCCCCGCACTCGGCACTGATCTCCTGTGGGGCCTCTTGTTGCAGACACTGCATGACCTGAGCCAGCCTGAAGCAGGTGCTGATACAGGCTCTGGATCGGTCTTTGCTATGGGGATGATCATCCGCTACACCTCAGGACCTGAGCCGCGATGGCGCCGCGCTCTTGAACAGTGCTGGATCTTGGAGTGCAACATCGATCCTTTGATTCTTCGCGCCCGGTTGCTGCATAGCCAGGGAGATCAGCGTGATGCTCGTGCGGTTGAGGAGGAGCTGCAGCCGGTGTTCTGAAGTGCCATCGCGGAGTCGATGCCGCTGCGCTGCTCGGGCTGAATCAATGGGAGCTACTTCATGGTCAGCATCAGCCGTCATCCGGGCGCCATTCGGTCTGGTCTTGCCAGATCGACGATCAACTCAGAAGCTGCGGACCAGAAGTGACAAGCCCATCAGCAGGGCAAGCCATTCGAAGGCGGTTTTCACCAGTCGGCTGCCTTTCTCGAGCGACAGGTGAGCGCCCAGATATCCCCCGATCAGAGATCCCACGATCAGTGGCGGCACCCAGCTCCAGCGGATTTCTCCGCTGAACCCAAGCACCAGAGCGCCGGTGCCGTTCCAGGCCAGACCAACCAGGATCAGAGTGTGTGCAACGGCTCTCGGATAACTCAGCCCGAACCAGCGCACCAGCCACAGCGTGACGAACAGGCCGGTGCCTGAGGTGAGTGAACCGTTCAGTACGCCGATCGCGAAGAGCACTGCAACGCCCATCAGCTGTTGTTTTGCGTTGTGGTTCACCACCCGGTCGCTCTTCCCGAGTTCGGGGCGTCGGGCGGAGTACAGCCCCAGTGAAACCGTCAGCAGGCCGAGGGCTGCTGTGGCGACCTGATCCGGCAAAGCCAGCACACTGCTTGCTCCGATCCACACCCCCGGCAGGCCAGCCAGGAGAACCAACAGGCTCAGGCGAGGCTCGAGGCTGCTGGCTCGCCAGTGGCGACCAGCGGCACCAAGGCCAAGGGCCACGCTGGCCAGTTTGTGGGTCGCCAGAGCTGACGCGAAGGGCAGCCCCAGCAGGATCAAGGCGGGCAGCTGCACCAGGCCTGCACCGCCACCGGCAAAAGCCGACAGGGCATTGGCCACCACAGCAATTGCGCCAAGCGCGAGCAGCAGCAGCTCAGTCGCCATGGATTGACATCGGCTCAGGAATCGGCGTGACAGGTGTTCGGCACGCAGAAGGTGTCGATCGAATGCGATGCACTCGGAATGATCGTCATGCGTCGATCCACTTCACGGATCATCAGTCTGGAGGGCAATGCCTCCGAGCGGATGTTCAGGTTTGTTGTCGAACTCATTGGCATGGACGCTGTGCGACGGTTCATCACCTCCAACGACAAGAGCCGATCACTCGTGATCGGCATAAAATCAGCGCAGACGGTGAACTAACGCTGCTCAGTGGTGGATCACTGCCGTTGGCAGTGTCTGTTCTGCTTGCAAGCCGAGATCCCGCTGATCTTTCCTTCAAGACTGTTGCCGAAGCCTCCTCGTCCATGGCAGAAGCGTCTCACGGCTCTGTTCGTCTGGGGGGGGCTTGCTCTTGGCAGTTCCGCGTTCTGTCTGGTGATTTTCCAGGCTCTGTTCGGTCGCCAACTGGAGCAGTTGCAGACCATCCAGCTCGGCAGAGATCTCGCTCTGAATGTGCGGCTCACTGAGCTGGCTCTGGAACGTTATCCCCCTCATCTGGTCGCGGAACTGACCGGTCTTGATCTCGAGGTCGTTGTCCGCCCTAAGCCTGCTCCGGTTCCCGCTTCAGCAGCCTTCAAGCGTCAGGCTGATGCCTTGCAGTTACAGCTTTGCCAACGACTGTCTCACTGCCCAATGGTTCTGCCGGACCGGGCCAGCCGTGGTGAACGCAGTGTATGGATCGAACTGATTTCGCCTCTGGAGCCCATCTGGCTTCGTGTTGACGTCCCCTCGATGATGCGTTGGCCACCAGAGCCCACGCTGCTTGGACTTTCACTGGTGGGTGCTGGAATCATCTGCGGTGGATTGTTTCTGCTGGTGGAGGTGGAAGCCCCTCTTCGCGGACTGGAGAAAGCGCTCTCCCGAGTGGGTGATGGTGAGGATCCCGATGCTGTTCCCGCCCGTGGGGCGCCTGAGGTGCAACGCCTCACGCAGCGCTTCAATGCCATGGTGCGGAGGCTGGCCGCGAACCGTCGTGAGCGGGCGACCATGCTTGCTGGTATCGCTCATGATCTGAGAGCACCGATCACCCGTCTTCAGTTCCGTCTCTCCATGCCGCAGCTTTCAGCGGACGAGCGGGAGCGATGTGCCGGTGACTTGCAGTCGCTCGAGCGGATCACAGGGCAGTTTCTCCTGTTTGCAGGTGGCGGTGACAGTGAAGCCTCGGTTGATGTCCCCCTGGACCAGTTGCTGGCAGAAGTGGCGAGCAGTCACTCTGCAGATCAACTACGCCTCGATCTGGCTCCGCTGTCCTGTTCAGTCAAACCCGTCGCATTGGGCCGTGCGATCGCCAACCTGATTGACAACGCTTTTTCCTACGGGATCGCTCCAGTGATCCTGCGTCTGCATCTCGAGAATGGGCGCTGCTGCATCGACGTCTGGGATCAAGGTCAGGGGATGCCCTCTCAACAATGGGAAGAGGCATTGCAACCCTTTCATCGCCTCGATTCGTCACGTGGTCAGCAAGGTCACTGCGGACTCGGCCTGGCAATTGTGTCCCATGTGGCCCGTTTGCATGGCGGCAGGCTCGAGTGCATTCATCGCGATGACCAGCGGGAAGGTCCTGAGCCAGGCAGGTTTGCCATTCGCTTCAGCCTCCCTTTTCCGGACGACAACTCCACAGCCGAGAAAGGGTGAAATCTGACAAAAACCGGCGCAGATGCCAGCTTCCCTGCAGCCGTTGCCTCCAATGGGAACGGATTCGTTCCGAACATGGGCAACAACCACAAGGGCAAGGCGAAACAGCACGTTCGAGCGAAGAACCCAAGCGGTTCAGCCGATCTATCCGACGTCGCTCTTGAACCCCTGGGTGGCGGTTCGCCTGACATCGCAACTCCATCCGAGCGCCTTGGTGATCTCCTGGACAATCACCAGCACAAGTTGGTGAGGCTCAACAAGAAGCTCTATGAGTCGGAATTGATCCGCCTGCAGACCGATCTGGTGAGGATGCAGTACTGGATCCGCGAAACCGGATATCGGATGATCATCGTTTTCGAAGGGCGTGATGCTGCCGGCAAAGGCGGCACGATCAAACGCCTCACCGAACCGTTGAATCCACGTGGCTGCAGGGTGGTCGCCCTTGGGACACCAACTGAGCGTCAGAAAAGTCAGTGGTATTTCCAGCGCTATGTGGAACATTTTCCTGCTGCGGGTGAGATTGTTGTGTTTGATCGAAGCTGGTACAACCGCGCGGGTGTTGAGCGCGTGATGGGGTTCTGCACACCTGAACAGGTTGAGCATTTCCTGGACGATGCTCCTGAATTTGAACGCATGCTTGTTCGCAGTGGCATCCTGCTGCTCAAGTATTGGTTCTCGGTCAGCGACACCGAACAGGAGGCACGTTTTCAGTCGCGTATCGACGACCCGACACGCCGCTGGAAGCTGAGTCCGATGGATCTTGAGGCCCGTAATCGCTGGGTGGATTTTTCAAGGGCCAAGGATGAGATGTTCATGCGAACCAATATCCCCGAGGCACCCTGGTTCACCGTTGAAGCGGATGACAAGAGGAGAGCTCGACTCAACTGTCTGCGGCATGTGCTCAGCAAGGTGCCATGGGAAGACATGACACCACCGGGCATCAAGTTGCCCCCAAGACCCAAGAAGGGTGATTATGCGCGGCCACCAATCAATGAACAATTCTTTGTTCCCAACGCATACCCCTATGCATAGCCTCTGTTGTACGAAGCTTGAAATGGCCGTGCACAGGAGCCGATACCCGGGGCTTGGTGAACGAATATCGATGCCTGTGCTTGTCATGAAAGGATCGAGTTGAGGTCGATGATTGGCAATGATTTTGTGAAACGATCTGTTCAGGGTGCGTGAATGAAGTGATCAATGGAAGGTTCTGATGTATCTGGTTGTTCAGCGGTTGAAAAACCAACTATTTAAGCTGATCTGAGCAAAAAGTGTTTTATGCCAGAACAGACGCCACCAACTTATTTCACGATTAAATGTATTGAGCTTGAGAACACTATCGAAGACGGCTACACGAAAGATAGTCTTGAGCGGTTTCTGAATCAATATGTCAGCCGAGGAGTTCAAGGCCCTGTCAGGTATTTCTGCGAAACGGAAAGTGAAGTCTTCGCGAAAATCAGAGTAGTGATGGAATTCATGCAGCAAGACTTGTCGTCAGTGAATGAAATTCAGGAGATGATCAAAACGATAGAATTGGAGAAATGGTCTTCTGAGATCAATAATCAGCCTGATGATGAAGCACTTCCGGGTATGCCGCTGCCTTTCGATCCACAAGCTGCTTAGTCAATCAGGAGCATGATATCGAGGTTTGCTTTATGCGCTGTGCACGCCTACGTTCTCGATCCTTTTTGTTTTGATGCAAGCGCTTTTTTTCAAGCCACGACCCTTCATGACTATTTGAATTAGCGAATTGATGATTCGAGTAACTGTTATTTCAAGATTGAAGAATACTCTCTAGCTTAAGTGATAAAATAGGCTTACTTTCAATGATCGACAAGGAACCATTGATCTTCACTCTCCTCGCGGCAGTCTTTTGAGGTGTTGCATGCTTTAGAACGCATCTTCAAACGATTCATCTTCACCAAAGAACAACCATGGTTGTTCTCTGTCGAGTCGATTGCGCTTCAGCCAAGCTGAGAAGGTTTCCGCCTCCTCCTCTAGGGGCAACGTTTCGGTTGAATTTTCGTTCATAGAGAACAATCTGGTCAGAACAGGCGATCGTGATGTTTGATTTCATGCACTGAGCAGTGTCTGTTGGATCATCACCGGGTTCATGCCTGTCTCTCGCCGGTCCATGAGTCGAGGCGGCAGCTGCGATCCATAGCCTCTCCTCGACACTGGAGATGTTGCTCGAGTGACGCCGCCATGACAGTTTTTCCTGATCAATGCGCCTGCAATCACGATGTCTGGAGGCCGCTGACCTGAGCCATGACTGTTCGGGAATCCTGCTCTGGAGCCACGGTTCCTCATTGATGTTCGAGATAATTGGGACGTCTGGTGTCCTTGCCCCAGGCGTTTTTAAGGTTGCGGGGCGATAGGGATACCGCCCCGTTTTTCATGCCAGTTGGGAGCCGGGCAGTTTGTCTGGGACTGCTGCCTCTGCGAAAAATTTTTCAAATTTTCTAATTCTGATTCTGAGTGTGGTCAAAAACCATCATTCAATTCATTGAGGCAGCATTGACATTCTCTAAGAAATCAGTTTGTGCCTCTGTTACTTGGAAGTTCCTGATTGACATCTTTCATCTCTGGCTGCAAGACAATGGGGCCTTCTGCCGGATGGTGATTCTCATCACTCATTGATGAGGCTTTTCAACAGTATGGCTGTGTTGTGAACTACGTGGCTGACGAGCAGGCCAGCAGGCTCTTGACATTGTGAGTTTGAGCGTGATGATGCCCGAAAAGATCTGACCAATGTTCATCACTGTTTTTGGCCAGAAAGGTGGTGTTGCTAAAACATGCACGAGCGTGCATCTGGCAGCAATCTGGGCTCATCAGCATAAAAAAGTTGCCCTGATCGATGCAGATCGCAATCGCTCTGCAACTGCCTATGGATCACGTGAACTCCTTCCCTATCCTGTGATTCCTATTGAAGCAGCTGCAAAAGCCGCTCGAGGAGCAGAAATTGTTGTCACCGATGGACAAGCCAGCAGTAATGAGGAAGAGCTCAAAAACCTTGTCGAAGGGTCTGACATCATTGTTCTGCCGACCACACCCCAAAGTCGCTCTCTGGAGCTGACTGTTGAAATGTCCACGTTGTTGAACCAATACCGGATTCCCTATGCAGCCTTGCTCGTCAAGGTTGATTCACGTAAAAAGTCATCAGCGCAGTCGGCGATCGATATCCTCAAGGGATTTGACATTCACGTACTTGATTCCCAAATCCCATTGCTCAGTGCTTTTGAGAGTGCTGAAACCAATGGTGTCACAGTGGATCAGTCTGTTGATAAAAGAGGACGAGCACATGCGAGGCGCATGACAGGCTGGTTTGCTTATGACAAGGCCTGTGTTGAAATCGAAGCTCTGTATCAAGCTCATCGTGAGAAAACCGTTTCTGCAGCACCAATCGGCTGGGATTTCACTCCTTTGGAACATCGAGCAGCATGACCTCAGGCAATCAAGGCCTTAGGTTGATTTCCTCATGCTTTCATCGAATCCAGAATCCTGTTTAAATCGATTCAAGGTTGTTTGATCTTTATTGCTTCAACGCTTTTCGTTGCTGACATCAAGATTAATTGACAAATTCCATGGATGTGATTGAGTGCTGTCACATCCATGGAATTTTTGTTCGACTATATTCAAGAGGCAAAGATCAGATTGTAGGATTGATAGAATCCAAAGGCTACAATCCAGGCAACCACCATTGAAACTGTAACTGAGAAAAGAGTAAATCTTGTTGATTTTGTTTCGCCCCAGATCGTTGCAACGGTCGTCAAGCACGGCACATACAGAAGACTGAAGAGGCAGTAACTGAATCCTTGTTGGAAATTAATTGCTCCTCCCAATGCCGTTTTAAGCGCATCGCTCCCTTCACCTAATCCGTACATGGTTGCCACCGCAGCTAACTGGACTTCTTTGGCCACGAAACCAATAATCAGAGACACAGTGAGCAGTGGATTGATTCCCAGCGGCGCCATCAAGGGCTGGAAGAAAGTACCGATTTGTCCGGCATACGTATTCAGCCCTTCAGTTCCTCCAGGATAATTGGTCAGGAACCAAGTAATTGTTGTGCCAATAATCATAAATACAGAGAGCTTTTGAACGAATGTCTTCATTTCACTCCAGACATTCAAAGCAACTTGTTTAAATGTTGGTGTTCTGTAAGGAGGCAGTTCAATCACGAATGGATCTTTCGATTTGAACTGACCACTAGCATTGAAAATTGCTGCCATGACAAACGCAACGATGAAGCTGATGATATAGAGAAGCCACAGAGCAACAGCACCGAGATAGCTTGGCAGAATGATCCCTAGAAAGAACACGAAGACCTGAAGCCTTGCGGAACACAAAGCAAAAGGAATCACCAGAATGGAAAGCAATCTCTGACTGCGTGACCGGATTGTCCTTGTTCCCATAATCGCTGGGACATTGCATCCAAATCCAAACAACTGCATGACAAAGCCTCGCCCATCCAGACCGGCTTTACGCATGATGTTGTCCATCAAGTATGCGGCTCTAGACAAATAACCGCTGTCTTCCAGTGCGGTCATCACAACGAAGAAGAAGGCAACCAGCGGGACAAATCCAAGCAGCGATGCGAATCCGGTATAGGGTCCATTAATGACAAAATCCTTGACAAGATCTGGAAGGAAGCTCAACCCGGGCTCAAGAACAGTTTCTTGCAGCCAGTCTGTGAAATCGCCAACTGGATCCTGCGCTGGCATGCCCACATTCCAGATAAACAGGAATAGTGCCAACATTGTGAGGAAGAAGATTGGCAAACCAAAAATTGGATGCAACAGCACGGCATCCATTCGGTTTGTAAATGTCACCAGGTTTTCAGGTGGCATTTCGATGCCTTGATCCAGTGATTCCTGGATCTCTTCATCGGTTATCTTATTTTGTCTGCAAAACTCTACAAGCTCTGCAACTTTATAGGAGTCAGTTATTTCATTAACAGTATTCCAAATCCCATCGATTGCCAAACTGCAGCCAGCGCCATATTTAGCGCTGATCGAAAACACTGGCATTTCAAGGTATTGTGATAGCTTTTGAGTATTGATCTTGACTCCAAATCGCTTAACCTCGTCTGCCATATTCAGAGCCACTAAGCTTGGAATGCCAAGCTTTTTGAGTTGTAGCGGTAAAAGAATTTGACGGTCAATTTGCGACGCATTAATCACGCATACGATCAGGTCAAAGCTGTATTTTTCAAGAAAATCCTGTACGACTTTTTCATCTTCAGTAAAGCCATCGAGATCATAGATTCCGGGGAGGTCAACGAATTCAATGGTTTTTCCCTCGCGTTCAACAGTTGCCTGCATGAAATCGACGGTTAGCCCCGGCCAATTTGCCACACCTGCAGTTGCATTTGTGACTCGGTTGAAGAATGTCGACTTACCTGTATTGGGTTGCCCAATAAAAACAATCCTCGGCAATTCGTTTTTTGACTGAGTTTGCTTGCCGGTTTCTGCAGTGATCATGATGAGTGTTCGGAGCTGTAAAGATGCGAATTCAAGTCAAAGTTATGACTTTTTGAGGTCTGATACATCGGTGATCTCGACTAAAGCCGCCTCTGATTTTCGTATTGCAATTTCTGTTGTGCTTCCAACTCTCACCTCAAAGGGATCACCACCGGGTGCCTTTCTCATGACCTGCACGGTTCTGCCTTTGCGTATACCCATTGCCTCTAACCGGTCTTTGAAAGAGTTGCTTAGATCGCTTCCATCACTGCTGACACTTACAACTGTTGCAGAATGATGAATTGCTAGCTCACTTAGATTCATTTTCCTGGCGTGGTCATTGCATGTCTTTTTTAAGACTAGAGCTCTAGGTTTAGCATGGCAATTAAAGAAGGCGAAAAAACAACAGCTTGTAGAATTTTTTACCGCAATAGTCATGCAAATTCTGCCAATTTCTAAACACAATCTTTAGCACTTCCCTGCAAACTGTCTTCTTTGTGATTAATGATACCAGGTAATTGATGTTGCTTGTCGACTCCTGAGCTGTTGCTAATTTGATCAAAGGTTGAGCAGATTCATGCTGATTATTGAAATTGAGTTGCTTATTGCGCTTGTACTTGTACTCATAGCGATTACCCGTCGGACAGCGATCACCCAGTGGCTTGCGAATCGCCGGTATCAGATAGGGCTTAAAAGAGCTCGTCAATTATTTCAGGTGCTTGATCAAAAAGGCGGTCAGCAGGCCATTACCAATCATTTGTTAGAGGAAGGCCATTTTTTACGCTCCAAGCGCCGTGTTGGAGATTTTTACTGTATTCCTGGTGAAGACATCGATGGTGAGAAGCAGGATATTATGTTGCGTATGTCACACAGGAATGAGCCGCGCTGGATTGCTCTTCGAAGGCTTTATTTGAGCTCTATTCAAGATGGCTATTTCAAGAATGCAGTCATTGATATTCCAGCTCTTTGGGATCACGAGTTTGATGTGGCTTATGATCATTGGAAGACCAACTTATCTGGCAGCATCGAAAAAGACGAACAAGAGGATGCATGGATTGTTGCCTGATTAATCGTCAGTTTGGCATGCCCTAAGGCCATCCACCTTTTGTGTCCTCTTGTGGGTTGAGGATCAATGTTTATTGGTTCTCGCTCGAGTCTTCCGATTCAATAAATTCGAAATTGTTTGAACCAGTTTTTGCAGAAGTTTCCCTATGCTTTTGAAGAGATGCTTGAGTCCGAGGGGTGGCATTTTCCCGCATTTGCTGCAGTGAGGCATGTGATTTGTTTTCAGCTGACCAACCCTAACTAGGTGTGGATATCATCTCTCGATTCTTTTGAATTCTTTTATTCCTGTTGATTTTTACTTGATTTGTTGGCTGTCTGACGCCTTTTGGGGAGTCTGCTCTAATGCTTGGATCGGGGAGATCTTTTCGAGCGATGAGCTCGATAAGACTTTGGTCTGACGGCTGGCAGATGTTGTTGCTTGATTGATTGTTCTGCTCGTTCTTTGTCTCGTACTCCAGCTAATTCTATTCGTACTGTGATTGTCAATGTACCAGTGCTAATTGGTTGATGCTATCTTTCAGAGTTGTTAGCCTGAGCACAGTGGTCTTTATGCAGTCCAGATGAGAAAAGAGTATCAGCATCTTGCAAAAAAAATGTCGCATGGGCAGCAGATGGTTTTCGAGAATGAGTTCGAACTGCGCTGCCGCCAACCATCTCTTGGTGTTGTTTATGCACTTCTGCTTGGATGGTTTGGTTATCACCGCTTTTGGCTAAATGACCGCAAGGGTGGACTAGTTTTTCTTTTCTTTTCGTGGACACTTTTGCCTGCTCTGTTTTCGATCTTTGATGCGCTCTGTATGCGGGAGTTGTGCACTGGTTTCAATAATAAACTTGCCAAGCAGTTGTATGACGACATTCAACAAATTAGTCCCTATTGAATAGTTTTTGTTGCATGCGCTTGTAGCGCATTTCCTCTGTATTTCTGTGCTGTGGAGGAATTAGACGCTTTGCGGAATCATTTGAAGTCTCTCCTTTCACAAACGCTTGATTTTTTGTTTTCGCTTC
>CAJXFG010000007.1 GCA_913052185.1 uncultured Synechococcus sp. | reverse complement strand
TCGTGGGCCATGGCAAAAGCCTCGACGCGATTTAGTCGGAATGACTATGGGTAAGACCACTCTAAGCGAGTGAACTGGTTCCAATCCGGTAGATCTCGCCGTGAATCCCGGTACATTCACACGGTCATTGGGACGAAAAAGTGGCCAACGGGGCACTGGCTCTTGTTCTGCATGCCCATCTGCCCTACGTCCGGGCCGCAGAAGCCCACTCCCTTGAGGAGGACTGGTTCTTCCAGGCCCTGATCGAGTGTTACCTGCCGCTCCTGGAGACACTCGAAAGAGCCGCTGACGACCCGAGACAGACCCCGCAGCTGACCATGGGGTTGTCGCCCACCCTGCTCTCGCTGCTGGCGGATCCCACGCTGAGGATGCGGTTTCCGCTCTGGGTCGAAGCACGCCTCAACCTGCTGAACCATGCCCCAGCGGACCGGAGAGCTGCTGCGGACCATCTGTCCGGCAACTTTGAGCGTCATCTCAGTTCCTGGAAGCGCAGTGACGGCGAACTGATTCCACGCTTTGCAGAGCTGCAGCGCCGGGGAGTTCTTGATCTGCTCACCTGCGGCGCCACCCATGGCTACCTGCCTCTGCTCAGAGAGCACCCGGAAGCGGTGCGTGCCCAGCTGCGCACGGCCGTTCGAGAACACCACAGGTTGCTGGGGCAAAGACCACTGGGCATCTGGCTTCCCGAATGTGCGTACTACGAGGGGCTGGATCGATGGATGCGCGATGCAGGACTCCGCTATGCCGTCCTGGATGGCCACGGACTTCTGCATGCAGAACCGCGTCCGCGCTATGGGGTCTATGCACCGATTGTGAGCCGTCAGGGTGTGGCGTTCTTCGGTCGTGACAGTGATGCCACGCTCCCGGTGTGGTCGGCGAAGGATGGTTACCCAGGCGACCCCTGGTACCGGGAATTTCATAGGGATCTGGGCTGGGATCTCCCCCCGGAGCAGATCGAAGCGGAGGGGCTGCCCGCACAGCGTCCACTGGGACTGAAACTGCACCGGGTCAGCGATCAGGGCGGTGGTCTGGATGACAAGCAGCCTTATCAACCCGAAGAGGCCATCGAGCGCACCCGAGACCATGCCAGCCATTTCCTGAAGGGCCGACGACAGCAACTCGATCGGCTCTGCAATGGCATGGCCATTGACCCCCTGCTGGTGGCGCCCTTTGATGCGGAGCTTTTCGGCCACTGGTGGTTCGAAGGTCCTGGGTTTCTGGCCGAACTGTTCCGCCAGGGCCCCAGCGAAGGGATCCGCTTCACCAGTCTTCGCGGCGTTCTCAGCGAGCAACCCAATCTGCAACTCTGCGATCCCTGCCCGTCCAGCTGGGGCAGAGGCGGCTTTCATGACTACTGGCTCAACGAAACCAATGCCTGGATCATTCCCGAGTGGAGCCGGGCCGGCCGAGCGATGGTGGAACGCTGCAGCCGCGGCGTCGGCAGCGAATCGGATCTGCGCATGCTGCATCAGGCGGGGAGGGAGCTGCTGCTGGCGCAGTCCTCGGACTGGAGTTTCATTCTCCGAGCAGGCACCACAACGGAACTGGCAAAGGAACGGATCGAACGTCACCTTCAGCGTTTCTGGCGCTTGATCGCCGCGATCGAGCAACGGGAGCCATTACCGGAAGGATGGCTGGAGGAACTGGAGGAGGAAGACGCTCTCTTTCCCTTGATTCAGCCGGCGGACTGGAGCGGCATCACCGCCTGAACCCTGGTTCCTGATCCTTCGCCGCCCCGAGCACAAGCCCACGCCTCAGTTCCCATGGGGAGAGGGCAAACAGACGCAACATCACAGCCATCAGCTGGGGCAGCGGCAAAGTGTTGGTCAGGAAGCCGAACCAGTCCTCGCTTGCCAGAGAGAAAAAGGTGGCGAAATGAGTTCGAAGCAGGCGTTCGTTGAATCCCATCAAACGGCCCAGGCCGAACTGATAAAGCTGATGCCTGAGCACAAGCTCGGCTGGCCAGAGTGCCTGCCAGCCACGACGTGCAAGATCGGCTGATCCGAGCGATGCCTCTGAGAGGGCTCGGGCCAGAGCATCTGCCAGAGCAGGAGCACGGCGCAGCAGCGCTCCCACCATGTAGCCCGAGGCTGGATGCACCATGCTCGCCGCGCCCCCGAAAGCGAGCACGGGTTGGCCGCGATCAGGCAGTGGCAGGTTCATCGGAAACAGGCAGAACTCCTCGTGAAGCACCTCAGTGATCTGAACTCCCCGATGCGCGAGGCGCCGGTTCAGGCGCTGCTTGAGAACCTCGTAGGGCACTCCAGGTGCCAGAGCGAGCGATGTCTCCTCAACGAAAAACACCCCATCACCAAGATCCATCGCGTACAGAAACGTGGGTGGCTCCAGGCGTTGCGACTCACTGAGATGGTCGCTGCGGTAATCCATCAACACGAAGCGTCCCTGGCTGATCGGGTCCGTTGAGAAACGCCCCACAACGCCATAAGCGGCCTGCCCTGCCACCGGGCCATGATCCGGCCGGCTGATGTGCGGGCTTTGGGCACCGGATGCATCAATCACCAGTCTGGCTTTGTGCACTGCGCCAGAGGTGCAGGTCACCAGGGTGTGGTGAGACCCCGGTTCCACCCGATCGGCGATGTCCCGATGCCAGACCACCCCGACCGCTCTCTGAAGCCAGTGGTTCTGCAGGGCCGCACGGTCAAACAGTCCGTAATCCTTGCCATGGGCAATGGGCTCGTCGTCAGCGGCTGAGCCGCCGTCACCGAAGTAACTGACCGTGTCGCTCCAGCGATGCTCAAGCAGATGGTCAAGGTTGAGAGCCTTCAGTTCATCGACCCAGATGCCATAGGTGTTGGGCCATGGTGCATCCACAGGTTCAGGAGCGATGCCTTGAACAGCAACTCCGCGCTGGTGAAGTTCCGAGGCGATGCAGAGGGCGGCTGGACCACCACCAAGCACCAGCACATCTGCGCAGTTGGCCAAGATTCAGCCGTCCGCCTGATCACTCGCAGGGATGACCTCGCCTTGGTCAGCGGGATCGGAGTCTGCTGAGGTGTCATCGAGATCATGCGTTTCCGCCTCAGGGGGAACCAGCACCACCTTCAGAAGACGATCACCCTTGTCGAGTTTCTGAAGGCGAACTCCTGTGGCCGCTCGCGACTGCTGCGGGATGGCATCAGCACTGGTCCGCACGATCACCCCCTTCTCGCTCACCAGCAGCAATTCCTCGCCTGCCCCGAGCACACTCAGACCCACGAGCTGATCAGCATCAGTGCGGAATTTCATGGCCCGGAGGCCCATACCGGCACGCTTCTGAAGACGGAACTGGGTCACCGGGACCCTCTTGCCGAGGCCGGCTGCCGAGGCCACCAGCACCCAGGGGCCCTCACTCGCAGGGGCGCCCTCATCCTCACCGTCATCGGAGCTGGCCGCGATCTGATCCGCCAGCTCCACCGGCAGCACATCCATGCTGACCAATTCATCACCGGCGCGCAGATTCATCGAACGAACACCACGAGCGGTGCGTCCGAGAGGCCGGAGCTCCTCATCGCTGAGGCGGAAGTGGATTGTCATCCCCGCCTTGGAGCCGATCAGCACACTGTCTCCAGGCACCGCAAGTCTCACCCAGGTGAGTGCATCACCATCCTCAAGACCGATGGCGATCAGTCCGTTGGAGCGGATGTTGCTGAACGCCGACAGGCGGGTGCGTTTGATGAATCCCCCCTGAGTGAGCATCAACAGATCGGCGTCATCGTTGAACTCCGAGACAGCCAGCAGTGAGGTGATCGCCTCCTCCCGAGGGATGGGAAGCAGCTGCACCACAGGAGTCCCCTTGGCCGCACGACTGCACTGAGGGACCCGATACGCCGGCAGGGCATACGACACACCTCGATCACTGAACAGCAGCAGGGTGTCGTGGTCATTGCAGCCGATGAACAGCTTCACCGCATCTTCACCCTGGCTGCGGGTGCCGGCCTTGCCACGGGTTCCGCGGCTGGTGGCTTCAAATTCGCTCACCGGCATCCGCTTGAGGTAACCCGTTTCCGTCACCAGGACCACCGAACGCTCGTTGGCGATCAGATCGATGTCTTCGAGTCCGCCGCCAAGATCCAGGATCTCCGTGCGACGTGGCACGGCATGACGATCGTTGAGCTGATTGAGTTCGTCCTTGATTAGACCGAACACGCGCTCCCGCCGGCCGAGAATGTCCTTGTAATCAGCGATCTTGGCAACCAGATCCTCATGCTCTAGTCGAATCTTGTCGGCCTCAAGAGCCGTGAGCCGGCGCAGCTGCATCTGCAGGATGGCGTCGGCCTGAACGTCGCTAAGACCATGACGGTCCTGGAGTTGCTGACGAGCGGTGGCGGTGTCAGAGGCTGCCCTGATCAGCGCAATGATCGGGTCGAGCTGATCGAGAGCCAGCAGCAGACCAAGCAGGATGTGGTCGCGTTCCTCAGCCTTGCGCAGCAGATAGCGCGTGCGGCGCTCGATGGTCTCGACCCTGAACTCGAGAAACACCTCGAGCATCTTGCGCAGGGTGAGCAGGATCGGCTCCCCATTCACAAGCGCAAGCATGTAGGCGCTGAAATTGCTCTGCAGAGGCGTGAGCTTGTAGAGATTGTTCAGCACCACCTGCGGATAGGCATCGCGGCGAAGCTCCACCACGATGCGCATGCCATCGCGATCACTTTCATCACGGATATCTGAGATCCCCTCCAGCTTCTTGTCATTGACCATCTCGGCAATGCGTTCGATCAACGCCGCTTTGTTGGTCTGATAAGGAAGTTCGGTGATCACCACCGCATCACGATCAGGCCGTCCTGGCACCTCGATGGTTTCGATGCCGGCCACGCCACGCATGGTCACGGAACCACGACCGGTGAGGTAGGTCTCTTTGATGCCGGTACGACCGAGAATCTGACCTCCAGTTGGGAAATCAGGACCGGGAATCAGGCTCATCAGTTCCTGATCGCCGATCTCAGGGTTCTCGATCAGGGCCAGCAGTCCTGCGATGAGCTCTCCCAGGTTGTGGGGAGGGATGTTGGTGGCCATGCCAACGGCGATGCCGGCCGAGCCGTTCAACAGCAGCTGAGGGATTCGCGACGGCAGAACCGTGGGCTCCTGCTGGGAACCATCGAAGTTGTCGATGAAATCGACGGTCTCCGATTCGATGTCTTCAAGCAGGCTGTCGGTGGTGAGTGCCTGCAGCCGCGATTCGGTGTATCGCATGGCAGCCGGCGGGTCATTGTCGACCGAGCCGAAGTTGCCATGACCATCGATCAGGGGCATCGACATGGAGAAGCTCTGGGCCATCCGCACCAGAGCGTCGTAAACCGCGGTGTCTCCGTGGGGGTGGTACTTACCGAGCACTTCACCCACCACACGTGCGCACTTGCGGTAGGGACGGTCGCTGGTGAGACCCAGCTCGTACATCGCGTAAAGGATCCTGCGGTGAACAGGCTTGAGACCGTCTCGTGCGTCCGGCAGAGCCCTGCCCACGATCACGCTCATCGCGTACTCGAGATACGAGCGCGACATCTCGTTTCTCAGGTCCGTCTGGATGATCCGATCGTCGGAATCGCCGGGACCGCCGCTGCCGGGCCCCACTGAATCCGCCATACAAGACCTGTAGATCGCCTGCCAGTTTATCGCGGATGCGCGACCGGATGACACCAGACGCGTCACCTTTTGCTGTCTGTGTGGGATTAATCACGGATCAGGCCCTTACGCTTTGGCGTCGCCACCTGGACTGAAGTTGATGTCGTCCGACAAGCCCTCTGAAACACAGGCCCCTGCCGAAGCCATCAACCCGGATCTTCCGGATCAGGTCGACATCAGCGACCCCGGAGACAAAGCGGAGGTAGCCGCGAAGTCTGCAGAGTCCTCAATCGACTCCACAAGCCCTGCGCCAGCGGCTGATCCAGCCCCTGCCTCGCCTTCTGCCTCCACACAGACAACAGTGCCTGAGGTACCGGCTGCGCAACCCGTCACACCTCCCGCCTCAGCGTCGATCGCGGAGAGAGTCAGCGTTCCCTCCCAGGCCTCGACCGACAGCGGCGATGAGGAAGGCGGCGAGTGGGATCTGCTTTCAAGCCGCATCAAGCAGTTCTTTGAGGCCAACAACCTTCAGGAGCAATGGCAAAGCCTTCGCCAGCCACTGTTTCTGATTGGTGGATTGCTGGCTCTGATTCTGACGATGCGGATCTATGGAGGCATCCTGGATGCCATCGCCACGGTTCCCCTGGCTCCACGGCTGTTTCAGCTGGTCGGCACCTTTTATGGGGCCTGGTTTGCAGCGACACGCCTGATCCGCGCTGACGAGCGCAAAAAGATTTCTGCCAACGTGCAGGACCTCTGGCGCAGCTTGCGCGGAAGCGCAAAGTCCTGACCTGAACCGTCACGAACCGCGAAGCACCGATTGGTAGTTTGATCCAACTCTGTTAACTCCTGTGGTGGACATTCAGCTCGGACGCTCCAAGGTTGTACGCCGGGCCTATGGGATCGATGAGATCGCCCTGGTTCCCGGCGGCAGGACCGTGGACCCTGAGGTGACTGACACCAGCTGGTCGATTGGAGGGATCGAACGCGAGATCCCGATCATCGCCAGTGCGATGGATGGCGTGGTCGACGTGGGTATGGCCGTCAACCTTTCCCAGCTGGGAGCATTGGGCGTGATCAACCTGGAAGGGGTCCAGACCCGCTACGAAGATCCGAACAGCGTTCTTGATCGCATTGCATCCGTCGGCAAGGACGAATTCGTGCCGCTGATGCAGGAGATCTACAGCCAGCCGGTTCAGGAGTCCCTGATCCGCAAGCGCATCCAGGACATCAAGGCCCAGGGCGGCATTGCCGCTGTGAGCGGAACCCCGGTTGCAGCACTGCGCTTCGGCAAGGCCATCGCCGAGGCAGGTGCCGACCTCTTCTTCGTTCAGGCCACGGTGGTGTCGACGAATCACATCGGACCGGAGGGCCAGGAGACGCTCGACCTCGAAGCCCTCTGCCGAGACCTGGGAGTTCCGGTGGTGATCGGCAACTGCGTGACCTACGACGTGGCGTTGCAGCTGATGCGAGCTGGGGCAGCAGGCGTGATGGTGGGCATCGGCCCGGGAGCCGCCTGCACCTCCAGAGGTGTGCTGGGCGTGGGGATACCACAGGCCACGGCGGTGGCGGACTGCGCAGCAGCTCGGGATGACTACTTCAAGGAAAGCAATCGGTACGTTCCCATCGTCGCCGACGGCGGCATCGTCACCGGCGGCGACATCTGCAAATGCATCGCCTGTGGAGCGGATGCGGTGATGATCGGCTCACCGATCGCTCGCGCCGAGGAAGCACCCGGCCGGGGATTTCACTGGGGGATGGCAACACCCAGCCCGGTGCTGCCTCGCGGCACCCGGATCAATGTTGGCAGCACCGGAAGCCTGGAGCGCATCCTTCGAGGACCGGCGAAGCTTGACGATGGAACCCACAACCTCCTGGGCTGCCTGAAAACCTCGATGGGAACCCTTGGAGCACGCACCATCAAAGAGATGCAACAGGTCGAAGTGGTGGTGGCTCCTTCCCTGCTGACTGAAGGCAAGGTGTACCAGAAAGCTCAGCACCTCGGCATGGGCAAATAGCCCCGTTCTCACCGCGAGACACGGATGATTTATCCGGGACGTGGGTAAAATTGACACGTGCGGGCCTCGGCCCACACACTCCTCACACCCCCTGGCCCGACGCGTTCGGGCTTTCTGTCTTTAAGGCCATCCATCACAGTTCAGACGCAGAGTCTGGTGATTCGACAGCAACCTCAGAAACGGTTGCTAAATTTCGCCCAATTCGATCAATTCTGAATGTCCAGCGCTGCCGCTGTCACCGACGCCTCCTTCGAACAGGACGTCCTTCAGAGCGACGTTCCCGTGCTGGTCGATTTCTGGGCACCCTGGTGCGGTCCCTGCCGCATGGTGGCTCCGATTGTGGATGAAATTGCCAAGGAGTTCGAAGGGAAGATCAAGGTGTTCAAGTTGAACACTGACGAGAACCCCAATGTCGCCAGCCAGTTCGGGATTCGCAGCATTCCGACTTTGATGGTGTTCAAAGGCGGCCAGAAAGTTGACACCGTGGTTGGCGCCGTTCCCAAGGCAACACTCTCTGGCACGATTGCCAAGTACCTCTGAGCCCACCACTGACCTCGTCAGCCGACCATTCTCCCGAAGCCTCATCGAAGCCGATCCAGAGGATCGGCTTGATCGATTACGGCATGGGCAACCTGCACTCGGTCCAGACGAGTTTTGAACGTCTGGGTCAGCCCTTGACCCAGGTTCGCAATCCTGTGGATCTTGAAGGCTGTGATGCGTTGATCCTGCCGGGTGTCGGCGCCTTCGACCCGGCGATGGAGAAGCTCCATTCGTCGGGTCTCGTGTCAGATCTGCGCAGCTGGCATGAGCGCGGACGTCCTCTGCTGGGGATCTGCCTGGGCCTGCAACTGCTGTTTGAAAGCAGTGGCGAAGGCAAGACAGAGGGGCTCGGAATTTTCGAGGGCAGTGTCCAACGTCTGCCGGATGGCGAGGGCGAACGGATTCCGCACATGGGCTGGGGACAACTGAGACCTCATCACGCTTGCCCGCTGCTTCCGCAGGGCGATGAACAACCCTGGGTCTATTTCGTTCACTCCTACGCAGCGATCCCCAGCAAGGCCTCTGATCTGGCGGCAACCGTGAGCTTTGGACACGGAGAAGCCACAGCGATGGTCTGGAAGCAGCGAACCGGGGCCTGCCAGTTTCATCCTGAGAAATCGGCGAAAGCCGGCGCTCAGATCCTGAAGCACTGGATCGGGTGGCTTCAGTCCGGTGCGCCACTGTCCCAGTGAAACGGGCACAACTGCGTCTGATCGGTGGGCGAAGGCTGCGCAGCCCTCAGGGTCAAGACACCCGCCCGACCACCTCGCGTGTGCGCGAGGCACTGATGAACATGTTGAACGCCGAGATCAGGGGCTGCCGCTGGCTCGACCTCTGCAGCGGCAGTGGCGTGATGGGTTGCGAGGCCATCCAGCGGGGCGCGTCCCATGTGGTCGCAGTGGAACAAGATGCACGCACTGCTGCGGTCTGTCGGGAAAATCTGGAACTGATTGCTTCCAGCGAGGGCTGCAATGCAACCGTCAAGGTCATCCGACAGGATCTGCTCCGCTGGCTCCAGGTCAACGACCAGGAGAGCGAACAGCCATTCTCAATCGTTTATCTGGATCCGCCCTACGCAGCTGGGCTTTACACACCTGCGCTTGAGATTCTCAAGCGCAGTGGGTTAGTGACAACCGAAGGTCTGGTGATCTGCGAATACGCGAGCAAGCAGCCACCCGGCGTGCCTGCAGGCTGGAGAGAAGTCGAGAGACGTCGCTACGGAAGCAGCAGCCTGCTGATTCTCAGCCCCCGAGAGCACTGCCGCGGCGATACTGATTCCACGCCGCAACAAACAGGCCCAGAAGTGTGACCGGAATCAGACCGAGAACGATGCCGCAAAGCAGAGGTTCGATCATGCCGTCGCGCCGAATGGAAGGATTGACCACAATTGTTCCATGCACATGACGCAACTGTGACGACACCGTCATCAACTGCTGCAACGTCGGAACGACGCCGTGGTTTGGTGACGGCACTGATCGCCATGGCTGTCGTCACAGCGATGGCTCTGGCGGCCTGGCTGTACGGCAGCACTCGTCTCGATCCTTACAGCCGGGCAGCACTGGCATTGAACGGCGATGTTCAGCATGGAGGCCAGCTGTTCCGCATCAACTGCGCCGGTTGCCATGGCATTGCAGGGCAGGGGCTGGTCGGTCCGAGTCTTCAAGCGGTGAGCGAACGCCGACCTGACCGTTCAATCATTCACCAGATCGTGAGCGGAGAGACACCGCCGATGCCCCGTTTTGAAATCGAACCGGAGGGAATGGCCGACCTTCTGAGCTACCTACACACCCTGAACTGATGAGATCGTGAGCCTCGCGGTGGTGCTGGTGGAACCTGCCGGACCGCTCAATCTGGGCAGCGTGGCACGACTCTGCGCCAATTTCGGTGTCGACGACCTGCGCCTGGTGGCTCCTCGCTGTGATCCGGGTGACCCCGATGCACAACGCATGGCCGTGCACGCTGGTGAAGTGCTGCGCAGTGCTCGTCGCTTCCCCTCACTGCTCGAGGCATTGGCCGATTGCCAGCGCGTCGTCGCCAGCTGCGGACGCATCGACCATGGAGAGATCCCTCTCCAGGCTCCTGAACAGGTCATGCCCTGGGTGCAACAGGGTCTGGAATCCTCAGCGCAGGTCGCACTGGTGTTCGGCAGAGAAGACCGCGGACTGAGCAACGAGGAGTTGCTGCTTAGTCAACGTGTGGTCAGGCTGCACTCCACTGAGGCCTACCCATCCCTGAATCTGTCCCACGCTGTGGCAGTGGTGCTGCATGAACTTGAGAGGGTCCGCCGACAGCCAACGGGACTGACAAAACAGCCGGTTCAGGCTGCTGAAGCTGCCGCTCCAAGCGCATTGATGGCCTGCCTTGACGACGCGGAGGATCTGCTTCTGGAGGCGGGTTTCCTGCTGAAGCACACCGCCAGAGCACGCATGGCCAAGGTCAAAGCACTGCTGCAACGATCTCTGGTACGCCCCGAGGAATTGGCGCTGCTGCGCGGCATGGTCCGACAACTTCGCTGGGCGATTCGTTGCCACCGCCCGTAATCTCTGGCTTTCTTGCGCAGTTCCTTGGCCTCCAGTCGATCCAGACGCCAGAGCCCTGGCTGGGGCCGTCCGCTGCGGCTGATGCTGCGGCTCGTGCTGATGGGCGTGGGCCTTGGGGTGATCACCGGATCGCTCCTGAAGCTGGCCGGTCCTGCAGTCCAGAAAGGCGATCTCACCCTGCCGGACTGGCTGCCGTTGGCCGAGAGGAGTCGAGAGGGAACGGGTCAGCCCGGAGCTGCGGCCGACGCCACTGCAACCACGTCACGCAATCGCACCGAATCCCTCGGTCGCTTCGAAACCCGCAATGAACTCAAGCTCCTGAGTGAACGTTGGCAGGCTCTGGCGGCAGCACAGCCTGATCTGAAAGTGAGCGCCTTCATGCTCGTGCTGGATGATGGCCGCTACGCAGAGCTGGAACCTGACACCGCACTGCCGGCCGCCAGTTCGATCAAAACACCAATTCTGCTCGTGACGCTCGAAGAGCTCGATGCAGGCCGCTTGAGTTGGAACGAACCGCTCAAACTCACCAAGACCGTGGTGGGTGGCGGCGCCGGATGGATGGCCTCCAAGCCGCTTGGGACACGCTTCCCGACCCACGAGGTCGCCACCGAAATGATCCGGGTGAGCGACAACACCGCCACCAATCTGCTGATCGAGCGACTCGGCGGACAGGAATCATTGAATGCACGGTTCAGCGCTCTCGGGCTCAGTGCCACAAAAGTGAACGACTGGCTGCCCGACCTCAAGGGCACCAACACCACCAGTGCCAGAGACCTGGCTCGCTCCATCGCGCTGGTTGACACCGGCGAAGCGCTCTCGATCCGCAGCCGAGATCTGTTCCGGGAGGTGATGGGCACCTCAATCACCAACACGCTGCTTCCGCGTGGACTGCTGCGCGGTCTCGGCGGGCGTCAGGGGGAGCCTGACAACAGCCTGATGGTGAAGGGTTACAGGGTGCTCAACAAAACCGGGGATATCGGCATCGCCTACGCCGATGCCGGCTTGATTGAACTGCCTGACGGCAGCAGAGCCGTTGCCGCCTTTCTGGTGAAGGGACCCTTCAACGACCCCCGGTCCACGGAACTGATCCGCAAGCTCGCAGCGGCGATGGCGCCGGTTCTCAAACCCAAACCCGCCGTGGCCCGGACAACACCAAGTGCCGCCAGCATCGAACCATGACTCGTTTTCTTCGCCTGCAGGCCCTGACCGCGCTGACCTTGGCAGCCACCTCGATGGCCATGGTGGTCACTCCTCCCAGGGTCTCAGCCGATCAGCCGAAAGAGGCTGAAGGCACCCTCAGACGCCAACAGCAGGTGCGTGCCCTTCCCGGTCAGTTGGATGAGGTGCTGATGGTGAACGACAACAACCCGGAACTGATCACCGGGGAAGGGATCCTTGTGTCGACCTTTGCCCAGAAACCAGGGCTGAATCTGGCACTCAATGGTCGCTTCGATCTGTTCAGCCATCACGTGTATGCCGGGCAACCCGATCAACTCGACTCCACGCTCTGGCTCGCCGTTGTGGCCAAGCCTGTTGGAGAAGCTCCAGTGACGCTGCGTCTTCTCGAAGGCAGCACATCCTTGTCGCAGGCGACCAGAAAGGGGCAGACCGGCTCACCATTCCTGCCGCTGCCCTCTCTGATGGCTGAATCCGGAACGGCAATCGCATCGGGCCCCGGCAGCAAGGTGGCCGGCGACCTGCTGCGTGGAGACAAGGCGAATGAACTGCCTCAGCAGTGGACCATTCCAGCGGGGTCGATCACACCGCTGGTTGTGCTGCCGATCCCTGTGGCCGGACTGGATCCCTTGCTGAACGGACGCAACCTGCAACTGCGATTGCAAAGCAGCGGTTCAATCCATCTGGCCACCCTGGCTGCCTATGGAGACGATGACAAGGCTCCAGGAGCTCAGAGGTGGAGCAAGCTCCTCCAGGCCGGCAAACAGAGCCCCAAGGAACATCAACCGACCCCTCGTGGCGCTCGCGGTCGGATGGTGTACTCCCGCGTGAGCGGCGTGCAGGTCGGCAGCACCTGGAACGCAACCCTGACCGATCCAGGGAGCAATTACCTGAATGTGGGAGATGCCCCGATCTCCTGGCCGATCAGCAGCCTTGAGCGTGGAGACCTGAAGACAGGGCAAGTCCAGACAGCTGAGCTGCAAGTGTTCGATTCAGGAACAGCCTGGGCTGCCCACGGAAACTACGGCGTTGAGTACGACCTGACCCTGCCCCTGCGCAATGAAGACTCACAGCAGCGCACGGTGGCGGTCACCCTTGAATCTCCTGAGAAGAACGGAAGCGGGAACGGGCAACTGGTGTTCAAAAGCAACAACAGTGGTCCAGTGATGTTCCGAGGTCCGATCGAAGTGACCGGACTCGATGGAGAACAGGGTCGTCCCAGTGGTCGGCGGCGGTTTCACCTGGTGTTGCGAAGGGGTCAGCAGGGTCCTCAACTTGGGCTGATCACGCTTGCCCCCGGGGAACAACGTTCGGTGCGGATACGACTGCTGTACCCAGCCGACGCCACCCCTCCTCAGGTGCTGTCCCTCCTGCCTGTGAAACAATCCACAGCAGCATCAGTGGATCATCCGTGAGTTCCCCGCGCAAGCGCAGAGTTTTTCCCTTCACGGCCGTGATCGGTCAGGAGGAAATGAAGCTTGCTCTGCTGCTCAACGTGATCGATCCCCGCATCGGCGGCGTGATGATCATGGGCGACAGAGGTACGGGCAAATCGACCACAATCCGTGCCCTGGCTGATCTGCTTCCCGGCATTGAAGTGGTCGCCGGAGACCCTTACAACAGCTCACCCACCGACCCCGATCTGCAAAGCAGTGATGTGCGTCAGCGCCTTGAGCACGGCGAAAGCCTGGCGACGGAGGAACGTCAGGTGCCCATGGTGGATCTTCCGCTTGGCGCAACTGAAGACCGGCTCTGCGGAACCATCGATATTGAGAAGGCCCTCAGCGAAGGCGTGCGGGCTTTCGAACCAGGCCTGCTGGCCAAGGCCAACCGAGGGCTGCTCTACGTCGATGAAGTCAATCTGCTGGATGATCATCTCGTCGACGTTCTGCTCGACTCGGCAGCGTCGGGATGGAACACGGTTGAACGGGAAGGCGTCTCTGTACGACATCCAGCCCGTTTCGTCCTGATCGGCTCCGGGAACCCTGAGGAGGGCGAGCTGCGCCCCCAGCTGCTCGACCGTTTCGGCATGAGTGTGGAAGTACGGACCGTGAGAGACCCCGAACTGCGGGTGCAGGTGGTGGATCAGCGCACGGCCTTCGATACGGACCCTGACACGTTCAGCAGCTCCGTGGAAGCAGGTCAGAAGGCCTTGCAAGACCGTGTGGTGGAAGCTCAGCAGCGATTGGACCAGGTGGAGATCGACGATGATCTGCGTCTGCGCATTTCCGCGGTGTGCGGCGAGCTTGATGTCGACGGATTGCGTGGTGACATCGTCACCAATCGGGCCGCACGGGCACTGGCGGCATTCGAAGGCCGCACCGAAGTCACGGAAGACGATGTCGCCCGTGTGGCGTCCTGCTGCCTGCGGCACCGCCTGCGCAAGGATCCTCTGGAGCAGATCGATTCCGGTGATCGTGTCGTGAAGGTGTTCTGCAAAGTGTTCGAACGCAGCGAAAGCAGCGACAGAGCTGAATTCGAACTGGCCCTGGCCGCCTGATGGGTTCATACCGCTAGCCGTGCGCATACTCGGCATCGACCCCGGCCTCGCCCGGGTTGGTTACGGGGTGATTGACACCTCTGGTGGTCGGCAGACGATGCTTGACTGCGGCATCATCCGCACCGACCCCGGCCATTCAGAGGGTGAGCGCATGGTGGAGATCGCCAGAGACTTGCGGCAGCTGATCAGGGTCTGGCGCCCGGAACTGGCCTCGGTCGAAAAGTTTTTCTTTTATCGATCAAGCAACACCATTGCCGTGGTCCAGGCCCGCGGGGTCGTGATCATGACCCTCAGCCGATTCGGACTGCCGATCGTCGAATTCCCACCGATGCAGATCAAACAGGCTCTGACGGGCCATGGTCATGCGGATAAAGACGAGGTACTTGAAGCTGTGATGCGCGAGCTCAGCCTGGAGTCTCCCCCAAGACCTGACGATGCCGCAGATGCACTGGCGGTTGCCTTGACAGGATGGTTCCAGCGATAAAAGCGAGGATGCAGTAAAAAATGGCCTACAAAAACCAGAGATTGTTCGATCTTTTGTCCTAGCAATTGCCCTGAAAACGTAATTACCACGGAAGAACCAGCTGCTCAAGTAGCTGAAGAAATTTGAATACTTGTGTTAGCTGTAATCGCTTTCAACTGACGCAGCCTACGTGCCTTACATGACACTATCTCGAAAGCCAGGACTAGGCGCAGCTTTTGAATACAGACCGAGCTCCGACAAATAATTGTGATGGAGCTTTATTGTTCAGAAGTTCATGACTGAAGGAAACGCATCATCACATTTTCCAGGATTTCATCAGGGATAGCGCGTTTACAATCAGCACCCCAATAAGGGAGCCCACGTGGCAGCCAAGCAATCCACCACTCAGGCGAACTGCCGTTGTTGGGTGTGGCACGGGAGGGCTCAACGAAGCTCCCTACTGGGCTTCTAGTTGGTATGGAGCACCATCAACACTTGGCGGTATCCAAGCAAATACAGAGAGGCGACGACGTCCCGTGCCGAGTGGCTGATTGACGGCGGGTCTTCAATGAAAGGAGTTGATGCTTTTGAATCCTGTGAGTCAGCTTGATTTCGAGGCTGAATATGGACGCAAATACCGCACCACAATCCAACACTCAGTACCGGGTCATGCAACCCTTCTTGAGATCGCAGCGGCTGCAATCGGTGACAAGGCTCCTGCAGCCAGGCGAATTCTTGTCGTAGGGCCTGGACCGGGAGATGAGCTGCCTCAGCTTCTAGAAGCCTGTCCAGAGGCTGAATTTGTTGTGCTCGAGCCCAGTGCTCAGATGCTTCAGACCAGTCTTGAAACCTTGAGAGGCCAAAGTGGTTTTGAACGGTGCCAATGGGTAGCGAAGACCCTGGAAGAAGCCGTTGGCTCGGGAGTCCTGCAGAGGGATTTTGATGGCGTCATCTGTCACAACGTGCTGCACCTGATGGCTGCAGATCAGCAGGATCTCATGATCAAGAGACTGGTAGAGCAGTCACGGCCAGGAGGCGTTCTGCTCATAAGCAGTTACAGCGAAGCTGCGGAACCTGAGGTCTGCGACACAATCTTCAGCATCGCTGCACGACGACTGCTCGATCGTGGTCTTCCTGCCGAGATGGTGGATAAATTTCTCACTGCAAGGAACACTGCCGTTTTTTCTCTGGATGCGGCGCGGCTCGAAACCATGCTCGTGGGTCTGAGTTGTCAGGCCCCAACCCAGCTTTATCAAGGCCTGTTTGCACGGTTGTGGATCACCAGGCGGATTTGATTTTGATGATCTTGTGGAGATCTGGAGTACCTCTGGACAGTTGCTGGTCTGGAAAGGACCAGCGGACATGACTACCGGCCCAGCCCTGCCAGACGATGCCCTATGAGCAAAGCAGGTACCCACTGATCCGACATAGCTGCTGCTATCGGCTGATCAACACCAGGAGCACAGCTCACGCTCAGTCAACAAGAAGCACCATGACAGCACTGCTTGTCATCACAAATCCGTTTCGACTGCTTCAGAAAAGACTTCTTTCCTTGAAGAGTTGATCTCACAATCAAGGCGCAAAAGCAGTCAAAAAAGCTGCTTCATGCAAGGCGTTTCGGCTGCATTCAAAGCGTCGATGTTGGGAATCACCAAGGCAATGCTTTTCATCGCGCCAAGAAATAGGCATTAAGCCTTAGTCGTAGAAAAGCAAAAACCACCCGATAGTGGGGGACCGTTCGGAGCACCATGAAAGGACTTCACCTCTCGCTGCCACTGTTCGGATGCACGGTTGCACTCGCAGTGATGGTGATGACCTTTGTCGTGAAAGCATCTGCCTGAACGAGGACGAGCGAGATCTGAACAACTCCACTCCTCTGCTTCCACAGAAGAAAACGGGTACGACGAGCAGCCAGGCCAGAGCGGCGGTTATCCGCCCTGCGGCAGGTCTGCTGAATCCATTCGATGTCCATAGCGTTCCTTCAGTCATTTCCGATCCATGACCGAAGAGAACAGCAGCAGGAAAAAAGACTGTGGTGGAAAAAAGAAGGCGATGCTCGCCTACGGCGTGATCCAGATTTCAGCTTCGGTGGTTTCAGCCATCTCCCTTGCCGCCATTGCGCTCAGTCTTTGCGCTTTGAAGCAACAGAGCAAAGCATTCAACACCTGCATCGATCTCAGCCTTGAGCAGGGTCTCGACGGAGTCCAGGCTGTTCGCTACTGCAACGGCGGCTGACGGCTCAGCCCACCATCACACGAGGTCTCAATGGGTGTGACCCGTCCAAAAGAGAAGCCGCCCCCGTGAGAGGAGGGCGGCTTCTCTGGTGTGTTGCTTGAACCCATTACTCGGAAGGCCGAGTAGGGCGGGTCGAAGCGTCTGGCTGTATGGCTTGTCAGGCCAGTCAGGCAGCTTCTAAAGCTTGCTGGGTTGGACCGTCGTTACTCAAGGAACGCCTCCGAATCCGATTGATGGCTTCAGTGTCGCCCCTGACCAGGCTTGATGGCATCAGTCGAATGGCTCATTGCCCTGGCAGGCGCGATGCCCCAGGATCAGAGCGATTTGTGGTTTGGCCAATCCAGTCGAAAGGAAGCGGGCTGAAGGTTGAAGGCGACCACTGCAACAAGCACGGCCACATTGATTGACGAACCACGAAAGCAACAGAGCAGAACTCAGCGAAGCAGAGTTGCTGAGAAGGCTGGTGCTGGAGTGCGATCAGCCGTTGAACTGTTGATGCCTCTCGAACCCCGATGAACTGATGCAGGATTGGTCAGATCAATGCAACAGATCTGCGAACAGTTCAGGGCATATCAATGCAGCCACCCTCAACAAGCCATCCTTGAGTTTGTCAAACAGTAAACATGGTTACGACATTGTCCTGTTCACCGATGCCATGACAAAAAAGTCATCGACTCAGCTCAATGGATTCTCAAACACTGATTGCAAGAACTCCTAAAGGCACTGTTCTCTCCAAGCTCAACAATGGCGGCTATCAAGTCTGCGACTCAGAGCAACACTGCCATTTTTGCGGCGATCTCTACAGAGCTGAAGAAGTTGTCCGTGAAATTGAGAGTGGCTACGGCTATCCATACGCGACGAGTTTTCACAGAACCACGCCATGAGTCACTGTGTTGGTGAGCTGCACAAAGTGATCAGAGACTGAGCAAGCGCAGGTCTGCATGGGCCTCTTGCGATGGTGCACCCCGACCCGGGCAAGCCATCACTGAACGCAGCCCACAGCGGAGAAGTCAACCGCTTTGAGCCTTCACCTGTGCCGTTCCCAGCAGTGGTCACGACCAGTTGCAAAGGCCAAAGCGCTCACTAGAGTAAAAGAGTGAGGAGAAAATCCTCCTGGGTGGAAACAAGGACACACTCCAGGTTGACTTTCAGAAACCCTGCCTTTGGCGGGGTTTCTTTTTGTCTGCTTTTAAAACGACAACGGTGTTGTCGGTACGACCTCAAATTCATAACCGTGATCCTGTCTCAACAGCAATCCTCCGTGCTCTCCGCTCCAGGAAACCACCTTGGTCGTACCCCTGTATTTCTCCGGATATCCTGCGTCGGGATTCTGGAGAACACAGCCCTCATCAAGGCATGAGCCCTTATAAATCGAAAGCATTGATGAAGCCCTCCCAGGAGGAGTCCAAACAGCTATCGCCTGATGAGTACGGTCAACTTTGAGTTTGCATGGTTCGCGCACACCGTGGATGTCAATGCACTGCGCATCAACGAAATCATCCGGGGCCGGTTTGCCTTGAATTGAGAATGGCACTCCATCTGGAACACCTTCACCCCGCCATGAATAGCCCTGTGCCGCAGCTTGAACAGCCTCTGCGGACTCTCCGACCAGCATTCGCTCCCATTCCAACTGCAGAGCAGATGCAGACGCCTGTGAATTCACTCCATCAGAAACATGCTGCGATTTCAGCGAAACGCTGGAAAGAACCAATGGGAGGCTCACCAGTGCCAGAGCAAGACCGGCTGGTTTGAACATTGTGAGATCCAAGGATCCTTGCCAGTCAAGCAGAGGTTCCATTCCCCGTTCAGGTGAGCGCCATCACAGGCCCTGAGATTGTCGGATTGCCCAAGCACTTGCGGCCTGCTGTTGCTGCCAAGCAATCAAAAGATCTTTGGCAATGGAGCGAAGCTGCTGCACATCCTTGGAGCTATCAATTTCCCTGGAAAATTTTTCAATCTGAAATTTTTGGCCCAGAGTCAAAGCAATTGGTTCCATAAGAGCTTTTGGCTTGGCAAGCGGAAGTTACCCCAGAAGCTCGTGCTCAGCAAATCCCAAACGTAGTGATTACAACCGTTTTGAGAGATTCATGCTCAAGCAAATACATTGTGTTGATTACAAAGCCTTGCCTGAATCGACTAATGACTGCCATTGGATCTTCTAACTGGCTTAGAAAGGGTTGACATCACTGACGTCGATGCATTTCTCCTGGCAAAAACATCTTGAATTGTCCAGGAGTGTATCCAACGCGGCAGACAAAGACCGTGCTCTTGGTCTTGCTCTAATGGGTATCGCGCTGACAATGCTTGCCACAGATCTGTTGATGCACGAGACACAAGCCCCTCAGAGACCAGCAGAAAACAGATCTCAGTAGTCCGAAAGCGCGTTCTCTCTGATGGATCCAGGGAAATCAGACGATCGCCAGAGATCGATCGCAACGACAAGGATCGTGGTGCATCTGCTGGCCCGGGAAGCCATCGACCAATTCAACCCCTAGCTCTCGTGCTCGGCGTAGCACTTCCATTGGTTCTCCAGGATTTCGAGGAGGTGCTCTGGTTTTTTCCCGAATGAATCATGGAAGCTGACAAGTTTTTCGTTCGGGCCGATCCAGAAACTCACAAATTTTTCCTTGCTGTACCTCATTTGGACTGTGACAATTCCAAAGCGCTTGATGTCACGCCAGCGATAGTGAAAACGACGAAACAGAACGCGGTAATGAATGCCTTCTGGGTTGAGCTTCAGCCAAGTGCTGTCAGGCCAAAGGGCCACAAGGCAGGTCGCCATGCCAGCAATGGATGCCATTCCCAGAATGAGCAGTAATCCATGCATGTCTGGATTCCCATCTCGCATTAACAGATAGAACCAAAACAGGCCAATACTGCCTAGCAATACGGTGATCCACTTGATTTTACTGGGATAGAGAATCAGCTCCTCAGAACTTCCGGGGGAAGAAGGTGTAGGGTGCAAACGGAATACATCTCAAACCTGTTCGGATAACTTAATTCAGAATGAATCATCAAATCGAGATTAACCTAAAAATTAATTGGAAAGCCCATCCCACAAATCAAACTGCAATCAAGCCGACTTAAGCGATGGCCTGCGAGGGAGGTTCTTGGCAAGGCGAACAGGAAGAAGTGCCACAGTGAAGATCAGAAGTGGGATAAAGAACCACTCCCCGCCCTCTTTGGCATGCTTGACATAAGTCAGAAGAAAAACCGTCCAGAGCCAATAGCTTCCAGTGAGATGAAGTCGTCTCCAGTTCTTCATCCCCATCCATTGCTGTGACCTGTCGTTTGAAGTGACTGCCATCAGGAACACAAACACGTAACCCAGGCCTCCGAAAATCCATTGCCCCTTGGACTGATCGCTTAAGAACGGCTCAGGAAAAAATAACGAGATCGAGAGAATCAATGCGAGATGGATGAAGTGTGAAGAGGCAAAGCTCAGTCCAATCCAGCGTCGATTCCTTAAAGTCCACTGCGTCCAGGTCGATGGCCACAAACGGTGAAGGCTCGAGGCTGTGAATGCGATCGAGAACAAAAACAATGAGCAGCGACCTGTCGTGTCGATGGCACTGGTAATGGTCGAGGCGCTCCAGCTGGCGACCAGAAACCACAGGATTAGTCCAACAACGATTGTTCCCGCTACCCAGGCTGTGATCATCCAACCCTGCAGCTTCATGGTTGATCGACAAAAAAATAGTTTGATTCTTTGATTACGTGCGAGGCAATACGCCGTTACAGACGCTCACCATATTGACGAGTGTGAATGATCTTTGCCATTGCTTCACCAAGCCCTAGGGGATTGATCCTGAACACAGCGCTTGCCCCTCAATCCATCAGCAGAACGTGCTCGCCCTGCCCAGCAAATGGAACGAGAATCAAGCGAAGAATCTAGCTTCGCCATGAAGATCAGACCTCGACATCAACCTGTCATCCCATCGATATCGGACAGATGATCCTTAAAAAGAACTGTTCGGCGACAGCATAGGACTGAAAGATTGACTAGCACACATTCATTCTCGATCACCAGGTACGGTCGATTCTCACAACCAGCTTTTCACACGCACGCCCCAAAGAAGCGACGCTCTAAGACATTTTGGATTGCTTGTTCAAGCGGACAAGCATCTGCTCAAGGTAGTAATCCTTTCGAGCATTATTTACTTTTTCCTCAACTTCCAAAGCAAGATGAACAAGATGTCCATTGAGCTTACGAAGATTAGAGGCAGACTGACGGGTCATTGGCGGTTTTCTTCTTTTGCCAAAATTAAATCGAAGCGAGCGGCAGTAAAGCAACACTTCACCGAAGTTAAAACCAAGACTGATTAAGTATTAAGCCGAACAATTCTCAGCGATACATTGGTGGCGCTTGATACAAAAACCGAGCCTCAGACACCTTGCGCACGCACCTTCCTACTCAGCGAATATCTCGGTTCATACATTTGATCCCAAAATAAAACGAAGAATTTGTTGATCGAAGCCCTGAAGAGGCAGAAGCTCAAAGCAGCCCACCAGTCTCAAATGGCAACGTTCACCGTCACCATGATCACGGACGAAGGAAAGCAAGCCTTCTCCTGTGATGACGACCAATACATCCTTGATGCTGCCGAGGAGGCCGGCATTGATCTGCCTTTCTCCTGCAAGGCAGGCGCCTGTTCAACGTGTGCAGGGAAAGTTTCAGAGGGAACTCTGGATCAAAGCGATCAGAGCTTTCTGGATGATGAGCAGATGGAGGAGGGATTCAGCCTTCTCTGTGTTGCCTACCCCAGAAGTGATTGCACGATCCAGGCCGAGGCCGAAGACCAGCTTGCTTAGGCACACAGGTCGACGGTCAAGACGAGAACCGATGAGCCTCTCAGTGACCTGAGCATTCGGCGTTTGCCGGGAGACAAGTCAGTCTGAGCCCGACACCTCCACGGATTGGCTGGCTTCAGATTCGTCTTCTTGCGTGGCTGAGGGGAGCAGACCCAGTTGTGTTTCAACAGTTGATCGATACCGATTCAGATCGGTCTCCAGTTCCTGGATGCGCACTTGCTGTGCATCGAACTCACTGGCCTTATTGAAACGGTCGACGTTATTGAGCATCCCACTCCATGCAGCAAACAACCAGGCGGAAGTGGCTCCGATCCCGGCAGCAAGCAGAAGCAAAGCTGCTAGGGGCGTGGTGTATTGGAGTCCAGGCAGCACATGAACGGTTGTGGCAGCCGTATTTTCAAGTGTGAAAAACACCATGCTCAAGCCGAACACGAAGATCAGGGTGAAATTGATCTGACGCATGGTCGGGCTAGCTGGTGGTCAAAAACTACGAAACCCCTCCCTCCCGAGAAGCGACAGGCACTTGAAAGGATGAAGATCGTTAAGCAGCGAAAAGGTCGTTAACGAAACGCGACAGCTGATCGATCAGCTTTCAGTTGTGAGCAAGCCGTTGGGAAGACCTGGGTGGGTGCGATCAGTCCTTGAGTCGATCCATCACAACCCTGGAGAACGCACGTTCCCTGGCCGCGGTCACGATCAGAGCTTTCGAGAGTTGCTTGAGAGCTTCCACGTCGTTGCATTCATCTATTTTCCGACAGGCACGTTCCACGCGGAACTGCTGTTCGATCGTCAGGGAAATCTCAGGAGTCGACACGGCAACCATGCCTCGGGCTCAGGCGAATCTGGCGAGTGCAACACCTCAGCCGTGGCAGCGGCACCCGAAGAAAAACCAAAAATTGGACGGACCTGTGATCCGCCTGCGGACCGGGACGGTCGCCGTGAGGCGTCAGAGCTGACTGGACAGCAACCTGGTGAGGGGTTTGGTGGCGTGCAAGGCAAGTCGGTCAACCTCTGCTGAATCGAGACCAGCTGGGTCTCGAGACACTGGCGGCACTTGAACACAGCAAGACCCCGTTCATCATCCTGGGTGACGTGATCCCAGAGTTTCTATTTGTGATGACTGTTTTCTGAATGCACTCAGCTGACGATGGTCTTCGTCAATGAATGGCTGGTTCTATCGTCGCTGGGAATCACGAACAAAAAGGATCAAGAATTCACGGTTGATCTGTCAAGACCAGGCAGTGACTTTGAGGGGAGCATCTCGAGAAGGGTCATTGCCGAGAGAAGACACAGATCGCAGTTGGAGAGACCGTTGTGTCAGTTATTAACGTGTTGGGCTGCTAGCGTTATCTCAACTCTTTGAGAGACACATGAAGGCTTTGGTTCCTGTTTATGCACTCTCAATTCTGATGGGGATGAATGCCTACGCCAACAGCCAATCAGCGACGGCGGACGGTGTTGATAAAGACGTGACCATCAACCGACTGATGTCCAAAGTTCCTCAGGGGTCAACAGTCACAGACACCTCTTGCCAAGAGATTTCAACTGCTGGATTCAACATCCGCTATCGCTGCACGGTCACATGGCAATGAATGGCGTTGCGAATGTGCTGGCAACTTCAGTCACCACCTCAAAAGACTGAGTTCTCACTCAGCTTCCACATCCACAACAGCATCGCCTGCATCCACTTCTTCACTGTTGATCTCCTTCATCGATGACATGAGCTTTTTCACCAATCGGCTCATGAAATAGACGGTTGCAACCAGCCAGATGACTTTGATCATTGGATCATTATGCCTTGCATGTCTCGCAGAGGTACAAGGCAATCAACGTCCCTTCACCAGACAGGAACAAGGGCTCTGATCAGCTGGAGCAACTGAAAGCCTCGAATTCAGGAGGGAAGAACAGGCTTCGGCCTGTCAAACCGAACAACAAGCAGCTTTTCCTTGGTGAAGCTGCCATTCTCATCAAGTAGTTCCGGATGTGTCGTCTTGAGTCCGGTTCGGTCTTTTGCTTTGAAGGATCGACGCATCAGGCGAATGGCCTGAGCAACCACCAAAGCTAGAAACGCTGTGTAGGCAAGAGCGTTAACGGCTGAAAACACTGACGTCCTCTGGCTCCCAGAAACACTAGTGAAAGCAGACCATGGGTCTTGGCAGCAATGTTGTCAGGGCCGTCATGCAAATGACACCGGCATCGACGTCTGACTGAATTCAGGCGCCCCGAGAAGATCCCATCAACGCGGACGGCTGGAATGATCATTGCCACCATCATCTTGATCCTGCTCACCGCTGTCGAGTCGATCCCTGCAAGTGGAGCAAAGCAAATGCCCTTTACGTTTCCAGTAAGAGCGCTTGGAGCGCTCAATTGACTGCCCACAGATCAGACATTGAAACAGTGGTGACATGAGGGATGCGGGATCCAGAGACTTTGATCCAGGCTGAAAGGAGATTTTGCATCAGTCTGTTCACAACACACTTTCCTTGGGCATCGGCTGATTCTCCGTGCCCACAGCGTCACCGTGGCAACCTGGGATTGTTGAACGATGACCTCATCATTCTGAATCCAACGCCAGGCTCAGCCCTTGATTCAGATCACTGAGCGAGAACTCAAAAGAAGATAGTCATTGCAAAACTCGACAGCCGAAAACTTGACAAAGTGAGCCAGCACTCAGGACTAGACTTGATCAGCCAATCAGAGAATTAGCATCATCAAACTCCAAGAAAAGTATTTCAAATTCAGCAGAATCTCGTGATTTCGATCAATTCAGACCTCGCCTGCAGACAAGCCCATCAATGCAGCAACATCGCATCACAATTTTGTTGTCAGCAGCCTCAGCAATGAACTGAGCAATGAATCCGAAGACATCGAGTAGGCCGCGCTCAATCTCTGTCGAGCCACTTGCCGTCAAAGCCTGACTCAAAACCCATCGGAAATAGTGAGGAAAATGACTATCAACGGACGTCCTGCAACCCTGGGAAGGGTGGAGCATCACAATGGTCTCAGTGACTGAGGGGCTGTGATGGCCCGCACCGAAAGCACGATCGATCTCACCCTCAATGCCGCCGGGCTGAGGCTGCTACTGGGTGCGGTGAGTCATGAACTCGACCGTTGGTCAGGCGGGGATCCTGTGGAGCAGAACAACCTGCAGGACATGAAGACGCTGCTGACGGCGGCACTCCTGGAATGCACTTTTCAGGACACCTGAACCCTGCTGAGGGAATGAGCAAGAGACTCTCGCTGCAGACCGGCACTCGACTGAGTTCCCCAGCAAGACCCTTCACACGAACAAGCTGATGTCAGCTCCTGATCGAGGCTGGTTTGATTCAGTCGCGACTGATTACGCACGTTGCAGGCCCCGCTATCCGGATGCTTTCTTCGCCTGGATGGCAGAGAAGGCTCCTGCACGGCATCGCTGCTGGGATGCAGCCTGCGGCAGTGGCCAGGCATCCATTGGGCTGGCCCGCTGGTTCAGCCATGTGGACGCCACCGATCTGAGCCCCGAACAGATTGCGGCGGCGGAACAACACCCACACATTCACTACCGGCAGGGAGCAGCGGAACACTCCGATCTGAACAACGGCAGCGTGGATGCCGTGCTCGTCGCTGCAGCGATTCACTGGCTGGATGTGGACCGCTTCAATCGGGAAGTACAGCGTGTGCTGCGGACGGGAGGGCTGTTGGTCTGGCTGGGCTATGAACCAATTCAGGGAGCGCCTGAAGCATTACAGGCCTGGCTGAACAGGCTTTATCACGAGCGACTGGATCCGTTCTGGCCACCGGAGCGCCGCCATGTGAACAACTGCTATGCCGATCTCTCTTTCCCTGCCCGCGATCAGCCGATTCCCAAGGGCTTGAACATGACCCAGCAGTGGACGCAGAGTGACCTCCTGGGCTTTATCAGCACCTGGTCGGCGCTCAGGCGAGCCGGCCAGCAGGTTGATGGCAATGACCAGGCCCGATCACTGATCAACAACCTCTCTGACGAGCTGGATCAGATCTGGCCAAAGGATTCAGAGCGGCTGGTGCTGCGCTTGCCGTTGATGGGTCGCTGGGGAAGGTTGCCCTGATGAAGGCTGTTGATGAAACGGGCAAACCGGCACTGCGAAAAATTTTCAGAGCACGAAGGCACCAGGCCTTCACCGCTGCACCGACGCTTCAAGGCAGGATCCTGGATCAGGCCAGAGAGGAACTGAGGCGACGCCACCAGCAGGGCCTGCTGCGTCATTCAGTTGGCCTGTACTGGCCAATGCCTGGAGAAGTGGACCTGACGGCGCTGCGTCTTGATCTCATGGACGAATTCGGGCTGTCCGCAGCCCTGCCTGTCGCTGATGGACAAGGCAACTTGACCTATCGCCACTGGACAAAGGCCCCCCTTGCCAGGGATGGCTGCGGAATTCCATCGCCTTTGGATCAGACCATCCTCAGCGCTGACCAGCTGTCTCTGCTGCTGGTTCCTGCCCTCGCCGTGGACAGGATGGGCATCCGACTGGGCTATGGCGGTGGCTACTACGACCGCCTTCGCTGCCGCGAGAGCTGGCGTGATGTTCCCGCACTCGTTGTGCTCCCAGGAGCCTGCGTGAGCCTGACACCACTGCCTGCAGACCCGTGGGACAGACCCTTCCAGGGCTGGCTGAATGAGGACGGAGTGCAGCAGTCATCGGGCTGATGTGCAGCCCGCCTGGACTCCAGGCGCTCAGGAGGCGCTGCTCCTGTCAAAGATTGGTTCCGAAACAGATGCAGATCCGTCTGAGGCAGGACTGGTTCAGTGCAGAAATGTCCCGCACGATGGGTGCCTGCTCAGCATGGGTGCCATGACCTTTCCGTCTCGTCTTGCCCTGATGGCCTCCGCCGCTCTGGGATTGGCTGTCCTTCAGCCAGATCAGGCGGGAGCCCATGGCGTGGAAAGCAGCCTTCGCTATCTCGATGGACAACTGGAGCTCACCAGCAGCTTCTCCACAGGCGAACCGGTGCAGGGAGCGGTGGTGAGACTGCTGCAGGCTGATGGCACACCTGGGAAGGAACTCGGGAGGATCGATGAGGAAGGCAGGCTGCAGGTGACACTGCCTGAACTCAGCGACGGGCTCGTGGATCTGCAGGTGGATGGAGGACCGGGCCACCGCGACTACCTCACGCTGCCTCTGCAGAAAGGACGGGTGAACCTGGACGAGGTGGTGATCAACCCAGGCTCAGGTGAAGGTCTGAACTGGGCCCTGGCTCCGGCCCTGGTCGGCATGGTCGGAGTGATGGTTAGGGTGCGCAGCCGTCGACAGCAACGCTGATCCAGCCATGGCTGATCCAGGCAGCTCCACAACTCGCTTCGGCAGCCAGGCACTCGATCAACTCGCCGAGCGGTTGAACAGCACATCGGATCCGCGCAAGCGGTATGAGTACGTGCTCTGGCTTGCCAAAAAGCTTCCATCAATGCCTCCCGAGCTGCAGACCGAGGAGCGCAAGGTCAAAGGGTGCGTGTCGCAGGTGTTCATCGCCTCGGATCTCGTGGAGGGTCGCCTCCAGTGGCAGGGAGATTCCGATGCCCTGATCACCAAGGGGCTGCTGGCTCTGCTGATCAAGGGCCTCGAGCACCTCACCCCTGCAGAGGTGATGGCCGTCGACCCCGGTTTCATCGCGGCCACCGGCCTTCAGGCAAGCCTCACACCGTCCAGAGCCAACGGCTTTCTCAACATCCTGCGGATGATGCAGCAACAGGCGAGTGCCCTCAACGATGCCCCCTGACAGGAGCTGCGGACCGACCGCTGCCTAAAGTCGACGATTCAGCGCAATCAACGGACCCGCCCCATGGCGACAAGGATCGGCATCGGCCTGCTCGGCCTCGGCACCGTCGGCGCAGGCGTGGCAAGCATCCTGAGCAGCCCGGAGGGTCGCCATCCTCTGATCGCTGACCTCGAGCTGGTTCGCGTGGCTGTGCGCGATCTGCAGCGCAGCCGACCCGTCGCCATCCCCAGCGACCGCCTGACCACCGACCCCAACGAGGTGGTGGACGATCCGAACGTGCATGTGGTTGTGGAGGTGATCGGCGGCATCGAGCCGGCGCGCACCCTGATCATGAGGGCCATCACCGCCGGGAAATCAGTGGTGACCGCAAACAAGGCCGTGATCGCCAGACATGGTGAGGAGATCGCAGCAGCAGCAGCAGCAGCCGGTGTTTACGTACTGATCGAAGCGGCTGTCGGCGGGGGCATCCCGATCATTGAACCGCTCAAGCAATCGCTCGGCAGCAATCGGATCGACCGGGTGAGCGGCATCATTAACGGCACGACCAATTACATCCTGAGTCGGATGGCCGACGAAGGCGCTGACTATCACGCCGTTCTCAAGGAAGCTCAGGACCTGGGCTATGCAGAAGCGGATCCAGCTGCCGATGTCGATGGTCATGACGCCGCCGACAAGATCGCCATCCTTTCCGGCCTGGCGTTTGGTGGACCAATTGAACGCAGCGCCGTACCCACGACAGGCATCAGCAATCTGCAGGGTCGGGATGTGGACTACGCCACACAACTGGGGTACGGCGTGAAACTGCTGGCCGTTGCGGAACGTCTGGAAACCGATGGCGATCCATTGGGATCACTGCCGCTAGGCGTGCGCGTCCAGCCGACACTGGTTCCCAAGGACCACCCACTCGCCGGTGTGAACGGCGTCAACAACGCGATCCTTGTGGAAGGCGACCCAATCGGCCGGGTGATGTTCTACGGCCCCGGGGCCGGGTCAGGCCCAACGGCTTCCGCTGTCGTCGCCGACATCCTCAATATCGCTGGCATCCGACAGCTCAACAGCAGCGATGGCGGCCTCGACCCGCTTCTTGCAGCCAGTAGCTGGCGCTCCTGCCACCTCGTCGATTCCAGCCGGATCCGCCAGCGCAACTATGTGCGCTTCAACACCGAGGATGCCCCGGGGGTCATCGGCAGGATCGGCAGCTGCTTCGGCGAACAGGGCGTCTCGATTCAATCCATCGTCCAATTCGACGCTTGCGATGAGGGTGCTGAGATCGTCGTGATCACCCATGAAGTCGACAACGGGGCCATGCAGAACGCCCTGCAGGCCATCACGTCACTGCCAGGAGTTCGTTCCCTGGCCGCCCATTTCGGCTGCTTCTGAGCCCGCACCGAGACCAGCCACCGATCAACAGTCATCCACAGCCCCTAGCGAACTGGCCCCTGGATGAGGCAGAGTTGTAAGAACAATCACAGCTTCGGTTCGCATTCGCGAATTCATGCTGCAAAACGTTCATGCCGAACGATCTCTCTGTTCTTCAGGGGCAACGCTGCAACCAGTCGGAATCCCGATCCGTCATGAGGCTCCATCAGGGAGACTGCATCAGACTGCGCAGTGATGTCGGCTTGTTTCAGGTGATCGGCATTGACTGCGACCATGACCGCTGCTGGGTCCGCCAGTGGCCCCTGAAGCCCCAGGGTTCCCCGGTTTTCGAGGTTCCCCTCGACCAGATCACTCCACCCTCACGGTCCGACTGAGGCGCAGGGGCCTTGAATGGCTGCGTCTGAATCCAGTGGCAGCGTGATCAATCAACGCCGACAGTCACGCTTGGCCTGCTTGAAACGATGCTGGAACCAGCTTCTGCCTCTGTGTGGAGCACTGGCCCTCTGCATCAGTCAGAGCGCCTGCCAGCCAGGACGAAGCAGTGATCGGATCACCGTGGCCAGCGCGGGACGCATCACCTCCCTGGACCCTGCCCAGGCCAGCACCTTCGGAGCTCTGCAGCTGCTCAGCGCTCTCGGTGACACCCTTTACAGAAGAACAGCGAACGGAGAGCTGATGCCAGCACTGGCATCAGCTCTGCCGGAAATCAGCGATGGAGGCCTCACCATCACGATCCCGCTGCGCGAGGACGTGCTCTTCCACGACGGCACACGCTTTGATGCCGAGGCCATGGCCTTCAGCCTGCGCCGTTTTCTGGAGATCGGGACTCTCAGCTACGTGGTCGGTGATCGCATCACGGCGGTTGAGGCCCCTGAGCCCTACCAATTGCGCCTGCGCCTGAGCCGCCCCTCAAGCTCCCTTGACAATCTGCTCACGGCCACCAATCTGACCCCGGTGTCACCGCGGGCATACCGGGATCACCAAGACCGCTTTCTGAACGATCATTTCGTTGGAACAGGTCCCTATCGACTCGCCAGCTTCCGAGCTGTTCAGCAGCGCCTGGAGCCTTTCACGCAGTACTGGGGGCCTGCCCCCAGCAACGCAGGCCTCGATCTGATCTATCTCAGTAATTCCACTGCCCTGTTCGGGGCAATGCGCAGCGGCGAGGTGGATGTCCTGCTTTCAGACGCCATCGACGAAGATCAACGGCTTGCACTCAATCGCATGGCCGGCGCCGGCCAATTGCGGGAAGGGCAGGGTCCTGCCCTGGTGATCGGTTACATCACCCTGCTGAGCAACACACCACCACTCCAGAATCCCGTTCTGCGGCAGGCACTGGCCCTCAGTCTCGACAGGGATCTGATCAACAGGAGGGTCAGCCATGGGTTGCGTCCCCCACTGCTTTCACTGGTTC
>CAJXFG010000006.1 GCA_913052185.1 uncultured Synechococcus sp. | reverse complement strand
AGGTGATGCTGAGAGGAGCAGAGCACCTAGAAGGACTGATAATTTCTTCATTGGTAGAGCCTCCATTTGTCCTATTGAAACTCGTTGAAAAATGACAAAAAAGTGTGAGAACACTACTCTAAGTAGGGATGTATTAATTCCCCTGCCTCTTCATCTGAAAGATTAATATCATCGCAATCGGATGCCATGTAAGGACGTAGGACTTGCAAGGCTTCCTTTGCTTTGGGGGATCTTGTTGCCCATGAATATGCAAGTTTCAACTGTGGGTTATTGTTTATATAATCTTTCATTAGATCATCTACTTGTTCTTGTGTAAAACCTTTATTCCTTACAAAGCATTCTGCCGATGCCATAGCGCCAACAACATGGGCTCTGTAACCAAGCTGTGTGTCTTCTGCTTTGACTGGTGATCCAGTGGCGATCGTTACCAATGCAGTGATGATGGCCAGCCTTGATTTCATAAGACTATTGTTTTGATCGGATATTAGCAAGAGATACTTGTAAAACTACTAAGCAGGTATTACGCATGATACAGAACTTCGAATCCTTGTCTTTTTAATCTACCTAGCAATGCGATTCTTAGTAAAGACTTGTACTCATCTAAATGAAATAATCAAGACGTTAATATGAAATAGAATTCATTGCCGATCTGTCCAAAAGCTCAAGAACGATGCTCACAATGCCAATGGGTGATGTTGTTGTCCTTCTGCTAATGAAGCACGATCTCGAACTCCGCCCTGACGAAAAACTTTCCACTTAGGTCAACCAGTGCAGCTTTCTAGGACGTCTTAGCTCTTTGTTTACTGCGCTAAATCTAAATATCAAGGGGTCCTGTTCGACCTTGTCCTCAGCTATCACTCCTCAAAGGCAACGCATATTTTTCAATTCAGGTCGAACTGGCATTAATGAAAGGAAACTCATATGCAAATGCTGAAGATGCTGTCAACAGAGTACCAAGGATGATTGGCAGTTTCGCTGCTGTTTGATTTCTGGAACGTTGGAAAAGCTGGGATTAGTATTCATTGATTTTTGAAATGCCCGCAGTACCCATACTCTTTCAAGTTGCCTATGGCGCTCTCTTGAGCTCATTCACGCCTGATCGTGTGAGAGGTGTTTGACTTGGATACCTTCTTTGATGTTCTTCTGGGTCGCTGTAGTGAGCATTCGCTGCCCCCTTCGGTGACATAGTGCTGTTATAGAACACCCTTGCAATCTGCCTCTTTTCTCATTTCTCGATAGGCCTCGTTGATGTAAGAGGCGACATCATTGACTTCTGGATCGTTGACAAGAGAGGCAACCATGTCACCCAAGAACTCGCGAGCGAATCCTTTTTCGAGTGCCCCGTGATTCTCTGCCTCACATAAAGCACTTCCAGCTCCGTAAATAGTTCCATAATAATAAGCTCCTTTAGGATTGATTTCCTCAGTTTTGGCAGAAGTTGTTGCCAATAACAGCATGCCTAACGGCAGCGCGTAGTAACGCATCAGGTGAATTTTCATTGATTTCCTAAAACACGACAATAGCTCTAACTCTTGCGTTGAACCAATGAAAATGGAGTTTTCTGTGTTTGAAGACCATCGATAACGAAACTTCGATTGAAAAATTGAAAACGCTGGCGTTGGTTTGAATGCCGGGTTCTCTGGCAACTGACCTGCGTCACGAACTTTTTCGCAGGATGATCACTATCCCTAGTACCACTCAATCCATTCCTCGCCAAGATCAAAAGTCAATGAAAACTTCTAGACAATCTCAAACCCGCTCAATTACCGGATGAGGTTGTTGAAGTCATTATTTCGAGCACTGACTACTTCGACTTGTTAAAGTCATTGGTACGACTGGATTCTCAGGACTCCTTAAAGGCATGCTTACATTCAGCAAATATCAGGGCCTGGGAAACGACTTCATCCTGATGGAAGGTCGCTCCGGACAGTTACCCGCTGAGGTTCACTCACCCGATCCGGACTGGGTCCAAAGGATCTGCGATCGTCGTTTCGGCATTGGAGGTGATGGCTTGATCCTGGCGCTCCCTCCCCAGGGGGACGCGGAACTGCGCATGCGTATTTTCAACGCTGATGGTTCCGAAGCTGAGATGTGCGGCAACGGAATTCGTTGCCTTGCGCGCTTCCTTGCAGACAGCGATGGCGACGGTCCTGGACGTCGATGGCCCATCGAAACCCCCGCTGGCCTGATTGTTCCGGAGCTTCAAGCTGATGGCCAGATCTGCGTCGACATGGGAGCTCCTTTTCTTGAGCCTGCATCGGTACCCACCACGTTGAACCCCGACGCACGTGGACTGCCAGTGGGTGAACTCAACCTGGATGGCGTCACCCTCGCACTGGCTGCTGTGGGGATGGGCAATCCTCACGCGATTGTTCCTGTCGATGATCTCAGCAGCATTCCCTTTGAACGCTGGGGTGCCGCGCTCGAGCGTCATGAGATTTTCCCGGCCAAGACCAACGTTCACTTTCTGAAGGTGCATGGTCCTTCGCAGCTTGAGATCAGGGTCTGGGAGCGCGGTGCTGGTCCCACCCTCGCCTGCGGCACGGGTGCCTGCGCAACTCTTGTCGCTGCTGTTTTGCTGGGTCTCAGTGATCGCCAGGCAACGGTGAATCTGCCTGGTGGTCCTCTTCAGATCAGCTGGGAGAAACCCGGCGCATCCGTGTTCATGACCGGTCCTGCTGTCGCGGTGTTCGATGGCGTACTGAATCCCGAACTCGTGCCATCTGAGGCTGTTGGGACGGAATCGCCTTCGACTGTGATCAGCGAACAAATCCCGCCGGCCTCGACAACCTCTCCCAGCGAACCAACTGCCAGCCAATCAGCCTCCAGTGAAACGGGTGATGACTGTTCCGAAGAGGAAGCGCAGGCCAGGGTGCAGGCCTTTCTTGCTTCAACTTCACTCGATTCCATGATCAACATCGCGACCGAGTCGTTGGAAGAGCGAACCCAGTCCCGTTTTCAACGCGACGTTCAGCCCTGACCGCAGCGTGATTTATCTCGATGCCTGCGCCACCGCCCCTCTTCGCCCCGGGGTGCTTCAACGCATGATCGAGCTCCAGCAAGAGGCTTGGGCCAACCCTTCCAGCCTGCATGGGTTCGGTCTCAAAGCCTCTGAAGCCCTGGAGAGAGCCCGCTCGCAGATCGCTGGAAACCTCTGCGCTGACCACCAGGATGTGGTGTTCACCTCTGGTGCCACCGAATCCATTCATCTCGCACTCCATGGGGTTGCTGCATCGCGTTCACCAGGTCGGCTGGTGATCTCTTCGGTCGAACACCCCGCCGTGTCGGGAGCAGCCCATCTGCTGGCCAGAAGAGGCTGGGAGGTGACCGAATGGCCTGTGGATCAGCTCGGAAGAATCCGGCTTGAATGTCTGGAGGAGTTGCTGGCATCACCCACCAAGATCGTTTCGCTCGTCTGGGGTCAGGGTGAAGTCGGCACGATTCAACCTCTGCTCACGGTTGCTGAAGCCTGCCGGGAGCGAGGCATCCTCATCCACACCGATGCCACCCAGGTGCTGAGTCAGGCACTTCCGAACTGGAGTGAATTGCCCGTTGATCTCCTCAGTTCTTCGGCCCACAAGAGCGGAGGCCCCAGAGGAATCGGTCTTCTGATGACAAGGGAGTCGCTGCGTTCCGATCTGCAGCCACTGCTGACAGGGGGTGGTCAGGAGGGAGGTCTTCGCAGCGGTACTGAATCCGTTGTCCTGGCTGCCGGCATGGCTTTCGCACTGGAGCAGGTCGAGCGTCAACCGATCAAGCTTTCCCGTGCAGGCAACGGGATCGCTGCTCTTCGCGATGGTCTGCGCGACCGATTGCTCATCGACGATCGGCTTGAGGTCTGTGGTGATCCTGAAGATCGTCTGCCTCACCATCTGTCGCTGCTTGTCAGTGACGACGACGGACATCCTGTTTCAGGGCGTCATCTCGTTCGCAGTCTTGATGCAACAGGACTTGCCGTCAGCAGCGGTAGCGCCTGCTCGTCCGGCAAAGACAGTGACAGCCCTGTTCTGACTGCCATGGGGCTTCCCAAGGTTGTGCGTCGATCCAGCGTCCGGATCAGTTTCGGGCCCTGGATCGAGGAATCCGATCTTGATGGGATCGCTGAGCGCTTCCTTACAGGTCTTGAGAAGGCAATCTGCAGTTAATGCGGCAGCGGCTGTACGCTCCGCCCCATTGATCTGACTGATCCTGGTGAGCGCTGTTCTTCCCGCTGATTTATCCGAAGCTGAACAGCGGACCTTCACCGCTCTGGGCGAAGTGCTCAGCTCGAAACGGCGCGGTCGCTGGCAAGTGACCTGGAAGTTCGAGGGACTGCGGCTGCTCGGGCCTGCCATCCGTCTGACTCAGGCTCTCAAAGACAGTGGTGTCAGCCTTTTGCTGGCCTGGCCGGACGCCGGGGCAGCGGCACTGGCCAAACGGGATGGTCCGGAAATCGCCGACTGCTGCGTCGATCTGAATCAGTTGCAACGTGATCCCGCCTGGGCAGGACGAGGGGATCTGTTGTTGATTGTTGGAGCGCAACCCAGCGACTACGACACGGTTGAGGCGATTTGCAGCCAGTGGTTTGAGCCCGTTGTGATTCTGAACAGTCGACTCGAGGACGCTGCTGTGGGGATCGGCAGCGTGGCGCGCCAAAGGCGCAAGGGTTTCATGTCCACCTGGCAGTCGGCCTTTCACCTGGAACCCTTTCTGCAGGGTGCGTTGATGCAGGAACGCCAGCAGCAATGGGAACTGTTCCGTCTTGACCCTGACGGATACCGCTGGGTCAAGCAATTCGATGCACGGCCGGATCAGGAACAGATTGATGAGGCTCTGACTGGTTCAGGGGATGGATTGAGTCAGACACTCGGTGCGGTGGACCGCTTCATTGACGATCTTCGTGGTTGATTGCCAGGCGTATCACTTTTAGTGTTGCGTTCTGAATCCCATTCCCATGGCTCTCTCCGACCGTCTTCGATCGCTGTCCGTCGTTGATACGGCTGCGGTGGTTGTTGCTCTGGTCGCTGTCGGCGGCGTGTTGTGGAGTCCGAAGCTCAGCAACACGGTTGCCAGAGCCACCGGTGCCATCAAACCGGTGGAGGTCACGGTGGATGTGCGCAACACTCCGGCTGCTGATCCCGATCAGCTGATTGCCGATGCTCTCCAGTCCGGTCGCACATCTCTGGTGATCCGGAATCAGCCGGCGGGTAGCGCTGAACTGATCAGGGTCGATGACATCCGGCGTCAGCTGGCCTCTGTTCTCCCGGATGGCAGCGTCGTCACCGCTGATGACCCGAACAGGACGATCCAGGGCATGCTCGATGCCCGTTTTGTTCTCCGGGGTGACGCAACAGTGACCTCCTCCGGTGTGGTGATGGCAGGCACCAAGCTCAAAGTGGGAATTCCGGTGGAGCTCGAAGGCCGCTTCTACCGGTTGAACGGAATCGTCAGCGGAGTCTCCCTGCAATGAGAAACAGCGTTCTGGCCTTCGGACTCGTTCTGACACCGCTGGCTTGGCCTGTGGCAGCAGCGCAGGCTGTGCCCTTGCTCATGCCGCCGCCGCCGCAGACCGAGCAACCTTTGCCGCAACTGCAGGATGGCCGTGCCTGCCCTGAACTTGTTCAGGCACTCAGAACCAATCTCGGAGGCGAGGCGAGCGTCTGGTCCGTCACCGTCCTCAACAGCGATGGCGACGTGCTCGGGGATGTGAACGGCTCCGTTCCGCGAATCCCTGCCTCGAATCAGAAGCTGATCAGCACGGCCTACGCCCTCGATCGCCTTGGTCCCGATTTTCGTTTGAAGACCCGGCTGATCCAGAGGCCAGATGGGTCGATGGAACTCAACGGCCAGGGAGATCCCGATCTGGGGATCGCCGGGTTGCAGCGGTTCGTTCTCGCTGCCCTGCGTCAGGGTGGTGCCCGTGGCGATTCAGTCGGCGCCGTGAAGCTGATGGTGCGTGAGGAGCCGCGCAGCAACTGGTGGCCGAGTGACTGGCACCCTGCTGATCGTGGCTATGCCTATGGAGCACCGATCACGCGTCTTGCGCTCACCAGCAATGCTGTTGGCGGTGCTGTGAGTGATCCCTACACACGTCTGCAGCGACTGTTTGAGAAAGAAGCGCTGCGTCGTGGCGGAACCGTGCAGATCCAGAGGGGTCAGCCGCTCTTGGAAAGACTGGATGTCGAGCCGCAGGAGACCCTGGTGTTGCACGAGGAGACCTCCGCTCCCATGCACGCACTGCTCAGTCTCGCCAACACTGAAAGCCACAATTTCACAGCGGAAGTGCTGATGCGGCAGGCCTCCGGGCTCTGGGATGTCAGAGCGGCCTCAAGAGCAACAGAACGCTGGATGGTCGAACAGGGGCTGCCGATCAGTGGTTTGCGTGTGGCTGACGGAAGTGGTCTGTCCAGAAACAACCGGGTCACCAGCAGAACCATTGCCGCACTGTTGATGCGGATGGATCAGCATCCGTTCTCGTCCTACTACCAGGCATCGATGGCCATTGCCGGCCGCAGAGGCACGCTGCGCAATCTCTATCGAGGAACGACTCTTGATGGACGCTTCCGCGGCAAGACCGGAACCATCAGAGGTGTCCGCAGCATCTCCGGCTATCTCCAGACCGTCGATGGCCCCAGGTACGTGAGCATGATTTCAAACGGATCGTTCAACCCCAACACAGTGATGGGGCAGATCCTGCGTTCGGTGCAGCGGTTCAGCCCATGCCCCTCATCTGTCGCACCCGTGATGCGGCGCGACGAGCTCGGCTGATCGGCACGGTTTTGCCGTCTTTTGCCTCGTGTTCGGATGGCTCAGGACGTGCTGTCTGAATTTTCACGAGTTCCTGGCGACCAGCCAGCACAACTTGAGCCATCTCCTTGAGCCGCTGCTCCAGTTCACCCAAGGTCTGTTCGGCATAACGGTTGGCACCGTCCTGAACATTGGCGGCTTCCTGGCGACTGCGCTGAATCAACGTTTCACACTGCTGCTGCGTCTGCTGCCGGAACTGCAGAGCATCCTGATGAAGTCTCTCCGCTTCGGCCTGAGCTTCCTTCTGCAGCCGCAGCCCTTCAACGCGAATCTGCTCGACTTCCTGGAGTGACTGCTGGCGATTGCGTTCGTGCTGTTCGGTCAGTTGCCGCTTGAGTTCGTTCGCTTCCTGATCAAGCTGTTGCCGGCGCTGCAGGGACTCCTGCTCCAGCTGCTGTCGACGGGACGCGAACTGCTGTTCAAGCTGCGCGTGCTTTGACTGCATGTCCTGCTCCATCTGGGCGGACTGCTGTCGCACGCTCTGCAACATCTGCTCGCACTGCTGACGCACCTGCTCACGCATTTCGTTGACCTGACGTTCCGCCTCCTGGCGGACTGATGCCTGGGCCAGCATCTGTTCGCGTTGCTGTTTGGCGTTGGTGACGATCTCGTCAGCCTGCGTGCGGGCTGTTGAGATGAATTCGTCCCGCTTCTGAAGCAGCTGATCAGCCTGGTCGACCTGAGCGGGCATCGCTTCACGGACGGCGTCCAGCAGTTCGACGGCATCCTGCTCATTGACGAGCCTCCCGCCACTGAAGGGAATGCGACTTCCCTCGAGCACGATTTCCTCGAGCTGGTCGAGCTGGTCGAGTACGGAGAACCGGATCTCGCTCATCGCGGAGGGTGGTTGAAAGCCGAATTAAAGAACCTCATGAGGTCCTCCGCCACCACCGGCGGGACCATATGGTCAACGGATCCTCCGAATCGGGCCACCTCCTTCACCACGGAACTGCTGAGAAAGCTGTAGTGAGCGGAGGTGCTGAGAAAGACCGTTTCGAAATCCGGATCCAGTGAGCGGTTGGTGTGGGCGATCTGAAGTTCGTATTCAAAATCGCTCATCGCACGCAGACCGCGCAGGATCAGACGCGTTCCATGCGACCTGGCGCACTCCACGGTGAGTCCGTCAAAACTGATGACGGTCACATTGCTGAGATGGGCTGTCGAGAGACGGATCTGATGAAGCCGTTGATCCAGGGAGAAGGCAGGCGACTTCCCTGGGTTCTGAAGGACTGCCACAACGAGCTCCTCCACCAGAGATGAGCCACGCTCGATCAGGTCAAGATGTCCGAGTGTCAGAGGATCGAAGCTGCCTGGATAGAGCGCTTTCATCGCGACACCCTCGGGGTTGCTGGCCGGATCCTATGCACGCCGGCATCACTAGATTCTCGGCATGCCCACCTTGCTCGAGCAACCGGATCGCCTGGAACGTCGGCTGAAGGAAATCCCGACGGAACCCGGTTGCTATCTGATGCGTGACGCTGAAGATCGGCTTCTGTACGTCGGCAAGTCCAAGAGTCTGCGAAGCAGGGTGCGCAGTTATTTCCGCAGTCGTCATGATCTGAGCCCGCGCATCCGCCTGATGGTGCGTCAGATCTGTGAGATCGAGTTCATCGTCACCGACAGCGAGGCAGAGGCACTCGCTCTCGAGTCGAATCTGATCAAGAACCAGCAGCCGCATTTCAACGTGCTGTTGAAGGATGACAAGAAATACCCCTATCTCTGCATCACCTGGAGTGAGGCCTATCCGAGGATTTTCATCACCCGGCGCCGACGGTTCCGCAGTCCCCTGGATCGCTTCTACGGGCCCTATGTCGATGTGGGCCTGCTCAGACGGACACTCTTTCTGGTGAAGCGGGTGTTTCCCCTCAGGCAACGCCCGAGGCCACTGCACCCCGATCGCACCTGTCTCAACTTCAGCATCGGCCGTTGTCCTGGCGTCTGTCAGGAACAGATCAGCTCAGAGGATTACCACCGCACACTGCGCAAGGTGGCGATGGTGTTTCAGGGTCGAAGCGATGAGCTGCAAAGACTCCTTCATCAGCAGATGGATCGCTATGCGGAACGTCTTGATTTCGAATCGGCTGCCAAGGTTCGCGATCAGCTCAAAGGCCTCGATCAGCTCACCGCAGATCAGAAGATGAGCCTCCCCGATTCATCCGTGAGCCGGGATGTGATTGCGATGGCTGCCGATGAACGGCTGGCTGCTGTGCAGCTGTTTCAGATGCGCGCCGGCAAGCTCGTCGGTCGACTCGGATACATGGCCGATGCCTGTGATCAGGCCCCCGGACAGATTCTTCAGCGCGTGATCGAAGAGCATTACAGCCAGGTGGATGCCGTTGAGATCCCACCTGAACTGCTGGTTCAGCATCCACTCCTTCAACAGAGTCTGCTCGAGGAATGGCTAACGGAACAGCGCGAGCGCAAGGTTCAGATTCACTGCCCGAAGCAGCGACAGAAAGCGGATCTGATCGAGCTGGTTCAACGCAATGCCGATTACGAGCTCCAACGTGCCAAGCAGGGCCAGGAACAACAGGCTCTGGCCACCGAGGACCTCGCTCAGCTTCTCGAACTTCCCACGCCGCCGAGGCGGATCGAGGGCTATGACATCAGCCACATTCAGGGCAGTGATGCGGTGGCTTCCCAGGTGGTGTTCATCGATGGACTCCCCGCCAAGCAGCACTACCGCAAGTACAAGATCCGCAGCAGCAGCATCAGAGCCGGGCACAGCGATGACTTCATGGCCATGGCTGAGATCATGCGTCGTCGCTTCCGTCGCTGGGCGCGTGCCAAAGCCGAGGGTGTTGATGTCGGAGCACTGCGTCACAGAGGGGGGAGTGCTCTTCAGACCGATGGTCTCAACGACTGGCCCGATGTGGTCATGATCGACGGTGGCAAGGGACAGCTCTCGGCGGTGATGGAAGCCCTCAGAGAACTTGACCTCCAGGAAGACCTCAATGTCTGCTCCCTGGCCAAACAACGCGAGGAGATCTTTCTCCCGGGCGAAAGTCTGCCGTTGGACAGTGAACCCGATCAGCTTGGTGTGGCGTTGCTGCGTCGCTTACGCGATGAGGCCCATCGTTTTGCGGTGAGTTTCCATCGACAGCAGCGTGGTGAGCGGATGAAACGGTCCCGTCTCTCCGATATTCCAGGCGTCGGTCCAAAGCGGGTGAAGGATCTGCTGGCCCATTTCCACTCCATTGACGCCATTCAGCTGGCAACGGTGGAGACCCTCGCTCAGGCCCCCGGTGTCGGTCTGGCGCTGGCGAAGGACATCCATCGCTTTTTCCACCCTGATCCGGACGCAGAGCAGGATGGGCCAACGCATGACCCGGGCTCGATAACGCCATGATCCGAGCACTCTCACTGGCCGCGCTGGCGTTTGGGCTGATCACCCGCCTGATCGTGCCTGGGGCGGTCCAGGCCTCACCCGGTCTCTGCACCGGTCCGGTCTGCGCGGATGACATCACACGCAGCGCCAAGAATCACTGGCAACTCGTGCTGAAACTCAATGATCAGCTGGGCCACAGGGAAAAGGTTGTGATGAACTGCCGAGCAGGGCAGCTCAGCCCCATGTCTGGCCCAGTGGACAGGGCCTACGCCACCTCCATCGGTCGTCGTGCCTGTCGTCTGGCCGGGGAGGCCTGAGGGTGGATCTCACGCTTGTTTATCCCCACCAGCTGTTTGCAGATCACCCCTCTCTGAGCGAAGGACGACCCGTCGCTCTGATTGAGGACCCGCTCTATTTCGGCACGGATCCGCAATGGCCGATGCAGGTGCACCGCCAACGCCTGCTGCTGCATCGATGTTCCATGACAGTCTTCGCAGACGGCCTGCGTGGACGGGGCTTCACCGTTCTGGAGCGGCGCCATCACCAGGCGTCGGACACCCATGGCCATCTTGATGCCCTGTTTGCGATGGGCTACAGGCACTTTCACCTGGCGGACCCCGTTGACGATCTGCTGACCAAGCGTCTGCACCGGTTCGCGGAATGCAACGGCTGTCATCTCAACATCACAGCAACGCCAATGCTGTTAACGCCGGACTCGGTGATCGACGAGCACTTCGCTTCTGGTCGCAGGCCCTTGATGGCGAAGTTCTACGAGATGCAGCGCAAACGTCTGAACGTTCTGCTCGAAGAGGATGGCGCGCCGCTGGGCGGACGTTGGAGCTTCGATGCCGACAACCGCAAGAAGCTGCCGAAGGGAATCGTTGTTCCGCAGGAACCAACTTCAACCAGCAGTTCCGCTGTGGTGAGCCTGGCGCGTCGGGAGCTGGAACAGGAAAATCTGCCGCTGATCGGCCAATGGGACCTCTTCACCTATCCACTCGACCACGCTTCGGCCAATGCCTGGCTGCAGGACTTCCTCAACCTTCGATTCAAGGATTTCGGGGCGTATGAGGATGCCATCAGCACCCAGCATCGGGTGATGTGGCACAGCGTGCTGACCCCAATGCTCAACATCGGCCTGCTCACGCCCCAGCAGGTTCTTGAGCAAACGCTGAACAGAGCTGCCGAGGGAGATGTCCCGCTCAATTCCCTTGAGGGCTTCATCCGCCAGATCATCGGTTGGCGGGAGTTCATGGCAGCGATGTACAAGCGCCATGGGGTGGAGATGCGCAACGGCAACTTCTGGGATTTCGATGACAGGCCCATCCCCGAGGCCTTTTATCGGGGCACAACCGGTCTGCCTCCGATCGATGACGCCATTCACCATGCACTGGACACCGGCTACTGCCATCACATCGAGCGATTGATGTTGCTGGGCAACGTGATGCTGCTCTGTGGCTTTCACCCCAACCGTGTTTATCTCTGGTTCATGGAGCTGTTTGTCGATGCCTACGACTGGGTCATGGTCCCCAACGTGTACGGCATGAGTCAGTTCGCAGATGGAGGGTTGTTCACCACCAAGCCCTATCTCTCCGGTTCGAATTACGTCCGCAAGATGTCGGATTACCGCAAAGCTGAATGGTGCGAGATCTGGGACGGACTTTTCTGGAGTTTCATCAAGAGACACGAGGACTTCTTCCGCGGTCAATACCGGCTGGCGATGATGGCCCGCAACCTGGATCGCATGGCTCCGGAAGTGTTGGTTGCTCATCAGCAACGGGCTCACGGATTCCTTGACGCGATGTCCTGAACCCTGCTTATGGTCTTTTCATACCCTTCCTTGTGATGTCGCTTCCCCCTGAGGCCTATCTCTGGTTCAAGACACTGCACATCGTTGGTGTGGTGGTTTGGTTTGCGGGTCTCTTCTATCTCGTGAGGTTGTTCATCTATCACGTGGAAGCTGAAGAGCTGGAACCGGAGCTGCGCGTGCCCTTCCAGGAGCAATACAGCCTGATGGAGAAGCGCCTCGCCAACATCATCACGACACCAGGAATGGTGGTCGCTGTCTCGATGGCGGTGTGCCTGCTGATTGCACAGCCCGCATGGCTTCAGCAGGGCTGGATGCACGCCAAACTCGCGTTCGTGGCTGCGCTGCTGGCTTATCACGCCTTCTGTTACAGAGTCATGGGCCAGCTGCAGGCCGGGACCTTCAGCTGGAACGGCAAACAACTGAGAGCTCTGAACGAGCTGCCGACGTTGTTGCTGGTGATCGTGGTGATGCTGGTCGTGTTCAAGACCCAGTTCCCCACCAGTGCAGCCACCTGGTTCATCGTCGGTCTGGTGGTGTTCATGGCGGGCTCCATTCAGTTCTACGCCCGTTGGCGCCGGCTGCGTGCCGAGGCTGTTGCAGCCGAAGTAGCAGCGCTGGAAAGCGCTGGTCACGAGGCCGCCTCCACCAAGGCGACCCATGCCGGCTGATCAACATCCGCTGAGACCCATCCTGGAGACGGTTGGACCCGACAGCTGCCCAGGTCGGTTTAATTTTCACTGCCATACCCTCTGCAGTGACGGGAGTCTTGAGCCTCTGGCTCTGATTCGTCAGGCCTCCGAGAAGGGACTCCGTCATCTGGCTGTCACGGATCACCATTCCAGTGCGTCGTTCCAACCGATGCAGGAGTGGCTGAATGCCCAGCGTGATCTGGGCGAGACCGTGCCGACACTCTGGAGCGGCATGGAAATCAGTGCCATCCTGCGCGGTTGCCTTGTGCATGTGCTTGCCCTGGGGTTCCAACCCGGGCACCGATCACTTGCTGTGTACAACCACGGCGATGCAGCAGTGGGTGAAGCTCTCAGAGCTGAAAGCGTCTGTGCGGCGATTCACGAGGCCGGTGGACTGGCGATTCTCGCCCATCCAGGCCGTTACAGAGTCGGGTTCGCTGATCTGATTGATGCCTCTGCAGAACTGGGTTTTGATGGAGGTGAGGCCTGGTACGACTACGACATGCAACCCCGGTGGAGCTGGTCTCCCGTGGTCTGTGAAGCCATCGATCGTCGCTTGAAGAACCTTGGCCTTTTGCGTACGTGTGGAACAGACAGTCATGGGTTGGACCTAGAAGGTCGCTAAGTTCGACGCACTTCCCTGTCCTCGGGTATGGGCCTTTTCGATCGTCTGCTCAATTCCAGCTCGGATCAAAACGAGCCCCAAAAGGGGCCCAAGGCAGAGAAAGCCAAGCCGGAAGCATTTTTCCTGGACAGCGATAACTCCTCATCGCTGGGCGATCGCGATTACATGCGCGAGTCCAAAACCATTCGCCGCACGTTCCCAGGCACACTCGACAGTCCCGGTGGCAAGGAACTGGTCACCGAGGTCGATGCGATGGACCTCAAGGTCGACAAGCGCACCGAAGGTCTTGGCGGCACAAAGGTGCAGGAAGAGGTGACCAGGGTCATCCAGGACGGCATTCCCAAGCCGGTGAAGAAGACCTTTGCCGAGACCATGACGCAGACGGAGCTGGATCAGAAGCTGAAAGGAAATGCTCTCAAGCAGGCCGGCGTCAATGCCGTCGCCGCTCCTGATGCAGCTCCCCTGGCCCGCAAGCAGGAGCTCAAGCCCAAAGCAGAAGAGAAGCCCTCAACTGCTGGTGCTCCGAAGAGCAGCAAGCCCGGCTCCATCGATCCCTTCCTGTCCATGGTTCGGGATCTCAACAAGTGAGTTGTCGCGTTAACCGTTGAAACCGCCACCTTCAACGGCACGTTCCGACTCGAGCAACACGCTTCGGATTTCGTCGAGAAGCGTGGGATCGGCTCCCTCCCAAAGACCGCGGGTTGCTGCCTCCAGACAGCGCTCCGCCATGTCACGCATCACCCAGGGATTGCGCTGGAGCAGGAACGATCTGACGTCGTCAGTCAGCAGCCAGCTCTGCGCGATACGGCTGTAACACCAGTCGGGCACTGCACCGGTGCAGGCGTCATAAGCGAACAGGTAATCGAGGCTCGCGCCCATTTCGAAGGCGCCTTTGTATCCGTGCTCTTTCATTCCCTCGATCCACCTGGGATTGAGCAGTCGGCTGCGAACCACCTTGTCGATCTCCCGGTCCAGCCGGTGAATCCGCAAGCGCTCGCGTCGTGAGTGATCGGCGAAGAACAGTTTCGGGTCACTGCCCCTGACGCTCTTCACCGCCGAGGCCAGGCCCCCCTGGAACTGGTAGTAATCGTCGGAATCAAGCAGGTCATGTTCCCTGTTGTCCTGGTTGTGCAGAACAACCTGAACGTTCCGGAGGGCCTGTGTGAGACCACCGCGGTCGCTGTGGCCCGTCGCTTCGGCGTCATAGCGCCATGAACTCCAGGCCAGGTAAGCCTCTCCAAGATCAGCACGCTCATCCCACTGGCCCGAGTCCATCAGGGCCTGAAGGCCTGCACCGTAGGAGCCTGGTGCGGATCCGAACAGACGCGCCTGCGGCCCCTGGCTGCGAGTCAGAGCCGCCAGGGGGTTGTCGTCATCCGACTCTTCAAGCCCGGCCACCATCGCCAGGGCCCGATCAACCCAGGCCAGCAGCTGCGGAAAGGCATCCCGAAACAACCCCGACATGCGCAGGGTGACATCCACACGAGGTCGCTCCAGCAGCGACAGGGGAATCAGCTCGAGATCCACCATGCGCCGCGTCGGCCCATCCCAGACGGGTCTGACACCGAGCAAGGCAAACATCTGAGCGATGTCTTCACCGCCGTTGCGCATCGTGGCGGTTCCCCAGACGGACAAGGCGAGGTGACGAAGCGGTTCTCCTTCCTCGAGTTCATAGAGCTCCAGGAGCTGTTCCGCACTGCGACGCCCCAGATCCCAGGCCGCTTCCGTCGGCAAACCGCGCAGATCCACGGAATAGAAATTACGCCCCGTCGGGAGCACATCGTCACGTCCACGGGTTGGCGCTCCGGAAGGACCGCTGGCGATCCGCCTGCCGGCAGCCGCAGCAAGCACGGCGTGATGTTCACGGTTGGCACAGTCCCGCAAGCGAGGCCAGAGGTCGGCCTTGATGTACTGCAGGGGGCCAGGCAGTGGGTCTGACGTCAACAGCTTCTGAAAACAGGGTTCCAGCGGTCCCAGATCGTGATGGCGATCTGAGCTGTCATCGCTGATCAGGTGTTGCAGCAGTTGTGCGGCCTGACCCTCGATCCATTCGACGGCATCACTCAGTCGCCTTGGCTGATGGCAACCCAGCCGTTCGAGAATGATTCGATCCTGATCAGCCAACAGCTTTCCGTCCTCGTCTTTCCAGGGATCGCACTCCAGGCCAAGGCTCTGACCTATCCACTGGGTCAGCCCAGGGCGATCGGCTCCAGGGGAGCGAGCAATCGCCAACAACAGCTCTGCCAGCTGGCTTGGTTTGGGCTGATCACCCAGTCGGTGCAGACCGGTGCGGATCTGAGCTTCCTTGAGCTCACAGAGGTAGGTCTCAACCTGCTCAAGCAACGCGCCGATCGTCTCCGATGAGCTCTGTTCTTCTGTCAGCTTGGCGAGCAATGGCCAGTTCAGATCGTTCAGCAGCTGGAGCAACTGGCGTTCGATCTGATCACATCGGGATGCTCCGAGTTGCCTGGCTTCGATGTATTCGTCAAGCAGTGACTCCAGGGACAGCATCTCTCCGTGAAGACCTGCCCGACCGAGGGGAGGGGTGAGGTGATCCAGGATCACCGCATGGCCACGCCGTTTGGCCTGCGACCCCTCGCCTGGATCATTGACGATGAATGGATACAGGTGGGGAATGGCACCCAGTGCCAGCCCGGGGGCGCAGCAATCACTCAGGCCCACTGATTTCCCAGGCAGCCATTCCGCGCTGCCGTGCTTGCCCACATGCAGCATCAGCTGACAGCCATGGACCTCCCGCAGCCAGAGGTACTGGGCCAGATAGCGGTGGGGAGGTGGAAGATCCGGGGAATGGAGGTCACTGAGTTGATCGGCGTCGTAGCCGCGGCTGGGCTGCACCAGAACCAGAACTCGCCCGAAGCGCAAGCCATGGATGGCGAAGCCCTGGGGCTCAAGATCAATCGCATCCTGGGGATCTCCCCAGCGTTGCCGGATCGGAGTCCTGGCCGCTTCAGGCAGCGAGTTCCACCAGTTCTGGTACTGCGCCAGCGGCAGATGGGTGAGCGGTGGTCTGGTGTGACTCTCGGGATCGTTGGTGCGACCGGCAAGAACCTGCGTCATCAGCAGATCGGGGTCGTCAGGAAGTGGTTGCTCACCGAGATCGAACCCATCGTCGCGAAGCCAGCGCAGGATGTTGAGACAGCTCGCGGGCGTATCGAGTCCGACGCCGTTCGCCAGACGGCCGTTCCGGAGTGGGTAATTCGCCAAGACCAGAGCCAGTGACCGTTGACTGACCGCCGTGGAGCGCAGTTCGACCCAGGCCCTGGCATGGGAGGCAATCCAGTTCAGGCCGGTCTGATCAGGCTCCAGTCGCTTCACCGCCGTGCATAAGCGCTCATCGGCATGTTCCACTTCGCGGAACGCACCAATGCGGGTTGTGATGCGGCCATCCAGTTCCGGCAGCACGACCTGAAGTGAAAGATCAATCGGATCAAGACCCTGGAACGACGCCTGCCAACGCTCACGCGGACGGCCTGAGCTGAGCATCTGCAGGACAGGGCGATCCAGGTCATCCCACAGCGGTGCCCCCAGACCGGCTTCCGAGAACTGCACAGAAGCGAATGATGTGGACGTGATCACCAGCTCCACGGCCTGCTGGCGATACAGGTCCTGGATCGCCTTCTGCACAGCTGGATCACGCAGGCTGCTCACCCAGAGCGCTCTCGGGACCAGTCCCTGACTGCGCAGCGACGCCAGCAGCACATCACACCAGTGAATGTCCGCTGATTGGCGATGGGCGCGGTACAGCAGAACGCCGATCGTCGGTCCGGAGTCCTGGCGCCAGTCGTAGGGGTCAGGATCGGGGCTGGCAGTGAACGTCAGAGCTGGTGGAGCAGAGGCAGGACCCTCGCCAGACCCTGTAGAGAGAATCCACCGCAGGCCTCCGAGCCATCGCTGCAGGTTGTCAGCTCCTCCTTCCCGCAGCAGTTGGGCCATGGCGTCACAGAACGGCTCAGGCTGGCTGCTGAGTGAGTGCAGGTCTCGATCCTGTTCCGTTGTGCCGGCGAGAACAAGCAGCTGGCGCCCGGGTTGTTGCAACCGCCATGAACAGCATTGTTCAAGCCCGTATGACCAGTGTCCGCGCCCGCCGAGCAGCCTGATCACGATCAGCTGGGTGTCCCCTGTGCAGAGGGCCAGGTAGTGATCGATCTGCGCTGGATGGGAGAGGGCGTCCAGGGGCAGTGCACGGATTCTGTTGTGCCAGAAGGCCTGATCTCCTGTGTTCAGAACCCTTGCCAAAGCAGAAATATCCGAGCTGGCACTGGTGAGAAACAACACCGGTGCAGTGGGTTGCTCCACATAGGAGATCGGCCCGTCGGTGTCCGCTCCCGGAAGGCTGCTTAAGCGATGCATGTCCCCATTCTCCTGAGCACAGGCCGATCGGGAACTGACAGGTGAGAAGATCTGGTCAACGAACCATCAGCGATGCATCAGTTCCTTCCCTACGCCTGGTTCCAGGGACGCTGCGTTCCTTTCGAGGAAGCCAAGGTGTCGGTGGCAACGCATGCATTGCACTACGGAACCGGTGCCTTCGGTGGAATGCGTGCCATCCCCGATCCCAACAAACCTGGCGGAATGCTGTTGTTCCGCGCTGATCGCCATGCCCGTCGGTTGTCGCAGAGCGCTCGGCTGCTGCTGGCTGAACTCAGTGAAGACACCGTGATGCAAGCCCTCACGGCCATGCTTCATGCCAACAAACCGACCACGCCGATCTATCTGCGCCCCTTCGTTTACACCAGTGATCTGGGCATTGCACCACGTCTGCACAACATTGAGACCGATTTTCTGATCTATGGGCTGGAACTGGGTGATTACCTTTCTCCGGACGGGGTGAGTTGTCGAATCAGCAGCTGGACTCGTCAGGAGGATCGCTCTCTGCCCCTGCGCGGCAAGATCAGTGGTGCCTACATCACCAGTTCACTTGCCAAAACGGAGGCGGTTGCCAGCGGCTTTGACGAAGCCTTGCTGATGAACACCCGCGGCAAGGTGAGTGAGGCCAGTGGGATGAATCTGTTCATCGTTCGCGATGGCGCGCTGATCACCCCCGGCGTTGATCAGGACATCCTCGAGGGCATCACACGCGCCAGCGTGATCGAACTGGCCAGGGGCATGGGCATCGAGGTGATCGAGCGACCGGTCGACAAAACCGAGCTGTTCATCGCCGATGAGGTGTTTCTGACAGGAACAGCCGCCAAGATCACTCCGATCCGACAACTCGAGTCAACGGTTCTCTCCCAACAAAGGCCGATCATGGAAGCTCTCCGCACCAAGCTGGTGGCCATCACGGAAGGCCGTGATCAGGACTACGCCCACTGGGTTACAAGAATCGAGCTGGAGGGCTGAACCCATTTCCGCCCCCATTCAGCGTCTTTGAAGCGGGGTTGTGTGCTCAGCGGTTCTTAGGATGGCGTCATCGATCCAGTGGTGATGCAGGCAGTTCAGACGAAATCCACCGCTGAAACCTCTCGCTTCCTGCAGCGTCTCCACGATCCCAGTCGCCCGGTTCTGGTGTTCGACGGCGCCACCGGTACGTCGCTCCAGCAGATGGATCTGACGGCCGATGATTTCGGCGGTGAAAGTCTCGAGGGCTGCAACGAGAATCTTGTGGTCACCCGCCCCGATGCGGTGCAGGCCGTGCACCGACAGTTCCTTGAGGCGGGGTGCGATGTGATCGAGACCGATACGTTCGGAGCCGCCTCCGTGGTGCTGGCGGAATATGACCTCCAGGATCAGGCCTTCACACTCAACAAACGTGCAGCCGAGCTGGCGCGTGAGATGGCCGATGAATACAGCACTGAGGAAAAGCCACGCTTCGTCGCCGGATCGATGGGTCCGACCACGAAGTTGCCCACCCTTGGCCACATTGATTTCGACACGCTGCGCCTCTCATTCCGGGATCAGGCGGCAGGTCTGATTGCCGGCAATGTGGATCTCTTCATCATCGAGACCTGCCAGGACGTGCTTCAGATCAAGGCGGCGCTTCAGGGCGTTGAGGATGCCTTTGAAGCCTGTGGGGAACGACGGCCACTGATGGTTTCGGTGACGATGGAAACCACTGGAACCATGTTGGTGGGCTCGGACATCGCGGCCGTGGTCTCGATTCTCGAACCGTTCCCGATTGATGTGCTCGGTCTGAACTGTGCGACCGGTCCTGAGCAGATGAAGGAGCACATCAAGTACCTCGCCGAGTATTCCCCATTCGTGGTGAGTTGCATCCCCAACGCTGGTCTGCCAGAAAACATCGGCGGTGTGGCGCACTACCGGCTCACCCCTGTTGAGCTGAAGATGCAGCTGATGCACTTCGTCGAGGATCTGGGTGTGCAGGTGATCGGCGGTTGCTGCGGCACAACACCGGCCCACATCCAATCGCTTTCAGAAATCTCCGACGAACTGAAACCGGCGGCCCGTGAGGTACGCACGCATCATCTTGAACGTCAGCAGCTGCGTTATGAGCCGGCCGCATCCTCTCTCTACGGTGCGACGCCGTATTTCCAGGACAACTCCTTCCTGATCATCGGCGAGAGATTGAATGCGAGCGGTTCCAAGAAGGTGCGTGAACTGCTGAATGAGGAGGACTGGGATGGACTGGTCGGTCTGGCCCGTGGTCAGGTGAAGGAGAACGCCCATGTTCTCGATGTCAATGTCGATTACGTCGGACGTGATGGCGAAAAGGACATGCATGAACTGGTGACCCGTGTGGTCACCAATGTGAACCTGCCCCTGATGCTCGATTCAACGGAGTGGCAGAAAATGGAGGCCGGCCTGAAAGTGGCCGGTGGTAAATGCATCCTCAACTCCACCAACTATGAGGATGGTGATGAGCGTTTCTTCAAGGTGCTTGAACTTGCCCGCCGCTACGGCGCGGGTGTGGTGATCGGCACCATTGATGAGGAGGGAATGGCGCGAACAGCTGAGAAGAAGCTTGCCATTGCCAAACGTGCTTACAGGGATGCCGTGGAGTACGGAATTCCAGCCCGTGAGATCTTTTACGACCCGCTCGCTCTTCCGATTTCAACAGGCATTGAGGAAGATCGTCGCAACGGCATCGAGACGATTGAGGCGATCCGCCGGATTCGCAGCGAACTTCCGGGTGTTCATGTTGTGCTTGGAGTCTCGAATGTCAGTTTCGGTTTATCACCGGCTGCCAGGATCACACTGAATTCCGTCTTCCTGCACGATTGCTGCGAAGCAGGAATGGACGCTGCGATTGTTTCTCCAGCGAAAATTCTGCCTCTGATCAAGATTGAAGAGGAGCATCAGCAGGTTTGCCGCGATCTCATCAGGGATTCCCGACGTTTTGACGGTGATGTCTGCATTTATGACCCACTGACCGAGCTCACCACGCTGTTTGAAGGTGTCAGCACCAAGGAAGCACGTGCTTCCGGCCCCTCCCTTTCAGACCTTCCCGTCGAGGAGCGCCTCAAGCAGCACATCATCGACGGTGAGCGGATCGGTCTGGAGGAGGCGCTGAATGAGGGCCTTGAGAACTACAAACCCCTCGAGATCGTGAACACCTTCCTTCTTGATGGAATGAAGGTTGTTGGTGAACTGTTCGGCTCAGGACAGATGCAGCTTCCCTTCGTCTTGCAATCAGCCGAAACCATGAAATCGGCGGTCGCTTTTCTTGAACCTCACATGGAGAAAACAGGGGGTGAGAGGTCAGCCAAAGCCAAATTCCTGATTGCCACTGTGAAAGGAGATGTTCACGACATCGGTAAAAATCTTGTTGACATCATTCTCACCAACAATGGTTATGAGGTGATCAATCTGGGGATCAAGCAGGACGTTGGAGCAATCATTGCTGCCCAGCAGGAACATCAGGCCGACTGCATCGCCATGAGTGGACTTCTGGTCAAGTCCACTGCATTCATGAAAGACAATCTTGCCGCTTTCAATGAAGCTGGAATCAATGTTCCTGTTGTTCTTGGCGGAGCTGCTCTCACTCCCAGATTTGTCAACAAGGACTGCAGCGAGGTTTACAACGGCAAAGTTCTTTACGGCAGGGATGCATTCACTGATCTGCGCTTCATGGATGCCTTCGTTGAGGCGCGTCAGTCTGATTCCTGGGACAACGAACAGGGATTTCTGAACGGCACGCCTGAGGGGCTTTCGCTCGGTGGTGATTCGGGCTCCCAAACGGAGGAGGCGACAACCACGGAGTCGGTCAAGTCGAGCGATGCCGTCGGGGAACAGAAGGTTGCTGTGCCGGTCAGCACTGAACGATCGGATGCCGTTCCAGAGGAAGAGGCTGTGCGGCCCTCCTTCATGGGCGCCAGAGTGTTGCAGGGAGAGGCTGAGATACCGCTGTCTGAAGTGATGGCCTATCTCGATCGGCAGGCCCTGTTTGCCGGTCAGTGGCAGATGCGCAAAGCCAAGGGTCAGTCTCGTGAGGACTATGAGGCCGATCTGCAAGCCAAGGCCGAGCCTGTTCTGCAGTCGTGGCTTCAACGCTCCGTTGATGAACAGCTGCTGCAGCCAGCTGTTGCCTACGGCTACTTCCCCTGCGGACGCGATCGCAACGATGTGGTGGTGTTTGATCCGGATGGATCCGGTGAGCTCGGCCGCTTTGCACTGCCACGCCAGCGTGGGGGCAACCGTTACTGCATTGCCGATTTCTACAGAGATCTCACTGACGGTGGGCCCAGCGATGTTCTGCCCATGCAGGCCGTCACGATGGGTGAACAGGCTTCAGTGTTCGCTCAGAAGCTCTTTGAGGCCGACTCCTACAGCGATTATCTGTTCTTCCATGGTCTGGCGGTTCAGATGGCCGAGGCGCTGGCTGAATGGACCCATGCGCGCGTGCGGCGTGAATGTGGATTCGGCGATTCCGAGGACATGCCGCTGAAGGATGTGCTGGCTCAGCGCTACCGGGGCAGTCGCTATTCCTTCGGCTATCCAGCCTGTCCAAACGTTGCTGATTCACGCCAGCAGCTGCTCTGGCTCGGTGCGGATCGTGTCGGCCTGAGCATGGACGAGGGCGATCAGCTGCATCCGGAGCAGAGCACCACAGCCCTGGTGGCCCTGCACAGCAAGGCCCGTTACTTCAGCGCCTAGCCGGAGTGACTGCTGCAGACTGCTGCAGTCATTCAACACATCACCATGGATCTCAGTGGGCCCGGCGCCATCGATCAGGCCATCAGTGCAGGCATCGATCTGGATGGGTCCCCTTTGCCTGAGGAGATGCTGGCCCTCTACCGCGAGGTCATGAGCCTGGAAGGGCAGCGCAAACGCAGTGGAGTGCGCAAGTCCATGCGCAACCGCGTGGTTCGGACAGGTGCCAAACATTTCGACCAGGCAACGCTCAATCAGCGCCTGATCGATGCCGGCTGGGAGGGTCTGAAGACCAAGGAAATCAACTTCTTCTACGGTTGATCCAAGCCGCTGCTGAAGCTCTGCTGCTCATTCCTGGCAGAGCTTTTCCATTGTGTCGATCACTTCCTGCTGAAATTCCTCGAGAGCGCTCGATTCGCTGAGGTCGATTCCCTCACCCGCAGCGTTCTGAGACAGGTCCTGGAAGTGGAACGCCCCCTCACCATTGGCAAGAAACTCAATCGCTGAGGATTCGCCGCTCTCGCGGAAGGCGTCGCAGAGCGCGAGGAACGCTGCGTCTTCAGTGAACTCCCAATCCATCGAGGAGGCATAACTGATTGACCTTTAACGCCTCTCCCCCTGCATCCGTCAACCACCTTGTCGCGCAATGTGCCACTCCTTCGGCAGACTCCTTGGGGAATCCATGCCGTCATGAGCTCGCAACCATCGTCCGAGATCGCAGGCCAGGCAACAGATCTGAACGTTCTTGGCAAACCTCTAGAGGTCTGCAGCTGTCAGCCGATGACCGGTTGGTTCAGAGACGGCCACTGTCGAACCGATGTGGCCGATCACGGACGTCACAGTGTCTGCTGCGTGATGACTGAAAGCTTTCTCAGCTACAGCAAGGCTCAGGGCAACGATCTGAGCACTCCGATGCCGGCCTTCGGATTTCCCGGTCTTCAGCCTGGAGATCACTGGTGCGTGTGTGCACCCCGCTGGAAGCAGGCGCACGAAGATGGAATGGCTCCGCCGGTTCTGCTGGACTCCACCGAGAGCAGCACCGTTGAAATCATCCCCCTGGAGATCCTTCGTGAGCATGCTCACCAGGGAATGTCCTGACCATCCCAGGCCAGAAATTTGCCGGTGTCAGAGGGTGACTGTTGCAGCAGGACATCCAGAAGATGACCTGCTGCTCTCTCAGGACTGAACAGCTTGTCCTTGGGTACAAAGCTCTGGAAAGGCTTGGAAAGGGCCGTGTCGGTCGTCCCAGGGTGCAGAAGAGTGACGGTGGCCAGAGGCAACCTTCGGGCCCATTCAAGGCTCAAACAGCGCAGCATCATGTTCTGAGCCGCCTTGGCCGAGCGGTAGGCGTACCAGCCTCCGCTGCGGTTGTCGCCGATGCTGCCGACCCTGGCACTGAGGCTGGCGAAATGAAAGGGTGAGTGTCTCGAGAGCGCAGGTTCAATCGACTTGGCCAGCAACAGAGGTCCAGCTGCATTGATTGCGAAGGCGTCGATCAGCGCCGCCTGCTCAACGTGCTGAAGCCGTTTTTCCGGCTGGAACGACGGTCCATGCAGACGGCCTGTGGCATTGAAGACAAGCCTCAGAGGATGACTGTCGGCACGGAGCCGCTCGGTCAGCGTTGCCAGGCTTTCCGGGGATTCCAGATCCAGTGGCCATTCTTTGATGGACAGTGGGTGACGCGTCGCGAGAGTCACCACCAGTGATGGATGGCGTTGTGAAAGCTCTGCATGCAAGGCACGGCCGATGCCTCCACCGCCAACCACCAAGGCTCGACCCTGCCAGCTTTCCAAGCTGTTTTCAGGCATGATTCCAGCGCCGCCTCAGCGGGTATGCGTCTCGTTCGACCACTGTTGCTAATTCTCACGGCCAGTGCGGGTCTCGCCTCACTGATCGCCTGGACAACCAGCACCGGCGGAAGCGATTCAGCGACCCAGGAGGCAGAGGCTCTGCTCAGCGCTCTGTTCGATTCAGCTGATCAGTCGCGGAGCACTGCCAATTTTTCTGATCATCAAGAGGGTTTACAGCGTTCCACAGCTGTTCCGGCTGTGCCACCAGCAGTCGCCACCGCTGATCCACAGCTGCGAATCGCCCTGTTGAGTCAGCGACCGCTGCTGCAAGTCTCCACCCAGGGTGGAGCGGCCTGTAGAAGCCAGGCTGGAGCACCCGTCCAGCTGGGTGTGCTCAACGGGATGATCACAGGAACAACCACGGGCCTGGTGAGCTGCGGCGGCTCCGGAGGGTCTGTTTTTGTGAACGGACGTGCTTATGAGGGAACCATCCATCTGCTCAACAGGGGGCAGGGGTGGCTTGCCATCAATCAGATCAATCTCGAACGGTATGTGGCTTCCGTGGTGGGAGCAGAAATGCCCAGTTACTGGAATGGGGAAGCTCTCAAGGCCCAGGCCGTGGCAGCCCGCTCCTACGGCTTGGTGCACATGCTCAGGCCAGCCGACCGTGACTGGAATCTTGGTGACACCACCCGTTGGCAGGCTTACAGCGGAACGATCAGCAGCACTGATTCCACAATCAAGGCCGCTGCAGCGACCCGCGGGCTTGTGCTCAGTTTCAAGGGAGGTCTGGTTGAGTCGCTGTATGCCGCGACCCAGGAGATTTCCGATGAAGCCCACGGACACCTGGGTGCGAGCATGAGCCAGCATGGTGCCCAGCAGCTGGCACAGCGGGGGCTGCGATTCAACGAGATCCTTGGCAGGTACTACGCCGGGGCATCGCTGGCGAGGATCAAAACCGATGGGCAGTAAGCATTTCTGGTCAAAAGCGCTGGAGCGCTCGGAACAGGCCAGGAAGAGCGGTGCCCTGATTCCTCTCAGCACCACGTCCGTCGCGCTTTCAGGCCCCGGTGCTGAGCGCTTCGAACTGCGGCAGCTGAATGCGGCTCTCCCCAAGCATCACAAGCATGAAGGGCCCAAACCCAACCCCTTCCGTCCCTGGGATCCGCAACTGGAGGTGGAACGGATTGATCTCCACCACGTTCTGATTCTCAACAAGTACCCCGTTGAGCGTGGGCACATGCTGCTGATCACCCAGGAGTGGGCATCTCAGATTCACTGGCTCAATCCTGATGACTGGCGGGCTCTGGTGAAGGTCGACAGGGACAGCACCGGACTGTGGTTTTTCAACAGTGGTCCAAGGGCCGGTGCAAGCCAGCCCCATCGTCACCTTCAGCTCTTGCCCCGTCATCACAACGAGAGCATCTGTCCGCGTCTGCCCTGGTTCACAGAGCATCTGTGCACTCGGACACCCTCGCTTGGCAGTGATCAGATGATCGATCCTCTGAAGACCAGCTGTGTCATCGCTGAACGCCCTGCCTCCAGTGATCCAGAGGAAGAAGCGATGGGTCTTCATGAGCTCTATCGCTCCCTGGCTGAACGCCTCGGACTCGGAGATGTTGCCTCACTCGATCCTCCTGCTGTGCCCTACAACCTGCTCCTGACGCAGTCCTGGATGGCTCTGATCCGACGCAGTCAGGACGAAATCCTCGGATTCAGTGTCAATGCCCTTGGCTTCGCCGGGTATCTGTTGGCGACAGACCGTTCAGACCTCTCCTGGCTTCAGACCCATGGTGGTGAACAGCTGCTCAGGCAGGTCGTTGCCGATCTCAGTGGTTTCACGGACGCAGGCAACTGATTGGTGATGTCTGTCTGAAGGGAGTCAACCATCTCCTCTTGAAACAAACCCTGAACAGACAACAGTCCCGACGCAATGCGCTGGTCAAAGAGCACATGCATTTGGTTGGGCCAGTGGCCGTGCATTACGCGACGAAGAGCGCACAGGAGGTAGACGATCTTCAACAGGTGGGACTGCTGGGTCTGCTCAAGGCGGCTGAGCGCTATGAAAGCGCGAGAGACATTCCCTTTGCCGCCTACGCCAGGCCCCACATCAGGGGTGAGATCCTGCACTATCTCCGCGACAGAGCAGCCATCATCCGCCTGCCCCGCGCTGTGCAGGAGACAAGCCGGGACATGGGTGCAGGATTCAATGCAGCTTCTCAGCGACGTCGGCTCATTCCACTCGAGGAGGATCAACTCACGCAGCAGAGCGAGAGCTGCAATGACCTGGACTTACAGCCAGACCGGCAGCATCTTGCTGAGGCGATGAAGCAACTTCCCGATCAGGAACGCAAGGCTCTGATCCAGGTCGTTCTCAAGGGACAAAGTCTCAGAAAGGAGGCTCAACGATCAGGGGTGAGCGCGATGACAGTTCAACGACGCGTCAAGAGTGGGCTGGCTCGGTTACGTGATCAGGTCACCAGTCAGCTGGAGCTGGCCTGATCACGCTCAATCTGTTGCTCGAGTGTGCTGATTGCAGCAGTGACTGCAGCAATCTGACGCTCGAGCCCGTCGCGCCAGAAGCGCATCATGCGCAGCTTGCGCTCCTGGTGATGACGCTGCCAGTCGCCATCAGCGCAGGGTGAGCAGCCAAATGGAGGAAACATCCGCGGGGTTTGTCACTGCTTCCATCCTGGCGAGAACTGCCTGTTCACCGCGCCTTGGAAAGCGACTTGGCGGTTTTTCCTCTGGCGATTAAGTTTGGAACTTGAGCCTGTCCAAGGCCACAAAACACCAGTCTCGAGTGTCGCAGCGAATCCCAGCACTGGTCTTGGTCGGCGTCTCGGTCGGGATGTTTGCGACTGAGTTTGTGCGTCCTGTTGCGGCCTATGTGCCCCTGATGGCTGGTCAGCGGGCAAGACCATTGAACGGAAGCTTCAACAATGTTCCCGTTCTGCATTCCAATCAACCGGAGATTGTCAAAGGACCGGGGATTCTCGTCAACACCTCACCCGGAAGCTCAATCGCTGCAGAAACCAATCAACCACTGAAGAACGCCACATTCACGTTTAATGGTGAATTTGGTGTTCATATGCACCACAAATATTATCCGCAGGATTCCAGCAAATTAGGAGGCCGCAGAGCAAGAGGTCTGCTGACAGTTGCAGCAATCGCCATCAATCCTGGTTCAACACCCGTCACTCTGAGGTTTAAGAAAGGATCTGTTAAAAACAGTTTTGAGGCTCCATATCAAGCCAACAAGCTGATGGGGGTCAAGCCGCTGGGGCCGCGACCATGGAACACAGGACCCGGCGATGCGACGGCAGTTCAGATTCTTCGTGGAGAACTGGATCGCAAACTTTCAAGGGAGATTGTGATACCACCGAACAGCCGCAAGGTGATTGTGAGCTCTGTTCTGCCAGCTCGTGGAATCATGAATGGTCTTCTTCGTGGCAGCAGCAATGGACCATTTCAGTTGGCCGTGATCGCTGCTGAGGAAACCCAGGATGAATCTGCGCTGATCGCTGTTCTTGATCGTGGACGACTTGCACCGGGCAGAATTTATCTCAATCGCATACGAGAAATTCAGTCAGGTCGAGTGTTTTCACGAGTTGCCGGCGTTGCACTCGGTGATGAATATAAAGCCTCCATTCAGCATGATTTGTCGCAGGGTTCACTGCATGTTCCTTTGACAAGTACGCGAAAGCATCACTTCGGAACTCGTGATATCCAGGTCAATCAACTGAGCACACGAATGTTGGATTCAGCGGTGAATAATGTCGGAACCTATGGGGTTCGCTTCGATATTGATCTGAATCTTTCGGGCCAAGGCGCTCATGAACTTGTTCTCAGTCACCCCGTTGCTTCCGGTCGCTCACCGTTCACAGCTTTTCGCGGCTCGATTGGCATCAAAACCGACCAGGGCTATCGGGAAGTGCATGTCGGTATGCGGTCGGGCCAGAGTCTTTCCATCGCCAACCTCGATCTCAAACCAGGCACAAACAACCCTGTCACTGTGAGTGTTGTCTATCCAGCTGACGCCACACCGGGCCATCTGCTCAGCGTGGTTCCCGTCACACAACTGGCGATGTTGCGTCAACGCCAACAAATGCTGGAATCAGCTCGCCAAGCCCAGGCCGAAGCAAAGTCGCGCAAGGTGAAGCCGGATGTGGCCCCACCAGCACTCAATGCTCAACCGGTTTCTGCTGCGAAGCCTGCAGCTCCTGTCACCAAGGCCTCACCTGAGCCAGTCAGAACCGCAGCACCTCCACCACCGCCACTGATCGTTGCACCACGAGGCGGCACCAATGCCATGCCTCCTGCCATGATCATGCCTTCAAGGGTGAACACCAGTCTTGAACAGCGTTACCGTGACGCCATCCGTGCTCAACAGGAATGGCTGCGTCGTCTGCAGGGCCGATAATCCACCTGCTTGACGGTCAGAACCCACCAGCCCTATGAGCGGCAAGCGCATCAGCCTGGAATTACCTGAAGAGCTGGTTGATCAGATCGATCAGCTTCGCAAGGACTGGAAGACCCGCTCAAGGGGGGAGTGTCTTCGCAGGCTGCTTGAGGAAATCTTTCAGCCCGATCTCGATCAAGACGAGCCTTCACGATCGCTGACTGAACAGAGTGATCAGGCGAACGATGAGCAAAGTCCGTCTCAAGCCGATAGCAGTTCAAGCCCCTCTCACGGTTCAGAACCTGCACAACAACCCCGGTACGACGAGGATCGAGCCATCGTTTTGGTGGGAGCAGCGGGTGGGCTGGACACCACAGGACTTGTTGACGATCCTCCAGCATCACCCCAGCCACCGAAACGCACTGCGGCCGCTGGTGTAGGCATCGATCTGCCTGGCTTCGTACGCAAACGCAGCAATGCCATTCGCGAAAGCCTCACACCAAGGACTCAGCCCAACACCGAGATTCCTCTGATTCCGGTGATCAGCGATGAACAGATTCACGATTGGTTTGACGTGGCTCTGAATCACTGGCTGAACCTGTATGGATCGAATCCTGGGCCCACAGTGATGGAGGCAGTGATGCTCTGGATGGCACGCGACATCTGGCCCCACATCGACGGCTCAGAAGGGCGCACATTCACCTGGAGCCAGGTGAATCAATCGATGACTGAATACTGCAAAAGCTGGATGGTTCCGTCTCCGCGATTTGAACAGGTGATTGTTGCTGCTGCTGTTCTTGAGGATCCTTTTGCCAGCGCCTCAGTGGCCGATCGCATACCGACCCTGATTCGTCGCTTCGTGAGCCGTTTCAAGCGCAGCCGCAAGGTCACATCCTTCGAAACCCTCGAATCCACAATGACCCTTCATGGAGCACTCAAACAACTGGAGCTTCCCACGCAGGCCGGTCAGTCTCTGACCTTGCGCTCCATTCGCGATGCCTACAAGCGCAAAGCGGTGGAAGTCCATCCTGATTCAGGTGGATCCACTGATGCGATGCGCCGCTTAAACGAGGCCTATCAGATGCTGAAGGAGCTGTATCGCCAAAAAGAGAAGTCTTTTTAGTCTTGCCTGAATCCAGTAGCAAGACCAATACTGCGTCTCAAATGGTCCGGCAAAGACGGTGAGTCGCAGCGCAATGGCCTCTCGCCGATTCAGTCGAGCCGACTGCAATTTGCATCAACAATTGTTTTTTTCATCGTTTTATCTGCGGCAGACCTGTGGTTTGTCGCGCATCAAGTTTGCGCGGTTCAATGAATTCTTGCGGGACCTCGACCGGATGGATGGCGAGAATCCATGTCCAGGTCATTCAGAGTCCTGTCCAGTGGACTCCCGGCAGGCTCTTTAACCCAGTTAGCAAGCGGTTTTGCATGCTTGCGTCTCTGCTGTTGACACAGTGACGCAGCTTTAGGTGTGTCAATCGAGGACTTTTTGGATTGATTGGTTGACTGGCGAGCGATCGCATCGTGAGCCGATGTTGTTGGCTTCAAAGCAGAACAAATTGGTATCGAAGATGTCTCAGGCGCGACGCCTGGCAAGACCCGGTTAGCGACTCAGGCAAGACCAGAGAGATTGTTTTTGGTGATCCGCTGATTTCCCAACGATTGTTCCTGGTCTTTGTCTGTCGGCGCTGCAGGTCGCCGCCTTGAAAGCTCGGTAGTCTCAGGCGAGACGCTTACTGGGTCCAATCAGAAGTCTTGTGGCGGATTACTGAGACAATAAAAAAGGCCCTGGTCAGGGCCGAGGTGAAAACTGACGATCGAGTTGCTCAGGTGCTGGTTTGCATTCCTTTGATCAGGTAATCAAAGTATGGACCTGCGATCTTCTGCTGATCTTCGGACAGAAGCACCAGGGAAGCTTCGCGCATGCACCGCATGGCATCGACCATTCCAGGCATGGGAACGCCGAGGCTGTTGTACATCTCCCGCGCTCCGATCAGGCCGATCTGTTCAATCATCTCGGTGCTACCTGCGAGAACCCCATAGGTCACGAGTCGCAGATACCAGCTGTAATCACGCAGGCACTGGGCACGCTGCTTCTGGCCGTAGGCGTTGCCGCCCGGGGCGACGTATTCGGGACGGAGTCCGAACAACTGCCTGGCCGACTCGTCAACGATCT
>CAJXFG010000005.1 GCA_913052185.1 uncultured Synechococcus sp. | reverse complement strand
CGTGAGCCCTTGTTCGCCAGCCAGGATTGATGAGCACCTATTACTTCGTTGCTGCAAGCGAACGGTTTCTGACCCAGGAGGAGCCGCTTGAGGAAGTTCTCAAGGAGCGACGTCGCCACTATGCGGAAAAAGGCAAGGAAATCGATTTCTGGCTGGTTCGCCAACCGGCATTTCTGAACAGCCCTGCCATGACGGCGATTCGTGATCAGGTGCCGCAACCGTCAGCGGCGGTGGTCTCCACGGATTCCAATTTCATCACCTTCATGAAATTGCGTCTGGAGTTCGTTCTCGAAGGTCGCTTTGAGTCTCCCAGCGCTGACATTCCCGATGCGATTGCATCCTCTAATTAACACAACTCTGATCAACCTGAAATCAAGGTTCGTTCACGGCTTTGTTTTGTCTACAGGTGTGATTGGTGTTAGTCAATTAATTAGTTGCTCCTCCAGTTTCATGTTGAAATCCAACAATTGTTCGTCGCTGAGTTGTTGACGAGAACTGGCCTGGTGATGTTGATTCAGAAAGTCTTTTGCCTGTTGCTGGCTCCACTGCAGGCGTTCGAGAATTTCGTCACCCTGCATCACCAGATCAGAACGGCGCAAAGGAATCGTTGCAAGCTGTGGATCACTCCCCGGTGAAAGATCTCGAAGACGTTTGAGATAGGCCATCAGATCACTGAAGCGCGTCAGTCGATGGCGGCTTGCATGTCCGAATGCACGCTCGAGATAAATCTTTTCGCTGTCGCGATCCCATCCCACCCTCTGGAGCTCCAGATCAATCGCGGTCAACTCTTCACTCCAATCCTCAGGATCTGTCGGAGCTTCGCTCGGTGGCTGCGGATCAGACCCGCTCTCAAGGGGTGGCGAGATGTCGGCTGTGGAGTGGGTTGCTGACTCTGTTGGCGCAGAGGCCTCTGCTGGGGGCGACGGGGCCGCGCGCCTCACCGGCGCCGAGGGTTTTGATCGTTCCCCGTGGTCCGGTTTGGTCTTCTCCTCCGGGAGGGGCTGATCAGATTTTGAGGCGGTGGGTTCCGTCTTGCCGCTCAGCGGTGCTTGCTTGGTCCTCAGCGGCTGGGACGAGCCGAGTCTTGAGTGCAATCGAACAAGTGCCTGATCTTCGGCATCGGTGGCCGTGCGCCCCTCACCGAGAGCACTCCCGAGTGGTGTGGTTCCCTCGAAGGCCTCCACCAGAACCACGTAGTGGTCAGAACTCACATGGCAGAGCTGTGCGTGGGTTCGCATTCCACTGATCGATGTCTTCCATTTCTAGGCTGCGGAAATGGATACAGCTGCACTGCCTTCACTCACTGCCTGGTTAGACGGCGTCGACCAGCTGGGTGAGCTGTTGCCGCTGTTACCGGTTCTTGTCACTCTCGAGTTGCTGCTCTCAGCTGACAACGCGATTGCGTTGGCAGCAATCGCGCGGGAGCAACGCGATCCAGCTCTTGAACGCAGGGCTCTGAATCTCGGCATCGTGATGGCCTTCGGCCTGCGCGTTGGCTTGATTCTGATGGCGCAGTACGTACTCGCGTTTCCTCCGATTCAGCTGATTGCAGGTGGATATCTGCTCTGGCTCTGCTTCAGACACTGGAATTCAGCTGATGACCAGACCAGTGATGCATCCGCTGAAACGTCATCCGTACCGATTCGGTTCAGTCGAACCGTGCTCACGCTGGCGGTCACCGACCTCGCTTTTTCCATCGACAGTGTTGCCGCTGCAGTTGCCATCAGTGATCAGTTGCTACTTGTGTTGACGGGTGCCTTGATCGGAGTGGTCGCCTTGCGCTTCACCTCAGGTCTGTTCATCCGCTGGCTGCAGATCTATCCAAGGCTTGAAACAGCAGGTTTCCTGGCAGTCGGGTTCGTTGGTCTCAAGTTGCTGGTATTGATGGCTCTTCCATCGCTTCATCCATCTGAACTCCTCACTCTCGCGGCCGTGATGGGACTGCTGGTCTGGGGATTTTCCCTGCGCGAAGCTCCTGCAGCAGAGGAGTCCTGAGCTCGTGCTCGTGGAGATCCGCCAGTCAGGCAGTGAGCATCTGCTGGACCGCTGCGAATTGGACGAGCCTCCTTCACCTGGACGCTGGTTTGTTCATGACAGCAACAGTTTTCTGGTGTTGCAGTGTCGCCATCGTTACCGCCTCCACTCCGGTCGTTATCAGCTGAGTTCGGTCGTGCTGATGGTGAAAACTCAGAAGCGACCCTCCGATGCGCGTTGGTTTCAGCATGGGTGGGTGATTGGTGACCCGACCTGTCGTTTCAATGCGCGCAGTCCTCTGATGCGCTGCGCTGTGATTCCTGAAGGTCCGTGCGAGCGTTGCATCCACCGGTCGTCATGACATCGATGAAACGTGAACGCTGCTGGGTCTGGTTTCGTGGCGGTCTGAATCAGAAATCCCGCTGGGAAGGGGGGTTTTATGCCACCAAGGATGACCAGGATGGGATCCTGATCCAGCATGGCAACTACCGCGACACCAGAGTCCCCTCCTGGCGTGTGACCCAGCAGGAACCATCCGATCCTCACGCTGCTCCAGATATTCCTGAGGATGCCGTCTGGAAGATCACCTGATCATCCCGGTTGAGATGGGGTTCTTGGTCAGGGCTCAAGTTGGCTGCCTTCTAGGCTGAAAGATTCGAGATCTCCACGATCGGCGAGTCCACTGTCACGATCAATCATCAGGTCAGCTTCGATGACCTTGGGCTGGGGGAACCTCTTCTCAAAGCGCTGAGGGACAAGGGGTACCGTCACCCTTCGCCGATTCAGGAACAGGCCATTCCAGCAGTGATCCGTGGCCGGGATGTCATGGCAGCTGCGCAGACCGGCACTGGAAAAACAGCCGGGTTCACTCTGCCGATGCTTGAGCGTCTCAGCCATGGCAGACGGTGCGCACGGAGACAGGTCAGGGCCTTGGTGTTGACACCGACCCGTGAGCTTGCTGCTCAGGTGCATGACAATGTGCGTGCCTACGGCCGTCACCTTCCCCTGCGAAGTGATGTGGTGTTCGGCGGGGTGAAGATCAATCCGCAGATTGAACGACTGCAGAGGGGTGTGGATCTGCTCGTGGCCACACCAGGCCGTCTGCTCGATCTGCACCAGCAGGGGGTTCTGCGATTCGAACAGTTGGAATGCCTCGTGCTGGATGAGGCGGATCGGATGCTTGATATGGGATTCATCCATGACATCCGCCGATTGATTCGCCTCATGCCGGAGCAGCGGCAGACCCTGCTTTTCTCTGCCACGTTCAGTCCACCGATTCGCAAGCTGGCGACCGGTTTGTTGCATCAACCTCTTCAGATCCAGGTCACACCTGAAAACCAGACAGCGCGTTCAGTGGAGCAGGTGGTTCATCCCTGCGACATGAAACGCAAGTCTGAACTTCTCAGTCACCTCATCAGAACTGGGAACTGGCGTCAGGTGTTGGTGTTTTCGCGAACAAAGCACGGTGCCAACCGAGTGGCGGAGAGACTCAGCAAGGAAGGCCTCGAAGCAGCAGCGATTCACGGCAACAAGAGCCAGGGAGCAAGAACTCGTGCATTGCAGGGCTTCAAACAGGGCAGTGTGAGAGTTCTTGTGGCGACTGACATTGCCGCGCGAGGAATCGATATCCAGCAGTTGCCGCATGTTGTCAATCTGGATCTTCCCAATGTCGCGGAGGATTATGTCCACCGCATCGGTCGTACCGGTCGTGCCGGAGAAACCGGCCATGCCATCTCGCTTGTTGCCGCGGAGGAATCGCTGTTGCTTCAAGCGATCGAGCGACTGACCGGGGAAGCCCTGCGCAAGGAAAATGTGAGGGGATTCGAGCCGACGGTCCTGAAGGCACCTCCCTTGGACCTCAGCGGCGGCAAACGCCGTAGCCCACACCGCTCACGTCGCAAGGGAGGATCCACGGGGCCGCGTCAACGCAGTCGCTGACCAGGGGGCCGTCACACCAGCTGGTCAGCCCAGCCTGTCGCCTGGGGTCGCCTGCAATTGCTGAGCAAGAGCCTGGCCACTGCAGCGCCCTTTGCCTTCCAGTTGCGCTTCTCTGATCAGCAACGGACAGCCCGAGCTGCTGACGACAACACCAGCGGCATTGCTTTCGAGAACGGTACCGCCTGGATGATCACCGGTTGGCCACCGCCCCACCAGATCCCGGACATCAGCGCTGAGCTGGTCTCGCAGCCTCTCGATCAATGGCTCGGTGATCATGATTTTGAGCCTTTTGCCCTTCCAGAGAGTCACAGCCCCTGGGAACAGGCCCATCACCTTGCGATGAATGGCCAGCGCGGAACAGGACCAGTCAATTGAATAATCAGTTTTTTTGAGCATCCGCGCATAGGTGAACTCCGCTGACTGCGGTCGTACTCCCAACCTGCGATGTCGCTCATCTTCCGGTCCTGGTCCAGCGGCTTGAATTCTGGGGATCGCTTCAACCATCAGATCTGCTGTCAGTTGGCTCAGTCGATCACCCAGCTGATGCGCGTTCTCGAGCAAGCCAATGTCGAGTGTCCGCTCAAGGAGGACGGGGCCGGTATCCAACCCCTCCTCCATGGCCATCACGCCGACACCGGTTTCAGCATCACCTTCGAGAATGCACCATTGAATGGGCCCGGCTCCTCGCCAGCGAGGCAGAAGCGAACCGTGACCGTTCCAGCAACCAAGTGGTGGTTGCACCAGCACTTCAGTGGGCAGAATCTGTCCGAAGGCCACAACCACAGAGAGATCAGCTCCGAGATCAGCCAGGTGTTGTTGACAGCTGTGATCCAGGCGGATTCTCTCCGGTGTGAACACCTGCAGATCAAGCTCAAGGGCCCGAGCTTTCACCGCTGAGGGCATCAGTTGTTTGCCTCGACCGCGACGGCGATCAGGCTGTGTCACAACACCGACGATCTCGTGTCCTGCGCGATGCAGTGCATCGAGTGTTGGCACCGCATAGGTGGGAGTACCCCAGAACAGAATCTTCAAGACCAATCAATCAGGAAGGACTCTTCAGGCTTCACCGGTGATGGCCAGACCATCCACCCACACGTAGGGACTCACACCTTCATGGGTGACCACGGATTCCGATTCAAGGTGAACAATCGAACGCAACAGGTCACGGATGTCTCCGGCCACTGTTGCCGCTTCGACGGAGATGCGCTCACCCCCTCTGACAAGCCAGCCATCAAAGGGAAGCGAGAACGCTCCCTGACTGGCCTTCACACCGGCATGCAGAGCGCTCAGGCTTTCAATCAGAACGAACGTGTCGGTGGTCAGCGTGTGATCAAGGTGGTCGGCTCCGGTGTTCATTGCAGGAGTGCGGCTCACCTCAAACCAGTCAGGACCGACGGATACCTTGGCTCCCATTCCTGCGTGACCAGTCGGATCCACTCCGAAATGCCGAGCGGTTGCCTCGGAATGCAGGAAGCTTTCAAGGCAACCCTCACGGATCAGAGGGAGTGCCCGTGTGGGCGTGCCTTCACCATCAAACGGCATCGCTCCCACATGAGCAGGATGAAGACCGTTATCAGTGAGATTGAAAAAAGGAACAGCCAGCTGGTTGCCAATTGAATCGGCTTTGCTGAGGCTCACACCATCAAGAACGGCCCTGGCATTGAACATGCTGCTGAACGATCCGATCAGATCCAGAAAAGCCTCAGGCGTGAAGCAGACGAGGTAGCGGCCGGTATCGATCGGCTGATAGTTCAGGTGGCTGATGGTGCGTTCAGCTGCTTCATCGATGCATCCCTTCAGGTCGAGATCTCGACTACCGAGAGCTAATCGCACTGCCCCACCGCTGCGGGGTTTGCGTCCGGTTTCCTCGGCACGCGCCATCAGAAAAATGCTGGCCTGAGTGCGTTGGGCCTGCCGCAGGGCACCTTCGCTGTTGAGGTAAATGCGTTCACTGCTCCCCTCATTCAGCGCGTTGTAGGGAAGTGTGCTGATTGCCGGATGACGGCCCAGCAGTTGTTGTTCCGCATCAAGAAGCTCGTTCAGCAGGGTTTGGATCCCCTGCGCCTCCTGCAGAGGTCGATGAAGATCCGGTTGTGGTGCAGTGGCAAGGGGGGAAAAACCTGGAACATCGTCTGGATTGCCGAAGACACTCGCTTGATGAGCACCCATCAAGGCTTTCTCCAAACCTGAATCAGAGAGATCGGATGTGCTGGTGATGCCAACCAATCCCTGTTGATTCCAGACCCGAACAGTGATTGAACTGCGTTGAGCCGCCTTCAGTTGCTTGGCTTCTCCGCGATCAACCTGCACAGAGGCACTGCTGCTGCGGCTGGCTCCGAGATCCCACTGTGTGATTCCTTCGCGTCCAGCGAGTGACTGGAGCCGATCCTGAAGTGAGCTGACGTTGAGTGGTGTGTTGGCCATGATCAACGACCCCCCACAGTGATCGAATCCACTTTCACGTGGGGCTGACCGACGGTCACAAACACGCTTCCGCTCACCGATCCGCAGTAGCCGGCAGCGAGCTCCAGATCATCCGCACACATTGAGATCCTGGGCATGACCTCCTTGGCATCGCCGATCAGGGTGGCTCCTTTGACGGGTTGACCAAGTTGGCCGTTCTTGATCAGGTAGCCCTCTTCAACAGAGAAATTGAACTGACCGGTGGCACCGACGCTTCCTGCACCCATGGACTTGCAGTAGAGGCCATGATCCACAGAACTGATCAGATCATCAATGCTGTGGGGTCCAGCGTCGATGTACGTGTTTCGCATACGGCTGGCCGCTGCAAAACCATGGTTCTGGCGTCGGCCACTCCCTGTTCGAGCGTGACCCGTTCGCATCTCACCGGCACGATCACTGAGGAAGCACTGGAGAATGCCGTTTTCAATCAGAACGGTTCTCTGCGGCTCCATGCCCTCGTCATCCATGGAAATCGAACCGAAGGCACCACCGCTCATCCCCTCATCGATCGCGGTGACGGCAGGGTGGGCGATGCTTTTGCCAACGCTGTCGGCAAAAGGAGTGGAGCCACGTTCAACCTGTGTGGTCTCGAGAAGGTGTCCGCAGGCCTCATGGAAAATCACACCACCGAAACGATTGGCCAGAACCACTGGCATCTGACCACCGTCGACGTAGTCGGCCCTCAGCATTTTTGCTGCGCTGTCACAGACTTCCCTTGCTGAGGCATCCACATCCCAGCGGCAGAGATCATCAGGTCGGTCGGTGCTGCCATAACGCCTGGCGATGCTGGATCGGTGATCACCATCGGCAGCCAGCACGCTCAGACCGCTCGATTGATGCAACCGGATATCTCTGGCAAAAGTTCCATCACTGGCTGCAACCAACACTTCCTGCCAGTCGCGAGCAAAACTCCCGCGTCGAACATCCAGATATTCACCACGTTTCTGAAGACAGTCAGTGCCTTCCAGCAAACGCTGCGTGATGGTGACGATGTCGGGTGTGCTGCTCAGCCAGTTGTTCTTTGAGGAGCCGTAATCACGGAGAGGACCAAGACCATCGAAGCCACCTGCTGTCGCAAGCGTCGATGAACTGAGCTGCAGCATGGCAAGAGCCTGCTGCAGGGCCTCTGCAAGCCCTTGATCACTGAGGTCATTGGTGCTGACAAAACCGTCCTTGCCAGCGCGGAACACGCGGATGCCGGCACCCATCCCGAAGGAGGGGCTGACGCTTGTGATCTTGTCTTGTTCTGCAAGCACACCCAGATGGTCCGTGCGTTCCAGAAACACTTCAACCAGATCTGCTCCAGCACTGACTCCGGACGTCAGCAGGGCATCAAGACGCTGACGCCAGGGATGGTGGCCTGGGTCCAGATCATTGAACCCAGGCTGAGACTTCGAGAGTGTTGTCTGCATCAGCGCACACTGGGCTGATAGTTCTCGCTGCGAACGGGAGACATCAGGAACAGAGACGCCATCTCAATACCATTACCGATCCAGTGAGGCAGCTTGCGCACAAACTTGAACGGTGCAGGTGAGGAACTCTTGTCAACCGATTCCAGAGATTCATTGTTGTTGACGATGTTTTCCAGGCGCTCATAGAACCGTGGATTTTTCACGTCCAGAACGACTGGGAATACACGAGCTGAAGTTTCGTTGGTTTTGTCGATCACCATGCGGTCATATTCGCGGGCATCCAGACCAAGTGCTTCATAAAACTCCTTGCGAGCGACGTCGCGGACGTACATCGTCGCGAAGACGGCCAACAGGAAGAATCGACACCACAGTCGTGCACGCAGTCCGCGAACAGTGTCGGGCTGAGATTTCATCAGCGCATCGAAGAAATCTCCATGACGATTCTCGTCCTGACACCAATTCTCAAAGAAATTGAAAATTGGGAAGATTTTGCTCTCAGGGTGTTGTTCGAGATGCCTGAAAATAGCAATGTATCGCCAGTAACCGATCTTTTCTGAAAGGTAGGTGGCGTAGAAAATGAATTTGGGTTTGAAGAAGGTGTATTTCTTGTTGGCTGTCAGAAATCCCAGGTCGAGTTGCAACCCGAAATCACTCATTGACTTGTTGAGAAAGCCTGCATGTCGGGCTTCGTCCCGCGCCATATGTGCGAAACACTCAGCCAGCAGTGGGTTGCGTGCCTTGATGCGACGACTCAGTTCCTTGTAAAGCAGGAAACCGGAAAATTCAGAGGTGCAACTCTGTTCGAGGAACTCGATGAACACTCGACGAGTTTCTGGATCAAGCTTGTCGGCTGCGCCTTCAAATTCATCGTTTCGCACGAAATGATGACGGTTGTAGTCCTTGCGGAACTCTTCGCAGATCGCTTCGAGCTCGGCCTCGTTGGGCCGGAGATCCATGTCAGCCATGGCCTCAAAATCCGTCGTGTAGAAGCGCGGCGTCAGGATCGTGTCCTTGACCGGATCCTTCACGGCAACACCGGAGCTCCCGGATTTCGCGTCTGTGACAGCGGTAGGAGGCACCATGGGATCTAGCGTGTCTTCAAGCCATCGTAAGTGGAGTCAGGACGCAGACGGGGGTGGCTGTTACCCATTGGATCAGTTGCCTCCAAACCACTTCTGACCATTCAGGCGTTGGAGTAATCGGGATTCCAGCAGGGCCTGATTGATGCGTTTCTCATCGATCAGGAACGATTCGAGCAGGCTGGGATCTGAGCCGGATTCAGCCAGGGCAATTGTTTTGCCTGAAGTGATCGCATCGGATTCAAAGCAAAGCCAGAACCGACGTCCTGCTGAGAGCTCTCCTTGAACCATCCAGCAGTTGCCTCCCACCACAGGTCGCTCGCCTTCAACAAGCTCGAGGCTGATTGGCGGATGCTGACGTTCAGTGAGGGCTTTGGTCAGAGATGGCAGCAGGTCATCCTGAATAAACGCTGCAAAGGGTTTGTCTTCAGGTTTGGGTTTCGCAGCCGGCTTTGCCGGCTTGGCCGGTTTGTCTGAAGTGTCGGCTTTCGCCGCTTTGGCCGCTTTGTCGGGTTCGACAGTTTTGCTGGGTTGAGCGGCTTTCTCAGTCGCGGCCTGTTTAGGAGCACTGACTGCCTTGTCAGCTTGACCGGCTTTGGCGTCAGTTGCCTTCTCAGATGGCTTGGCAACGTCTGCGGGCGTGGAAGATAGTTCCGGTGCTGGCGGAGTTTTGGACTTGTCCGTCTTAATGGGAACGTCCTTTTCCGATGAACCCTTGGCCCCAGCAGCCTTCTGTGGCTTTGCAGGCGCTTCGGACTTGGCAGGGGTGTCGGGGGTTTCGCTCACCGGACAACGATCGCTCGCGGGACTGTAGACAGACCTGGGCACTTGATACCAGCTTTTACCAATCCATGGGAATTGGATCATTCCAGTCGTCAAGGGCCGTTGCCGAGGTCTGAGCTGGTTGCTCGCCAGATTGTTCGGCCGCATCCGACCGGACAACACGCTCGCCTGTGGAGCGACCGGTACGGATCACTCTGAACGGCACGGACACAGTGGGGGCCGGATCACGGACATCCCTCTCGGGCCAGGGCATGGTGGCGGCAGACGTGGCTGCTCGCTGAGAATCTGTTTCGGGCGGTTCTCCCTCCCAAGTGAAGGGGCGACGCACCTCACGCTGCAGGGGTTGCTGAGCTGAGGGCGATCCGGCGGCCAACACTCCGCCAGAACCGAGGACGGCACCGGTTGTTGCAGCGAGAGCCATCCACACACCGATGGGAAGTGTGGGGAGCTCCCAGGTGAGGATGCGAAGGCTTCCTGCCTTTCCGAGATTGAGACCGCCAACCAGCAGCGTCACCAAAAGCGGGGAAAGACAGGGGATCAGCAGCAGACGTTGCAGTGGCGTCATGTCTGAGGACCCTGCCAACGTTTCTGATCAGTGAGGGATTCGCCCAGAGAATCAAACAGACGCATCACCAGAAAATCGAGCATGTCGTCGATGCTTTCCGGCTGGGTGTACCAGGCTGGGATCGGAGGTGCAATTCTGGCTCCCGCTTCCGCCAGTGTGGTGAGGTTGCGCAGATGAAGCAGGTTCCAGGGCATTTCCCGCGGTGCAATCACGAGAGGGCGAGCTTCCTTCAGGTGCACATCAGCACAGCGTTCGAGCAGGTCACCCGCCAGACCTGCTGCCAGACGACCAACGGTGCCCATGGAACAGGGCACAACCACCATGCCTTTGGTGAGAACGCTGCCACTGGCCACAAGGGCTGATTGATCGTCCCAGCGGTGACAGACCAGTTGACCCTGATTGACGCCAAGACGCTCCCGCCAGAAACGCTCCTGAAGTTTTGGATCCACCGGGACCGAAATCGATCGTTCAGCACGCCAGACCCCGTGAGCTCCCTTGCTGAGGATCACATGCACGCTGAGATCGCGGCGCAGCATCCACTGCAGTGTGCGTTCAGCCAGCTGTTGTGCAGAGGCTCCGCTGATGCCGATCACATAAGGAATCATTCCTCGCTCACAGCCACCGGCAGGGGATCGTCCGATACAGGTGCCGTCGTCGGAACCACTTCAAGATCGATCTGATTTCTGAGCACATCGACCTTGAGAACTTTCACATCAACGCTGTCACCCAACTGGTAGACGCGGCGGCTTCTGCGACCAACGAGACGATTCTGCCGTGAACGGTACTCATACCAATCGTCATTCAACGAACTGACGTGCACGAGACCTTCAACCATTGATGGTGCAATTTCAACAAAGAATCCGTAGCTCTGAACTCCACTGATCACGCCGGTCTGCTGTTGATCCAACATTGGCTCTGCACTGCGGGCCTTGGTCATGGCCAGCACATCGCGTTTGAGTTCATCAACCTGGCGACGACGCGCGTTCAAACGCTGAATCGTTCGTTCACGGAGCATGTCGAGGATTTTCTGATCCTGAGAGGCCGTGAACAGAGGCCAGCTGACGGACGTGGCAACGCCTTTAGCACCCAGTTTCACCTTGGTTTTGTGCCGCACCGTTGGCCTGTCCTTCCCTTCGTTCAATAGGAGACACAGAACCTGCTGATTGATGACGTCGGCTTGATGCAGGGTCGGGCAGCACCAAGGCGCGCAAGGAATGAAGCGTTGTTCAGCAGACGTTTCGGCGTCGCTGCTGCACTCCTCTTCGGCTGCGCTCTGGTCGCTGGTGGAGTCGCTGGGTGACGCCTCAGATCCATCGGGGTTGGCAACCTTGATGGTGTCAGAAACCCGGTAGAAACTCTCCGGCAGGATCTGCCTCAACTGCAGATTGAGCACATGACTTGAGTCGCTCGTCGCCAGCGCCAGTGCCAGTTCGGAAGGGGTCGGAGCTCCTCCATCCTCGTCCAGCTGGAGGGGCACCTCCAGCGCCACAGCAGCTTTGGCAACGTCATTGAGCGCGGAATCATCCGGCGGTGGTGCATCAAGAAGAATCGCTGGCAAACCGAGCTGCCGACTGTGTTCTTCCCAAACACGATGGGCATGCCGGATCAGCACGGAGAGAATCGAATTGGGGCAACTCACTGTCAGGGGCGTTGCCCAGGTCTGACCATCCCCATCCGGCGAAATGGTGTTGAGGTCACCCAGATCATCAGCCTGAGCACGCTTGAGATTCAGTTCGATCCGGCCTTCCGAACGATCAGCTTCATCAAGACTTTTGGCACAGAAGAGCAGTGTTTCCAGCTGCCCGATCTGGTCCTTGATCGGCTTCAGGGCGGCAGGAACAGCTCTGGATTTCGGCTTGCGCGATTCAAGGGCCGTGAGGGCTTCGGCCTTGACTTCCGCAACAGGGCGAACCCTGCTCAGGCAGAACTCCCAGTCACGCCATTCTCCATCAGGACCCACATCCAGACGAAGCGAAACAGCGTCCTGAACGTCACCGACTGCAAATGTGCTGGCCTTGGCCAGGGAAGGGCTGAGCAGAGGCAGCCAGTGTCCGCCGAGACAAAGGCTTTCCGATTGATCGAGAAGCCAGTGGTCGTAACTGTTTCCGGGGCTCAGACGCTCGGCGATCGCGGGGGTGTGAATCCAAAGACGCGTTCCCCCCTCATGCGGAATGACGTGAACAGCCGGAAGTGCTGGTGCATCAACGGCTGACCAACCTTTGAGCAAGAGCGCAGGCTGTTCGCTGAGATCCTCGCGTTTTTTGGGAGATGGAGTTTTGAAACTTGCGCGGGGCGGCGTCTGACGCTGATGAAGGTTGGCCTTCGTGAGCATCAACTCACGATCTGCTCCAGAACCTCCGTCAAGAGGCAGAGATCGTGCGACGTGGCCTTGTGCGGGAAACTGTGCGATCGGATAGCGATCCAGCACCACCTCGGCAACAGCTTCACCGATGGGTTTTTCGGCATGGCTGGCATCCTCAGGGGTGAGTTCAATCGTGGCCAGAAGGCGGTCGTCAAGTGGAACGGCAACAACCTTTTCATCCTGTTGCTCCACCGCAGCGAGCAGGCTTGTGGTGGATCGTTCAAGAATGCACTGCACACCTCCCTCTGGTGATCGGCGACGGCCGCCCTCGCGTGTCAGTCTCACCAGAACCCGGTCGCCGTTCCAGGCGTGATTGAGCTGGTGGTCACGGATGTAGATGTCATCTCCACCGTCATCGCGGATCGCAAAACAGAATCCCTTGCTGCTGCAGCGAAGACGTGCTTCAACCAGATCCTCGGCAGCACCTCGGCAAATGAGCCCATCGCTGTCGAGATCGAGGATTCCAAGTCGCTTGAGACCTTGAAGCGCAAGCTCAAGAGACTGTTTCTCTGAACGATTGGTCAGTCGGAGGATCTTTTCAAGCTTGGCGGTCTCAAGGTTGCCCTCATCAGGCACCTGATCGAGCAGGTCAGCGACCGTGAATTTCATCGGAGCGTTTTACGGGAACCGGCCTTCAGGACCGGGAGGAATCATCTCGGGTGCGCGTGCAGCGGAAGACCGCGTCATCCCTTGATTTCTCAATCTTACGAGCACCTGGCACCTGCGCAGGATCACTCGTCAGCGGCCGCAGCAGACTCCGTTCCGCTGAGCAACGGCCAAAGCAGCTTCACTCCGATTCCCAGAAATCCAAGCGATGCCAGAAGCTGCAACCAGTCGGCAGGCACAACATTCGAGAGGGAACCACCCGCAATGGCACCGATCAGGCTTGCCAGCACAAGCGCTGAGGATGAACCGACGAACACGGCAAAGGGCCTGTTGGAGGTGCCACTGATGGCCACGGTTGCCAACTGCGTCTTGTCACCGAGCTCTGCAAGGAAGACTGTGGCGAACGTGGAGAGAAGCAGGGTCAGATTCATGGAGTGGAGACGTTCAAGGCAGATCGGTCAGTGGATCCCTTCAGACAGGGTTTGCGGAGATCAGTGACTGCAAGGCCTGGGATCCAAGCCAGAGTCCGAGACCAAGCATCAGCAGGCCTGCCATCTGTTCAAGCCGCTCAGGTTGCATCACCGTGGAGAGCCAGCGGCCCACCAGCACCCCGACCAGGCTTGAACAGATCAAGGCCAGCGCAGCACCACTGAACACAAGCCAGGGCTGCCCTGATTGCGCAGAAAGCAGAAGCGTGGCCAGCTGGGTTTTATCGCCGAGCTCAGCCAGAAAAACCGTTGTGAACGTCGTCAGCAGGACCGTCGCGAAACCAGGACGTTGTGTGGTGCCGGAATCAGTCATCACAGAGGGTCCGTGGAGCGGATGAGACGTTCGAACTTACGCAGTTCGCGACTGCGACCGCCATGGACGGATCGGATCTGCTGCCGGCAGCAGGCGATTGCGAATGGATCCGCCTGCTCGGGGTCGATGTCGAACAAGCTGCAGAGGCTGCTGACTCGACAGAAATCAGGACGCGATTCATAGATGCGACAACGCCTTGAACCGCTGTCGAAATGGATGCACCACCCATCGGGACCCACCATTGACAGATATTGCTGTTGCTGTGCGGAATCGAGTGCCTCTACCGCCTCCGGGCGTTCATCCGGTGCCAGTCGGCAGCAGGCACCGCACTGTTCCAAGCAGGACCAACGCTGACCTGTGCGCGTCACGAGAAACCCTCACAGCGAGCGGTCAGCGGTGGCGGCTGTGACAAGCCATCACAGTGGTTCATTTGCGGCTGTACGTGGAGGGTCAAAGCCTCGTAGCCTGCATAAGGCAACATGCCGCTCATCTGCTTTCGTTTCATGGGACTCGATTTCCACCTGATCGCCAATTTCGCGGCACTGGCCCTGATCACACTGGCCGGCCCCGCTGTCATCTTCATTCTCTTCTATCGCCGTGGTGCGCTCTGAAGTTTGCTGAGGCCGTGATACACCGGATCCCTGCACACGAGGCGTCCGGTGTAGGCAGCCATCACCGAAGCGAGCACCACACCAGCAAACAGTTGTTGGTCTCCGGCAAGCCGCCAGGAGAACACAATCGAAACAAGGGGCAATTGGGTGGCGCCCGAGAGACCTGCCGCCAGCCCCAGGCCGATCCCAAGCTGGGAACTGATCCCTGCCACAGCGCAGATTGTGTAACCCAGGACTGCACCGAAAGTCAGAGATGGGTCAATCAGGCCGCCTGGAACCCCCGGACTGAGTGCGAGCATCGGCCCAATCACCCTGACCAGCGTGATCCAGACGCTCGTCAGTCCGGTGATCAAGTCGTTTTGATCTCCGAGAGCATTGGGCATTCCCTCTTCAATCAGCTGACGAACGAGTGATTCACCGTCAGCAGTGGATGTGCCCCAGCTCAGGAGAGCGAGGGTTGTGAGTCCCGCACCGAGATAGAGACCTGTCCGGAGGGGCCTGCGACGCACAACGGGAGCCAGTCGGCCTGTGAGCCAGACCAACCCTTTGTTGAACAATCCACCAACGAGCCCACAGACGATTCCAATCGGAAAAGCCATCATCAATTGCTCGGCTTCCGGCGTAGCGATGTTGAGCACTCCGAGTCCAAACATCGGTTCTCCGCCGACGTTGGAGAGACCTGCTGCAGCAACGCTGATCACGAGCGCTGGCCAGATGGTCACAATCGAGTACTCGGCGGTGAGTTCCTCGAGCATGAACACGGCACCGAGAAGCGGCGTGTTGAAACCGCCTGCCAGTCCAGCACCACCTCCAATGGCGACAATCTGGCGTTCATTGAGAGAAGGGAGCCAGTCGCGAAAGCGGCGATGGCAGGCGCGTGCCACCGCAGCCCCGAACTGCACGACCGGACCTTCCCTGCCAAGCGGGAACATCGCCACCGTGGCGATGGACCAAAGCACACCACGCTGAACCGTGCCGCGTGCTGCCATGGCTTTCGGCAGACGGGATGGATCCTCCAACCCATTCATCGTTGAGGGAATGCCCGAGCCGGCACCCGCTTGCCAGGGACCGCTTTGAAGCAGCAGCAGGACCGGCATCACCACCAGAGGCATGCAGGCGATAACCAGTCCCTTCCAGGTCCAGCTTCCGTTTACAGAGGTCGGCATCAGGGCGTACAGCTGATCCTGAACGCGATCCACGAGATTCAGGGGTAGACAGGCCAGACCGATCAGCACACCGACCAGCACGAGGCCGATGAAGTGCCGGGCAATACCTTTGAGTCGACTCTGAGACGGCAACGTTCCAGGAATCAAGACTGATTCGTGACGGCTATCCGGACTCATGGGCGCAAACCGAGGCCAACACAGGCCTCCTGCAATAAAGCTGCAACGTAAGGGTGCGTGGCGCGGGTGTCGTCACTCTCCAGCACACCCTCGTGACTGACACGGCTCACCAGTGCTTCACCGTCTGGATTGATTAACCGCAGGCTCTGATCATCGATGCGCTGCACACGGTAAGAGCCTCGAGAACGGTGCAGTTCCATCGATTCATGATGGGGCCGCAAAGCCTGGATCTCCAGCTGGAATCTGGTTTCTCCGCGCCAGTGATTCTGTGTGACGGTGAACGCTGCATCGATCGTCTGACTGAGCACAGCGTTGGCCGGCCAACGCCAGACAATGGCCTGTCGTTCGACCCCGTTCTGTTCGAGTTTCAGCCTCAAATGTCCGCCACGCAGCGTCTGCTGATCAGTGATGCGGCAACCCCTTGTCCAGAACAGAGGCTTTGGATGACCGGCACCGAATGGTTCGAGCTTCTGCAGGGCGTCCCAGAACTCGTGATCAATCCGGTCGAGCTGCAGCAGAGCTTCCGGCTCAACCAATAAGCCCTCTCCTCGCACCTGAAGCCAATCTGAGGCCAGCGCATTGAGGGCCTGATGAAGTGCAGTGACGGCATTGACCCGAACGGTGAAACCTCCGGCTGCAGGATGGCCTCCATGCCGTTCCAGAAGGTCGCTGCACTGCTGCAAGGCACGATCAACGGCAAACCCGTCGGGTGCTCGAACTGATGCGCGCATCAGCCCATCGGCATCACTGGCCAGAAGCGCTGCAGGCCGCTGATAACGCTCGACAAGACGCGCTGCAACGATGCCGATCACACCGTGATGCCAGTGGCCCTGCGCAAGCAGCAAAAAAGGAGGCAATGGTGCAGGATCACTTTCCAGCAGAGCAACCGCCTCAGCCTCGATCGCATCACAGAGTTCACGTCGCTGACGATTGAGGGCATCGCACTGACGTCCGAGTTCGAAGGCGCGGTTGGGGTCGTCGGCCGTGAGCAGATCGACAACCAGAGAGGGTTCGCCGATGCGACCGACTGCGTTGATTCTTGGTGCCAGCTGAAAGCCGATGTCATCAGCACGCAGCGGACGATCGCCAAGGCCAGCCAGTTGCTGGAGAGCCATCACGCCAGGGCAGCTGCTGCGATGCAGATGGGTCAGGCCCTCGCGGAGCAGGGTTCGATTGGCACCTGTCAGTGGTGCCATGTCAGCCACCGTGCCGATGCAGAAGAGATCTCTGGCAGTGGTGATTGATTGGGGGTTCTTCAACTCCGCCGCAAGGGCTCTGGCCAGTACGTAGGCCAATCCAACACCGGCCAGACAGCCATAAGGTGAATTCTCAGGAGTGGTTGCCGGATGAATGAGTGCCAGTGCGATCGGTCGACTGGCAGGCAACGTGTGGTGGTCGGTGAGGATCACCTCGACCCCGAGTTCGGAAGCCTTCGCGAGAGCATCGTGAGCCGCAACACCGTTATCGACGGTCACCAGCAGGCGCACACCGTTGGCGTGGAGTGACTCCACCATGCCGGTGTTCAGCCCGTAGCCGTCCTCCATCCGACTGGGAATCGCCGCCTGAGGACAGGCGCCCATGGCCTCAAGAGCGCGCATCAACAACGCCGTGCTGGTCATGCCGTCAGCGTCGTAATCACCGCAGATCGCCACCGCCTCGTTGTTGAGGCAGGCCTGCTTCAGTCGTGTGAGTGCTGCCTCAAGTTCAGGAAAATGCTGATCAGCAGGAGGCAGCGGTTGATCACCGAGAAGCCGCGTCACCTGCTCTGGAATCTGCAGTCCTCTTCTGAACAGAACGGCCTTCAAGGGCGTTGGCAGTTGCACTGAGACCAGAGGATCACCCTCGATCGGTTGGGGAAGTCGCCACTGTTGATCACTGGCTCCCGCTGCCATGCCGAAGAGATTCGATGGCTGCATTGTGGGCCCTCAGCGCTTCAAAAGCGATCGGTCAAGCTGGTGCCCAATCGGATCGCAGGCATGACCTGTTTGCAGGCTGTTTTCTGGGATGTGGATGGAACGCTTGCTGACACCGAGCTGAAAGGGCATCGGCCCGCATTCAACCGGGCATTCGCCGACTGTGGCCTGACCTGGAACTGGGACGAAGAGCTCTACGCCGAACTGCTGAGCATCCCGGGAGGTCGACAACGCATTCGGCACTACGCAGAACGCCTGGGTCAAAGTGTTGATAGCGAATTGTTGGCACGACTACGCCACGCCAAGCAGCAGCATTACCTCGATGTTTTGGCTTCGGGAGCAGTTGCTCTGAGGCCTGGTGTTCGAAGACTTCTGGAGGAGCTCCACAGCGTCGATGTGCAGCAGTGGATCGTCACCAGCAGTGGCAGGTCTTCGGTGCAGGCCCTGCTGCAGTCCATGTCTGGAGAGCTGACCGGCGTCTTTCAGGGCATGGTGACTGCTGATGACGTGCAACAGCACAAACCGCATCCCGATCCCTATCTCCTGGCGCTGGATCTCAGTGGAGCGAATTCTGAGGCCGTTGTGGTTCTCGAGGATTCCACACCCGGATTGAAAGCTGCAAGGGCAGCCGGTCTGCGTTGTCTGCTGACCCCATCCCCCTGGGACACTGAGCTTGAGCGCTGTCAGCATCAGGCCCATGCGGTCGTTGATCAGCTCGGCGAGGATGTACAGCCGGCGTCGATCTTCAAGGGTCCCCCTTGTGCTCAAGGTCTGATCACGCTGGAGTACCTGCAGTTGCTGCTTTCCAGTCCTCTGCGATGACGCTTCAGGCCACTCGCTACGAACGGTTGCAACGCCGGATCGGTGTGCATATGAACCAGGCGTTTATTGGGCCCTGGAGGCGCCGCAGTGTCGGTGTGCTCGCCCTGTTGTTCGGCTTCATCATCGGCAGCAACGTCACCATGTACTGGTTTCAGAAATCGGGTCAGAACCGTCCTGCAGCGGTATTGGTGATGGTGCTGATCATTGAGGTGATCGTGCGTTTACGCAGCAAGGTGCGCTCCGACCCCTGGCCTCTGCCCTGGCTTGCTCTGGACAATCTCCGCATCGGCACGATTTATGCCGTGGTGCTGGAGGCCTTCAAGCTTGGATCCTGATCGCCGAACCAAAGCGGTGCTTGCACAAGCGCCCAGGGGGTTTCCATCTCTGCTGGACACCCTCGGCTGGTCCAGATCAGAAGACTGGTGGAATCGATGGGATTGTGTGAACGGGCTGGAGCTGGCCAGACATCAGTGGCAGGTCCCGGTCAGTGATGACTGGATTGCCTTCGTGGGTCTGCCGTTGCTGAGTCGTGTGGAGTTGGCCCTGAATCACGGTGAGCGTGCTCTCCTCGGTGTGAGCGCTTTGCCTGGCTGCGGAAAATCAACACTCTGCAGCTGGGTGAAATCCGCCTCTGAGCAACTGGGCTGGCCTGTGGAGCATCTGTCAATCGATGACTTCTACTGGCCTGCGGAACAGCTGGACCACAGCATGAAGGGCAATCCCTGGGCAGTTCCTCGGGCCATCCCTGGCAGTCATGACATCTCTGGACTGCTGCAGTCGCTCCGTGACTGGGGGCAGAGCGGGCAGATCACGGCACCACGCTTTGACAAATCGCTCCGGAACGGTCGTGGTGATCGCGTCGGCAGCACGACCTCGCAACCACAGATCGTGTTGATCGAAGGCTGGTTTCTGGGAGCAACTCCTTGGCCTTCTGTTGAAAACGAGATCCTTGAATCCCTGTCCTCTGACGAACTGAACTGGCGATCCAGAACCGCCAATTTATTGCCTGCTTATCAGGAGGTCTGGAGCATGCTGGATGATCTCTGGCACCTGAGAGCACTCAGCAACGATCTGTCGGCTCGATGGAAGCAACAGCAATTGGAGACTCTTGAGCTGCAGAGCGGAGTCGGTTATCGCAAGACAGAGCTCGCCGACTTCAACCGAATGGTGCTGGCGGCTCTGCCACCGGGCTGGTTGCGGAACCTGCCTCTGGCCGAGGTGGTCATGGATCTCACAGAGTCGCGCAGCGTCCATGAGATCCATGTCAAGAAGACTCAGCTTTCGGCTTCGTCCTCTTCAGCAACTGGATAGACGAAACCCTGAGCACGTCCACTCAGTACGGATTTGCCGATGGAGAGCGCGCGCTGAGCCGCAGTGGCAGCCTTGGCCTTCCAGACAGCATGCCGCTGGTTGCGCTTGCTTTTCGAGGTTTTCTTCTTCGGGACGGCCATCGCGGGCGTTTCGCTGCCAAACAGCCATGATCCACTTCGAAGAGGCCACTCGTCAAATCGCTAGTCTTTGTGCAACGCATCAGCGGTGTGAGCCCAGAGCAGCCGACCCAGTCAGAACCGGGAACTTCAACGCCCACGTCAAAGCCTGCGGAGCAACAGAACAATCCGTTCAATCTGTTTCGCAGTGAACCGGATCTGAGTTACAGCAAGCTGCTGAAGGAAATCTCCTCCGGTTCCATCAAAGAACTGGTCCTGGTTCCTGCTCGCCGACAGGTGATCGTGACCTATCCGGATGGCAGGACCGTCACGGTCCCAGTCCTGGCGAATGATCAGCAGATCCTCAGAGTTGCCGAGGCATCAGGAACGCCCCTGAATGTGAAGGATGTCCGTCAGGAACAAGCCCTCGCTGGCCTCGCAGGAAATCTTGCGCTGATCGTGCTGATCGTTGTGGGGCTCTCGTTGCTGCTGCGGCGATCGGCACAGGCGGCCAACAAAGCGATGGGCTTCGGACGCACCCAGGCCAGAACAAGCCCTCAGGACGACATCACAGTTCGGTTTGAAGATGTCGCCGGAATCGGTGAAGCCAAGGAAGAACTGCAGGAGGTGGTCACCTTCCTGAAACAGCCGGAAACCTTCATCAAGCTTGGTGCTCGGATTCCTCGCGGAGTTCTGTTGGTCGGTCCGCCTGGAACGGGCAAAACTCTGCTGGCGAAGGCCATCGCCGGTGAGGCAGGTGTTCCATTCTTTTCGATCGCAGCTTCTGAATTCGTTGAATTGTTCGTCGGTGTGGGAGCGAGCCGCGTCAGAGATCTGTTTCGCAAGGCGAAGGAAAAAGCGCCCTGCATTGTTTTCATCGATGAAATCGATGCCGTTGGTCGTCAGAGAGGAGCAGGGATCGGTGGTGGAAACGATGAACGCGAGCAGACCCTCAATCAGCTGCTAACCGAAATGGATGGGTTTGCCGACAACTCCGGTGTGATTCTCCTGGCGGCGACAAACAGGCCCGACGTGCTGGATACGGCGCTGATGCGTCCAGGGCGGTTCGACAGACGCATTCAGGTGGGGCTGCCCGATCGCCGCGGTCGTGAGTCGATTCTCGCCGTGCATGCTCGAACGCGGCCGCTTGCCGACGAGGTTTCTCTGGCTGACTGGGCGAGCAGAACCCCTGGTTTTTCCGGCGCGGATCTAGCGAATCTCCTTAACGAAGCCGCGATTCTCACGGCTCGTCACGAAGCGTCCTGCCTCGGGAACAGGGAGCTGGAGGAAGCGCTGGAACGCATCACCATGGGGCTCACTGCAGCCCCGCTCCAGGACGGTGCGAAAAAGCGGCTGATCGCCTACCACGAAATTGGCCATGCGTTGGTGGCAGCACTCACGCCCCACGCCGACCCCGTCGACAAGGTCACTTTGCTGCCGCGCAGCGGCGGTGTCGGAGGTTTCACCCGATTTTTCCCAGACGAGGAAATCATCGACTCCGGTCTCGTGACACGTGCCTATCTCAGAGCACGCCTTGTGATGGCCCTGGGGGGTCGCGCAGCGGAGATTGTTGTCTTCGGAGATTCGGAGGTGACGCAGGGAGCGAGTGGCGATCTGCAGATGGTCTCTCAGCTGGCCCGGGAAATGGTGACGCGTTTCGGATTTTCGGATCTTGGCCCCGTTGCGCTTGAGGGCCAGGACCAGGAGGTTTTCCTGGGTCGCGATCTGGTCAACCCACGACAGTCCTATGCGGAGAGCACCGGCCGTGAAATTGACCGTCGCGTGCGTGCACTGGCCCAGGAGGCACTGCAACAGGCCATCGATCTGCTGAAGCCGAGGCGGCAGCTCATGGATCGACTGGTGGAGGCTCTGATCGACGAAGAAACGCTGCAGTCCGAGCGGTTCCATGAGCTGGCAGGACTCGACGTACCCACCAGGAGCTCTAGCCTGGATCAGTTGCCGGCCGGGGCTTGAGCCTGCTCAAACGGGGCCTTACCTATCTGTCGCGTCCCTCAGCGGTCTGGTTGCTGCTGGTGATCCCTGCCTTCTGGATGGTCGCCAGACTCCAGGTGGAATGGTCCTGGTTCTCTCAGTTCGGGCTGCAGGGAATTTACGAGCAGCGACTGGCCTATCAGCTGCTTGGTGCCGTTCTGGCACTGATGTTTGTGTTGATCAACGCCTGGTGGCGACGGCGCTGGATGCAGGCCTATGTGCCCACACCCCGCGGTGAGACACCCTCCCTTCGGGGAGGCGTCTATTCCCTCTCCTTAATCGCCTGCCTCGCGGTTCTTCTCAGCGTTCTTGGCATCACGACTCGGCTGGCTTGGCTGGCATGGAAACAACCGTTTCTGCTCGCCCATTGGTGGAGCGTTCCGTTTCAACCGGAATGGTCGGTGCTCAGTCTCAGCATTCTGCTGATCCTGCTGATCGCACTGGGGCTCGGCCGCAGACGTCGCATCAATCTGGCCTTCCTCTATGGAAGTCTCTGCATCTGTGCAGTGGCTGGCAGGAGCTGGGGACTCTGGGCCCTGGCGATCACGATTCCTGATTCAGGAATCACGGATCCACTCCTTGGTGCCGACCTCAGTTTCGGACTGGGGCGTTTTTCTGCGATTGCACTGGCACTCGAGCTTGTGCTTTTACAGATCCTTCTGACTCTGAGCAGTTCGGCCTGGAGTCGATTGACGCGTTCACCCTGTCTCAGTGATTGGGGGTTTCCGGGCTGGAACGCACAGGAGCGGGCCTTGCTGAGACCTGTGCTTGCAGTTCTGCTGCTGGTGCTGGCTTCACTGACATGGCTTGTGCGTCACCAGTTGCTTTGGACGCAGAGCGGTCTGGTTGCAGGGGCTGGTTGGCTCGATGTTCATCTGAGACTTCCACTGCGTCAGTGGATCGCCCTGCTGCTGGTCTTGATGGCCGGGACGTGTGTGCCTTTGCCTCTGCTCGCTGCACGCCATCGGCGTCAGTTGCGAACGGCGATGTTCACGCTTGCCGTGACTGCCGTACTGGCGGAACTTCTGTTGGCTCCCATCGTCCAGTGGATGGTCGTCAGACCAAGAGAACTCCAACTGGAAACCCCTTTTTTGAGCCGATCAATTTCGGCAACGCGCCGGGCTTATCAACTGGATTCGATCAAGGCCCGTGGCATCACGCCAACACGGGAGATCACGGAAGAGGATCTGATCAAAGGTGCCAGCACGCTTCAGAACATCCGGCTCTGGGACAGTCAACCGATGCTGGCCTCCAACCGTCAGCTGCAACAGCTGAGGGTTTACTACCAATTCGCGAATGCCTCCGTTGATCGTTATCCACTGAATGCGAAAAGCAATGAGAACCAACAGGTGATCATCGCTGCTCGTGAATTAGATCAAGCGGCTCTTCCTGCACGCTCCAGAACCTGGCAAAACCGCCATTTTGTATTCACGCATGGTTTCGGTTTCACACTCAATCCTGTCAATACAAGAGAACCCGATGGTCTGCCGGCTTACTTCATCAGCGATCTAGGTCAATCCACGAGAATTGAAGGAAACAAAGCACTAGGCATCACCAAGGCTGATGTTGAACGGGAAGTGCCGATAGGTCGTGCTGCTCTCTACTTCGGAGCATTACCTTCGCCTTACGCAGTTGCCCCCACGCGCATCGAGGAATTTGACTACCCAGAAGGGGATGACAACACCTACAACCATTACTCAGGTTCAGGAGGCGTCTCGCTTGAACATCTTTGGCAACGGGTCACTGCAGCCACCTATCTGGCTGATCCACGTTTTCTGAATACCGGTGCTCTCACCAAGGAATCTCGACTGCTTCTGCGCCGTGATGTCAAAGAAAGGGTCAGAACACTGGCACCCTTTCTCACGTTGATGGGTGAGCCTTATCTTGTCTCGGTTCCGATCGAGGATGCTCCCAGTGAATATCAGAAAGGTCAACATCAGTACTGGATTGTTGAGGGCTTCACAACCTCGAGGACCGTTCCCTATGCAGCAACCCTTCCAGATGGTCGACCTCTTCGATATGTGCGCAACTCGGTGAAGGCCGTCGTTGATGCCTATAACGGAAAAGTTCACCTTTACATCAACGAGCCGAAGGATCCGATCATTCAAGGATGGACCAATGTGTTTCCTTCCTTGTTCGAATCGCTGGATGAAATGCCACCCAGCCTCAGACGACATTTGATGGTGCCTCAGGCACAGTTTGAGCTTCAGGTGCAGCAACTGCTTCGTTATCACGTCACCAATCCGCGCATCTTCTACAGCGGAGACGATGTCTGGCAGGTGCCGATGGAGCTTTACGGTCAAAAGCAGGTTCCAGTGGCCCCGTATCACATCACAGCCCAGGTAAAGCCCAGTCAGCAATCTGAATTTCTGCTGTTGCAACCGCTCACGCCGCTGGCACGTCCGAATCTTTCAGCCTGGCTTGCGGCTCGCAGTGATGGTGAACATTACGGTGAACTGATTTTGCTTCGTTTTCCAAGTGATGTCCCTATTTTTGGGCCTGAACAAGTTCAGGCACTGATTAATCAAAATCCAGAGATCAGTCAGCAATTTGCTCTTTGGGACCGCGCTGGATCTCAGGTGGTGCAAGGAAATCTGCTTGTTGTTCCGGTGGGTGATTCGCTTCTTTATGTTGAACCGATTTATTTGAAAGCTCAGCAAGGGGGCTTGCCCACACTGACGAGAATCGTGGTCAGTGACGGACGTCGCGTTGCTATGGCTGCTGATCTGGACACGGGCTTGAAGGAACTACTTGATAGCCGACAGCTGGAAACCCGCGAAACCCAATAAAAAAGGCCCGCCTCAGGCGGACCTTGGTGAAATCAGCCACTGTCAGATGATCAGTTGATGGCTGCGAAGAACTCCTTGCTGCCAACAGGATCAGGCTTCATGGTCTTCTCGCCCGGTGTCCAGTTCGCAGGGCAAACCTCGTCAGGGTTGGACTGCACGTACTGGAACGCCTGCAGCACGCGCAGGGTTTCATCAACATTGCGTCCAACGGGCAGGTTGTTGATGGTGGCGTGCATGATCACGCCTTCGGGGTCGATGATAAACAAGCCGCGAAGTGCAACTCCCTCGGCTTCATCGAGCACGTTGTAGGCAGTCGAGATTTCCTTCTTGAGGTCTGCGACCAGGGGGTAGTTGATATCACCAAGACCACCCTGGTTGCGCGGGCTCTGGATCCATGCGAGGTGGCTGAACTGACTGTCGACCGACACACCAAGAACTTCAGTGTTTTTGCTGGAGAAGTCAGCGTAGCGATCACTGAATGCCGTGATCTCCGTAGGGCAGACGAAGGTGAAATCGAGGGGATAGAAAAACAGCACCACGTACTTACCGCGGTACTGCGAAAGGGTGATTTCCTTGAACTCCTGGTCAACCACTGCAGTGGCAGTGAAATCGGGGGCCTGTTGGCCCACACGCAGCGAAGACATGTTGGTGATGCGAGGTTTGGCAAGGAAGTGAACAGGCCTAGGTCGTAGTCGTTCCGACTTCCAATTGCTCGGGTCAAGTTATCACGGCTGACCCAAAGACTGCGGCAGGACTGGGATGCTGCCCGGTATGCCGCACACTTATCATCGATGGATGATTCATTCATCAATGAGCTGGGATCCAGCGCTTCTCAGAAAATTCAGCAGCACCGGTCACTTCCGCCTGTTGAATCAGGTGCGCAGCGAGCTCAGCAGCCAACCACTGGAGCGTGATCCGAAAACGAGAGCTCTGATGCTCAAAGCACGACCACACCGCGGTCAGCCCGTCAGGCAACAACGGCGACCCAATGCAATTCCGGAGGGTCATGTCTCCTTTGCTGATGAAGCGGGATCAACCCAGGCATCACCAAAATCCTTCCGGGAACGGCTGAACGCCATCGAGATGCGCTAAGTCAATCAGGACATCCCAAGATGTATGATGGCAACTGGCCTGAAGGCCTTTCGTCAGAGTAGCTCAGCTGGTTAGAGCACAGGATTCATAACCCTGAGGTCGAGAGTTCAAGTCTCTCCTCTGACATTCAATCTTCAAGGTAAATCATCAGAGCAAATTAATATTTGCTCACTTACAAATCTGTCTGAATAGATGAGTTATAACGCGGTTAAAACTTTGGTTGACTGAACTTCAGCTTCGACGGGGAGGGAGCATGGCCATGGGATCCAGTGCCGCTCCGCCTGGCCGGCGAATTTCGAAGTGCAGATGCGGGCCTGTGCTGCGACCCGTGCTTCCCATCAGAGAGATCCGAGAGGCCTGGGGAACGAGCTGACCTTTCTTGACCAGCAGACGGCTGTTATGGGCGTAGCGCGTTGAGGAGCCGTCACGATGACTCATTTCCACGAGATAGCCGTACCCACTGCTCCAGCCTGCGAAGGTCACCAGTCCGTCCTTCGCAGCAAAAATCGGGGTTCCTACATTGTTGGCGATATCAATTCCTTTGTGCATGCGCCCCCAGCGCCAGCCATAACCGGATGTAAACACCCCTTTAGTGGGCCAGATGAAGGAGTCGGAGGATCGCAAACCACCGGGTCCAGAAAACTCGGGTAAATCGGGCCAGCTTGCTCCACCCGATGTCAGGGGTCGCATCGCATAGGCAGGACGGGCATTGGCAACACGAACTTTGCTGCCCATGACCAGCATTCTGGACAGTTGAACCCCTGGGTTGAACTCCTTCAGCTGCTCAAGGGTCAGACCGTGCTCTCTGAGAAAAGCAGACAGCGGTTGGTCAGATTTGATCTCAACAACATCCTTTGGGATGGGTGGGGAACTCAACGGCGCAGTGGTACGCAGCGATTCACTCACAAAACGCGATGAGTCTTCAACATCATCACGACTGGACGAGGGAAGAACGAGCAAGGTTCCAGCTTTGAGCATGGTCGAAGCTGACTTCTCATTCAGCTTGGAAAGCTCACTCAGCGAGAGATCAAGTTCTCTGGCGATCACGCTGAGATCACTGTCTGCCGCAAGCTTGACCCAGATCAGGGCTGAAGGACTGGGCAGTGCGGCTAGAAGCTGCTGAGGGGTGTAATGGTCAGAGTCGGCATACCCGGAAAGCTGAGAAACCGCAAACAGCGCACTGCTGGACGTAATGGCGGTTACAGCTAAGAAGAGGGGCTTCATTCAGGCATGCTTGAAGTTCTTTCCCAAAGGAGCCGCCACAGCCCGGGATTCGGCTGAAGGTAGCGAGCGGAACACCTCGCCGCAAGGGCTGTCGTGGCAGATCTCCAATTACCACAACTGAAGCTGCAATCCAGCGTGGTGACTGACGATTGCACAGGCGACAGACAGGTTCAGGCTGCGAACTCCACCCTGACCGTCCTCAGCAGCGCTGCATGGCATGGGAATGGTGAGGATCTGGTCGCATCGATTCCTGATCGCATCGGGTAAACCGTTGTCCTCCCTGCCGAACAACAGCACATCACCCTCCTGAAAACGGATTGTCTGAAGCGGCTCACCGCCGCGGCGACTGCAGCCGATCAACCTTGCAGGAACAGGAAGGTCCTTCGCAAAGTGGTCAAAATCCCGATGAACGGACAGATCCACATGGGGCCAGTAATCGAGACCGGCGCGCTTGAGATGACGATCATCAATCGAAAAACCGAGAGGCTCGATCAACGCCAGTGGTAAGCCAAATGCAGCGCATGTCCGTGCGATGTTGCCAGTGTTGGGTGGAATCCTCGGCTCGAACAATGCAACCCTGAGAGGTTTGAAAGCGAGTGTCATCGATCGGGTACGGCGATTCCGAAAGCATGAAGATCCAGAGCGCGTCCCTGGACAACCAGCCAGCTCCTGCACGCAACCGTTTCCAGTTTCTGTGCCAGGTGGCCCTGACGATCACGAAACCGACCGCCAATCGCAGTTGAAGGAACCACGCCCCAGCCGGTCTCTTCGATCACCATCACCACCGGTTCGCGTCTTGCTTGCAGACTTTTGATCAACTCCGCTTCCAGCAGTCTCCATTGCTCTGGCGAGGCATCCAGATGCCAGGCGGTGAACGCGCCAAGGGCATCGATCAGAACCGTGTGACCGATGGGTATGGCGTCCAGAGCCTTGGCCAGGTCCGGACCGCTTTCAACAACATCCCAGTGCGCGGGACGCCGCTCACGATGAAGTTGCAGCCTCTCCTGCCAAGCACTGTCGTCAGGACGTGAATCGGATGTCGCCAGGTAGGTCACGGGTGTGCAATAGCCAACCAGATGTTCCGCCCAGCGACTTTTGCCACCACGACTGGGACCGGTGACAAGAACCAGTCCATGCAGAGGCTCAGCCACCGCCATTCATGCCGCGCAATGTGGCCACAGAGGACGGACTGACGCGATTGAGATAACGGAAAATCCAGTACTTGAAGATGGTTGCAAGGATGACCGGGAATGTTGCGATGAAGAGAAGGATGAAGTTCTCTCTGGCAGGAAACCCAAAGTGATTGGCAATTCCGTCAAGCAGAACAGTCCATCCCTCAGGACTGTGAAAGCCAACGAAAATGTCGGTGAAAAGAATGATCGCAAACGCCTTGGCTGAATCGCTCAAACCGTAAACAGCTTCATCGAAGAAGCCTCGAAGCACTCTTAGCTCTTCACGGCTGAACAGACAAACAACAACAAAAGCGAGAGTTGCAGCAAGATCTGCCAATACGTTTTTCACGGCGTGAGTACTTTCCGCGTCTGCTTCTTCCTTCAATTCCTCTGCTTTGGCAGATAGTTTCTGCTGAAGTTGTTCCTGGGTCGGAATTGAATCACCGCGCAGAAGAGCATCGAATTCGATCTCGGCCTTGTAAACCCTCAGTTTTTCAACGGCGCGTTCCTCTAGTTGAGGCTTGGGATAGCTCAGGAACGGCAGCTCAGGTGCAAAGTGATCAACAGCGGGGCTGATGATGTAAGTCCTGCTCACCTGTTGAACCAAAAGCGGTACAAGGATCAACAGCAGCAACACCTTGAGAGAGATCAGTGTTGAATCCCTGCGGCGTCGAAAACCAGCCACAAGCGTTGCTTCAGCGGCAGGATTCAACTGACGGCGAAGTGTGTCAAAGATCCCCAGCAGTGAGCGCGGAAGTGGATCAGGCGCACGGCTGATTGTGGGCGCTGAGGCGGCACGTCTGGGGGTGTAGCGACTGACAACGCTTTCGATGAGCTGGAGTTGTCTGAGTTCCTGCGTGTCGAACTGTGCGCGCTGGTATTCCAGCTTGTCCAGCGAGGATCGGCAGACGTTGATCGCAGCTCTGAATTTCCGAAGGATCGTTGCCTGAACCGTGGCAGGAACGGAAAGTTCAAGATCTGGACGAATGGGGCGATCACCGTAATATTCCAGCTCGAGACTCTGAATCAGAAGCGCAGCTTCATAACCACGATCGAGTTCAGCATTCACATTGGATGACTTCGTTCTGCCGAAGGTCTCGAGCCAGTTACGTCCTGCCATCGTGTCGTCAGCTGGAGAAGATCCACCAGGTCGCCATAGGCACTATGGTGCCGACCACCAGCAGAACGACAACCCATGTGAAGGCGTTGCTGTTCTCAGTTTCTTCCGCTGTCGGGATGTTGGTCGGGTTTGCGGTTCGTTCGATCTGAACAGGAGGTCCGGGATCTTCTCCGCCATTCAGAACGGTTTCGATTCGGGTCACACCATCAAGGGTGGCCTGACGAAAGCGATCGCCGTCACGCAACGGTTGACTCATGGTCGTCCGTCCTGTGCTGCGCAACAGGGATTCAGGCAATTGTTCAAGCAGCTGATCTGCTGCAACAACCGTCGCCTGCTTGCTCTGAGTTTCTTCAAGGAAAATCAGCAAGGGGCGATCAGTCAGGTTGGAGTCCTGCCCCCAGCGCTCAAGAAGTTCATCGCCGAAAGCAGTCAGGCTGAGGCCATAGTCCAAACGTCGCAATGTCACCAAACGGGCATCAACGTGGAACTGATTGAGTTCCTGCAATCGCGTGCTGATCTCGTTCCTGCTGGCCCTGCTGAGCACATCAGCTGAATCAAGAACGACGTCATCAGGCAGTGAAGGGGGGAAATCCTGCGCTGAAACCGCCTGGGCAGCCGGGACAGCCAGCAACAGGCAGACAACAGCGGACAGAAGTCCACCAATGAGCTGGTTTAAACGCTTCATGGTCACGCACATGGTCGTGCCAGTCTGCCTTCAGGCGGAAAGGCTGTCGCGATGAAGCGCCATGATGGCCTCCTTCACCGCCACAGCACGCCCTTCCGGAAGGTCGAGACGTGCGCAGAGCTTGTTCAGGAATTCCTTCTCAGCTGTTGAAACCTCTCTGTCAGCGTGGGTCAGTTGAACGGCCACAGCCAGGGCTGTCTCCTGTTGGACGGCTGTCAGGACAGGCAGCGCTTCAGTGACCAGCTGATCCACGCCCTGTTCACGCAGGGTGACAAGCAGCCGATCGAACAGTGCTCCCATCTGCTGTTCGGTGCGGTCCTTGTATGGGGTGCGGTACTCAAGCGATCGGCGCAGGGCATGCGCTTCCTCACGACCGAGGGTGCCGTCACAGGCCACCGCAGCCAGTGCGATGGAGGCAAATGCTTCGGCGTCAGTCATGACCACTGGTCAGCGCTGCCCCATTTGAGCAAGAGTGAGCCCTTCTGACCGCGTGACACCGATCACATGCCAGGCTCCGCACGTCTCTGTCTGATCTCCGGACTGCTGGTGCTGGGGCTGGCTGTGTTCAATGCAGTGACCGCAGACACCTTCACACCCGCTCTGCAGAGAGCTGAGGTGTTGTCTGGAATGGCGGCAGTCGGGCTGATGCTGGTGGCTGTGCTCTGGACCCGAGCTGTTCCTCGCAATCCGAAGGCTGTCGACCTCCAGGGCGAGCAAGGCCTCCTGATCGGTGATGGCCTCAGTGAAGCTCTGCGCACGGAGCTCGCCTGGGGGAGCCACCAATTTCTGACGGCGACATCGGCAGCAACGATCCTCGTGCATTGGGACGGCGCGGTTCTGCTGAGGCGAGGTCTGATCAGCAAGGATCCCTTCCGCCCTGGGGAGATCTGTCTACGCAGTGCAAAGCGTCAGGCTCTGGTTTCCCTGGTTAAAACCGCGCTTTATCCAGCCCGAGAGGAATTCGATGCTGTTCTTCCAGGACTGCCGGCAGTGATGGTGCAACCTCTTGGCCAGCGTGGATGGATCGTGCTGGGGGGTTGGTCAGAGCGCTGCTTCACCCGTTCCGATGAACGCTGGCTGACCGGATGGGCCGAAAGGCTCAGAACGCAACTGGAGCAGACTTCCGCGGTCGGGGACTCGATTCAGTAGACCGATGCGAAGGAACTCTGAGCTGGGATTCAACCTTTCCACCCGGAGCGAGGAACGTGATCCTGCCTTGCTCCCCAACCTGGCCTTCCAGCCTGCTGGCACGGGTCATCTGCTCATTGGCATCGCGCCTTAACTGGACATTTCCCTCAGCGAGCACTGCCTCAGTACCCCAGTTCCACTGACAGGTCTGTGCGCTCAGTGATTCTCCAGGTTGTTGAATCCGGCAATCACCGTTGACAACAACCGTGCTCTTCTCGAGTTCAGCCTGAAAGCCCCTGCCGTCAATCCGGGTCTTGCCGAGCTCCGCTTCGAAAGGTTGCGCGGAACGCACGGTTTGCGTTCGGAAATTCCAGGTGGTGTCCAGAGCCTTGAGAACACCCTCTTGACGTGGCATCCGCACCACGACGGGGGCTTTGACCATCAGATCACCCACCTGCGTGTTGCCTTGGAGACCTCGTCCCCGAAGCTGTTCGAGCACTGTTCCCTCGCTGTCGCGTCGCTGAGCGAGAACAGGTCCATCAGCATTGAGCAGGCCGGAATCAAGATTCCACTGAGCCAGGCCTGTCCTGAGCGTTGTGTCGGGCCTGGATGGACCGGCGTCCCCCGACCAGCGCTCCAGAAGAACAACACCTTTCAAGGTCAGGTCATTGGTTTGCTGGAGAAGCTGGGCTTCGCTGGCACTGATTCGAGAGTCTTCGTCCGTGGCTCTGGGACGCTGCTCGATCAGTAACAGCCCCTGTTCCGGTCGCCAACGCAGGCGGTCTCCCTGAATCAGCAGTTTGGAGCCGTTGAGTTGCTGCAACCTGACATCACCTTCGAGCAGGATCTGCTCACCGTCATTGACCACGAGGGCCAGATCCGAGCGCACCCTGAAAGAGGGTTTGCCGTTCCTGAACAGAACACCGACGGGCTCGCGCGCACGCACCAGACGCCGGGTCAGTTCATAGCGGGCTTCGGGACTGTTCAAACTCCAGTCCATGAGTCCTTGCTTGTTTTTCTGTTCGAGCTTCAGCGAGCGGAAGACGAAAGGTGGTGCCTGAACGGTTGAAGCGGGTTTCTCACTGACGCAGCCCGTGAGCATCAGCGAGCTGATCAGCAGTGCAACCCGCACACGAACGCTGGAACGAATCAGGTTCATCAGAGTGGTGTCTCAAGCTCCAGACGCTGCATCACAGGTTCCGGTTTTGGGAGGGGCGTACCAGGCACAAGCCTTCCCCAGGTCAGATCGTCGTTCCAGGACGCGGGAATCGTGCCGAGACCCAACTGGCTGAGGATGCGTCCACTGAGTTCGGGCACGATCGGCTGGAGCAGAAGGCCGACGATCCTGGAACACTCCAGCACGGCATAGAGGTCTTCGCCGACCTGCACTTCCTGGCCAGGTTGTTTCATCTGGCTCCAGGGAGCCTGTTCGTTCAGGTAGCCGTTGGTGTCAATCGCCAACTGAAGAACCGCTTCAGCTGCCTTTTGAAACTTGAGCTGCGGCATCGACTCACGCACCTGCTGAATCGTCAGTTCCGCTTTGCTGCGCAGTGCATGATCAGCGCGAACCTTTTCATCAACTGGAGGCAAACCATTCTCGAACCACTTTCTGGACATTGAAGAGGTGCGGTTGAGGAGATTTCCGATCGTGTTAGCGAGATCGTTGTTCACCAGATCCACAAATCGCTGCTGCTGAAAATCGCCGTCATCACCGAACTGGATGTCGCGAAGCAGATACCAGCGCACTGCATCCGTTCCGCAGCGCTCAAGCAACAGCTCCGGGTCGAGCACATTGCCAAGGGATTTGCCCATCTTCTGACCTTCACGGGTCAGAAAGCCATGGCCGAAGACCCTCCTGGGAAGCGGCAATCCAGCGGACATCAGCATTGCCGGCCAGTAAACGGCATGAAATCGCAGGATGTCCTTGCCGATGACATGCACGCTCACGGGCCAGCCGGCAGTGCTCAGACGATCTAGATCAACATCTCCACCGTCATCGAGAAGGGCTGTCAGGTAGCCGAGCAGGGCATCAAACCAGAC
>CAJXFG010000004.1 GCA_913052185.1 uncultured Synechococcus sp. | reverse complement strand
CACCATGCAATTCAACCCAGTCATCACAGAACATCTGGATGAAATCGAGGGTGCTCGGTCGATGGGGATGACGGGCGACCTGAATTTTCTGTGCCGGGCTGAGAGAACGAAAAATCTCGTCCCGACGGCGGGCCGCCAGTGTTTCAAGCTGCAGCAGCTGCTGACTGACGTCCACTTCAGAATCCCGTGCCAGCTGACGGATCTGCTCGATCTGCTGTTCGAGCTCCACAAGCGGTTTCTCGAAATCAAGCAGAGGGCGTCGGGCCATTTTCGAACCTGGGAAGGACTTCAGACAACGACAGCCTGAGGCTGCCCTTGGAGATTGAGGGTGGAGAAACCGTGGCGCACCGATGCCTCACCGATGAAATCCATCTTCTCCAGAGTGATGTTGTTACGCCCCCAGCTGAAATTGGTGTGGCACTCCTCAAACTCAAGCAGCATCGCTTCAGCGAAGCAGGCGAACATCTGTCGCTGAGGCTTTTCCATCTCGGCGATTTCCATCATCGTCCAGCCGATGTCACTGCCGAATTCAACGATGCCCCCTTTCAGCACGTGTACGCCCTGGCAGGCGACCTTGGCGTCGAGATTCTTGGGATAGCCCCCATCGATCATCAGACAGGGCTTCCGCAATGACGCCGCATCGATTTCAAGCGTCCGCGGCATGCTGGCGACCCAGACCACGACATCTGCCTCAGGCAGAGCCTCATCGAGCGTGAGAATCCTGCCGCCACCGAGTTCAGCCTGAAGATCCTTGAGAGGCTGCTGCTGACGGGCCACCAGCAGCAGCTCTCCGACTCCCGTGCGGTTCGACAGCCAGCGACAAACAGCACTTCCGATATCTCCTGTGGCACCCACCACGGCAACCTTGGCTTTGGCAAGGTCGATGCCCAGAAGGGGTGCATTGTTCTCAACCTGGCGGCTGATCACCCAGGCCGTGTGTGTGTTTCCGGTGGTGAAGCGCTCCCACTCCAGCGTTGTGCTGCGCACATGCTGATGCTGGAGCAGGTTGAAATTCTCGAAAATGATTGAGGTGAAGCCGCCCAGGGCCGTGATGTTGATGCCTTTTTTCTGAGCCAGCTCCATGGCGTTGAGCACCTTGCGTCGCGCCGTTTTGAAACGGCTGAGCATTTCAGGCACGAAGCAGGAATCGATGTAGGCACCACAGATGGTCTTTCCGGTGGCGCTGGTGACCTCAACGTCCTCAACCAGCTGAGGTGGCGCACTGCACCACACATCCAGATCGCCATCGGCGATGTGATCGAACCCGAGATCTGAAGCCTTGCGCCTCGCCGCCTCAAAACTGGTGGAGTGCCCGATCAGACCAAACATGTACTGCCGACGCTCGTACGTGTACGCATTGAAGTGAACCTCACCCAGAGGGGCCCTAACCGTTCATGATCCCACGAAGGCACGTTCCCCATGAGACGTGCCTGTGCTTAAACCGGTCCCGCAGTTGACTGGCTGGAGCCTAGAGCGCAGGACTCGAGCGGAGTCAGAGCGCCGCTGCAGCCATGCGGGCGATCTCACGCATGTTGAAGCCGATCTCGCTCAGGGCTTCCTGATAAGCGATCAGGAAATCCTCGATCAGATCTTCTTTCTCCATCTGCAGAACAGCTGCATCACCGGCAACCTGATCAAGCATGGACCGGATCAGAGGAAGATTGGCCTTGTTGGCCTGCATCAGCTCCTCCTTGCTGGCTTCGAAATTGGCCTTGAGCCACTCCTGCCCGTAGTTGAGGTGGGTGTACTCATCCTTGACCACACCTTCAGTGATCCTGCGGGCAAAGGGATCAGCCACAGGGATGTAGATGTGATAGGCGGAAATGGCGAACGCCTCAATCAGCAGCGCCTGGATCAACAGGCAGGTCACAACCTTGCCTTCCTTGAAGGCTGTCTGGAAGTTGCCGTGAAGAGGTCCGAAGAATTCCTTCGCGAAAGGAAGATCAGCCTCAACCCCCAGGTTGCGACCGCAGGAGGTGAAGCCTTTCATGTGCTTCAACTCCATCTTCGCCAGCCTGGCCAGCTCGTCAGCATGTTCAGGAATCAGGGTGCCGAGCGACATGTAGTTGTCGTAAGCCTCCTGCTCCCCCTCGATCACAATTGCGTTGATCCGGCTGTAGGCGTCTTTGTAGGCCTCAGTGGAGAAGTCAGGCAATTGCTGGGCCGATGCATCCCGCTCGTCAAGGACGGCGACCTCGGGGGTAACGGGGGTCGGCATGGATCTTTCCGTAACGGTCATCGTCGGTGACTGTAACCAGTGCCACCGATAACGGATGTTCGCTTGATGGTTCTTAGATACGTCGACGGTCTCCGCAAGGTGGCCAGTTCGAGGCCATCAGGCTTGTGAACAGTCGAGTCCAGTGGAGCACCAGGGCTTTCTCTAACTGATGTCCGAGGTCCGCATCCGCGCCACGGCTGTCCCCGACGACACCGGATTCGCTCAGGTCGGCGGTGAACCAGGCGAGGGGGGCTGGCCCCTCAAGAGACCAGCCGTCAGGAGGTGTGGCCGCCGCCGCATGGCTGACGTGATCACCATCCAGAGGCCTCTGGTTGCCGACGAGAGATGGTTCCAAGGCCAGCATCAAGCTCGTCTCCGCCAGCCCAGCATGCAATCCATGCGCAAGCTCATCAGCCGGCACCAGGGTCTTGAGGCCCGAGACACCACTCCAGAGGAAGCAGGGAAGAACCGCCATTGACGGGGTTTCCGCCGCCAGTTCTCTGGCCGCGGTCTGGAGAAGACCGATCTGACCGCCATGGGCGTTGAACAACACCAGCCGCTGAACCCCCTGGGCCGCAAGCTGCTTCCCCACTTCCCCGACAAGACGAATCAGCAGTTCTGCGCTCAGGCTGAGCGTTCCCGGGAAGCCGCGGTGTTCCGGAGACAAGCCGATTTTCTGGGTGGGCAGAGCCCAGATCGGCAGCTCTTCGGGAAGACTCTCCAGCACCCTGTCCAGGATGCGTTCGGCGAACAGAGCATCGGTCAGGAGAGGCAGCTGTGGGCCGTGTTGCTCGAAGGCACCGAAGGGCCAGACCAGGGTTGAACCGCTCCGCTCGAGCGCCTGAGCCGCCTCGGGCCAGTGCATGACCTCCAGACGTCTGGAGGTTTGTTCGCCGTTGCCGCTCATCCTGAATCAACCTCCTGCTGTCAGACTGTCCTGCCAAGGACGATGGGTCCCATGGCCGGAACAGAACGTCAGAATTCCCGACTGGATGGTGGCAAAGGTGCTGCCGCTTCGGCGCAGCCACCACGAAAACCGCTTCAGGTGATGCACATCAGCAAGCGGGAGGAGCAGGAGCGCTTGCGCAAGGAAGCAGAGGAAGCCCGTGCGGCCGCAGATGCCGCAGCAGCACGCGCAGCGCAGCTCGAGCAGGCGGCGCTCGCTGCCGAAGGAGGTCAGTCCGTCGCTCCCAGACCCCCCGCACCTCCCCGAGGATCCCAGGCCTCATCGGCTCCCTCAATGGATCCGGACGATGATGATCTGGCCGGAATGACGATGGCCGATCTCCTTGGCCCTGCTGATACCGGACGCAAGCTGAACAATGCGCCCTCTGAAGCGGCGACAGCCAGCCGGAGCGTTGATGACTTCGATTTCGATGAGGATGCGTTCCTCGCAGCTCTCGACGCCAACGAGCCTGTTGGCACGACTGGTGAGGTTGTGACCGGCACCGTGATCGGCATGGAGAGCGATGGTGTCTATGTCGACATCGGCGGCAAAGCTCCCGGTTTCATGCCCAAGAGCGAATGCGGCCTTGGGGTGATCACCAACCTGAAGGAACGCTTCCCGAAAGGTCTCGAGGTGGAGGTGCTGGTCACACGGGAACAGAACGCCGACGGCATGGTGACGATCAGCTGCCGTGCCCTGGCGCTGCGCAAGAGCTGGGACAAGGTGAAGCAGCTTGCCAAGGACGGCAAGGTCGTTCAGGTCAAGATCACCGGCTTCAATCGGGGGGGGGTCACCTGTGACCTCGAGGGGTTGAGAGGATTCATTCCCCGATCCCAGCTGCAGGACGGTGAAAACCACGAATCACTCGTGGGCAAAACCCTCGGCGTCGCTTTTCTGGAGGTCAACTCCGAGACCCGCAAACTGGTTCTCTCGGAGAAGCGTGCCGCAACGGCAGCTCGTTTTTCGGAGCTTGAGGTGGGGCAGTTGGTGGAAGGTCAGGTCGCCGCCATCAAGCCCTATGGACTGTTCATCGACCTGGGTGGCATCAGTGGACTGCTGCATCAGTCCGTGATCACCGGTGGAAGCCTGCGCTCCATGCGCGAAGTGTTCGGGCAGGGCGACACCGTGAAGGCTCTGATCACCGAACTGGATCCGGGTCGAGGCCGGATCGGGCTCAACACTGCCCTGCTCGAAGGACAGCCTGGAGAGCTTCTGGTCGACAAGGACACGGTGATGGCAGAAGCTGCCGATCGAGCCAATCGCGCCCGTAACGTCCTCAGGCAGCAGGAACAGTCAGCGGGATGATCACCGCTTCCACGACTGCCGGTGATGCCGGCTCCCAGCCGCGGTCCACGCGTCAGGCCGACTGGGAACTGGATTTCTATTCCAGGCCCATCCTGGAAAAGGATGGAAAAAAGCGCTGGGAGCTGCTGATCATCAGCACTCCCGAGATCAACAGCAGCGACTGCTTTCGCTTCGCCAAGCTCTGCCCCGCAAGCGAGGTCAATTCAACCTGGCTGGCCGCGGCCCTGCGTGAAGCAGTGGCTGAAGCCGAGGACCAGGGCTGGAAGCCACCGCAGAGGCTGCGAGCCTGGCGGACTGCCATGAGAACGATGGTGCAGCGAGCTGCGGCGGAACTGCTCCTGGAAGTGGTCCCCAGCAGGCGCACCTACGCACTGCTCGACTGGCTCGATGAACGCGAGCGGACCGTTTACCCCAAGGAGGAGGGATTCATGGCTGGCCCGCTTGCCTTGCCGCCCTCGCCTGTGGAAACTCCACCACTGCCGCTGCCTGAAGCAGTCCGGGGCGACGCCTGGACCTGGGCAGGACTGCCAGTCGGCAGCCTGAAGGAAGCCGGTGAATGGCCACTTGGTTTCAACGGACTCGTTCCTGTGCCCCCATCCCTCGAGGCGGATCTGCAGGTCCCGGGCCTGCGTCTGTTCAGTCGCACCAGAGCCCTGGCGCTCGCCGGTTGGCTTGGAGGGCTGGAGCCGGTTCGTCTGCGTGTCAGCGCACTGCAACTGGTTCTCGATGCCGGTCAGGATGACTCCTGGCTGGTCAGTGATCTGAGCGAGCAGGAAGCCGAACAGATCTCCGCCGCCCTGGACGCGTCGTGCCTCAACCTGCATGGCCTGCAGTTCATCGCTGTGCAGAGCTCACCCGAAAGTGAGCGATTCGAAGGCTTCTGGATGCTGAGGGATCAGCCACAACAATGATCTCCGCCCAGGGAGCTGAGCCAGGCATGGCCCATGACGACCCTCTCGCACAGCCCGACAGCCGCTTCAACACGCTGCCGGGCTGGACATGGGTGGGGTGTTACGGCGGCTATTTCCTGACAGCGGACCACCTCCATGACGCTGGGTTTGAGCATGGTTTTTTCACGCGCCGCTGGCATGGACGTGGTCCCGACGAGCTGGCTGGCTACCTGTCGTGTGGTGTCTCCGTGCATCGCCCTCAGCAGGTCCATGGCAGCGTTGTGCTCGAGGCCTCCAAGGCTTGCGAAGCCCCCTGGCCCGAGGCTGACGGGCTTGTGAGTGACCGCGGTGGGCAGAGTCTCTGGGTCTGCGGCGCCGACTGCACACCGGTTTTACTGGCTGATCCCGAAAGCGGTCATGTGGCGGCCTGCCATGCGGGCTGGCGAGGTGTGGCCTGCCGCATCCTGCCCGAGGCCATCGCCAGGCTCGAACAGCGTGGCGCCACCAGGGAGAAGCTGCTCATCGCCCTCGGACCTGCCGTCAGTGGCGAGCACTATCAGGTGGAGGAATCCGTGGCCCTTCAGGTGGGTCGAGCCTTGGCCCCGGAGCCCCGATCACTGGAGCAGCTGCAGAGGGAGGCCGTGATTCATCCCGACCCCGAGCAGGGTCGCTGCCGTCTGGATATCCGGGCAGCCGCTGTCCAGCAGCTGGTCTCGGCAGGCATCGACAGCACCCGGATCAGGACCTGTCCGCTGTGCACGATCGATGAACCGAGCCTGTTTCACTCCTGGCGACGGGATCAGGTGAAAGCGGTTCAGTGGAGCGGCATCGTCGGCCAGGCTGTGATCTGACGCTCAACGCATCCGTTTGATCTCAGCCTGATCTCAGCGACATCAGTCGCAAGGCGACGGCTTCAGCCGCACGGATGCCATCGATGGCCGCTGAGAGAATTCCGCCCGCGTAACCGGCACCCTCTCCGGCAGGCGTGAGACCCAGCACATTGCATGACTCCAGCTGATCATCCCGAGGAATGCGCAGCGGCGAGGAGGTGCGTGTCTCCACCCCAGTCAGCACCGCATCGGGGTGGTCGTAACCGACAATTTTCCTGCTGAAGGCCGGCAGCGCCTCCTTGAGGGCCTCCACCATCGGTTCCGGGAGAAGTTCGGCGAGGTCAGAGGGTTTGACACCAGGCTGATAGGAGGGACTGACCGATCCGAGACAGGTGGAAGGCCTTCCAGCCACAAAATCTTCGAGTCGCTGAACAGGTGCGCTGTAGTCCGCACCACCGAGACTGAAGGCGAGGGATTCAAGTTGGCGCTGGAAGACCAGACCCGCGAGTGGATCTCCAGGCCATCGCTCATGGGCTTCGAGATCCGTATCCAAGACGGGCATCACCAGTCCACTGTTGGCGTTCCGCTCATTGCGGGAGTGCTGACTCATGCCATTGGTGACCACACGACCGGGCTCAGAGGTGGCGCCCACCACGAACCCGCCTGGACACATGCAGAAGCTGTAGACGCAGCGACCATTGGCTGCGTGATGCACGAGCTTGTATTCGGCAGCACCCAGCAACGGATGGCCCGCGGCATCACCCCAGCGGGCGTTGTCGATCAGCGACTGGGGATGCTCGATCCGAATCCCAATCGCGAAGGGCTTGCGCTCCATGGCGACACCGGCCCGGTCGAGCATCGCGAAGGTGTCGCGAGCGGAATGACCGGGAGCCAGAACCACCTGACTGCAATCAAGGCGGCTGCCATCGGACAGTTCCAGGCCGGTGATCCGAAAAGGCTTGCTGTCACCGTCGCAGGCTGACTCCAGAAGGAGTTGTTCCACCCGGCAGCCGAAGCGCACCTCACCTCCGAGAGCCTCAATTTCAGCCCGCAAGCCCCTGACCACGGTCGCCAGCTTGAAGGTGCCGATATGGGGCCGATGACGGGTGAGGATGTCGCTGTTGGCGCCGCATTTCACCAGCTCCTCCAGCACTTTCCGGCCGTAATGCGCGGGGTCGCTCACCTGGCTGTAGAGCTTTCCATCCGAGAAGGTGCCGGCTCCTCCCTCTCCGAACTGAGCGTTGGATTCAGGCTTGAACGCCGATTGACGACGCCAGAATCCGAAGGTGTCACGGCTGCGCTGCTTCACGGCCTGGCCGCGCTCGAGCAGCAGCGGCCGAAATCCCATCTGGGCCAGCAGCAGTGCTGCAAAGTAACCACAGGGTCCGGCTCCGATCACCACGGGCCGGGGCGGCAAGGCATCGACCGCACCGGCTGGAGCACGAGCCACGTAGCGATAGGACTCATCGGGACTGCGACGAATGCGACGGTCGGTCGAGCGTCGACGCAGCAGCGCTTTCTCCCCCTGCACCTGAACATCCACGCTGTAGATGACCCGGATCCGATCGCGCCGACGGGCATCAATGCTCTGCTTCACCAGACGGTGGGAGATGAGCTGCTCCCGAGGAACTTTCAGGCAACGCAGAACAGCCTGTTCAAGATCATCCTCCGAATGATCCAGATCCAGTCGAAGCTCGCTCAGTCGCAGCACGAGCTCTCTCCTTCCCTGACCCCTTGGAAAACCTTACCGGCCGGCGATCAGACGGGTTGAGGCCACACCGGACGGGGCCTGTCCCGGACGCTGGATGAGATCACTGGCAGCACCCTGAAGGCGAACGGAGCGTCCTTCCAGGCGTGCTTGGACTGACGCACACATCGATGTGGGGTCCTGGTCCGCATCCATCCAGCCAAGAGGATCGCGTGTTCCTTCCGAGGACACAGGAGGAGGCGCAAGCGACGCCAGGCTGAGCATGCGGGCGGAATCGAAGCCCGAGGCCGCGATCAGATCAGGATCCTGGCCGTACCGTTCAACAAATCTTTCCCGGAAGGCTGACCAGCCTGGTCCATGGGCTGACTGATCAAGCACCAGCTGATTCCAGGGACGTTCAGCCAGGTTTCCGACACGGTGCTTCGGCAGCATCCAGACCCAGGGACGCATGGCGGAACTGACAGCCAAGTCGCCCTGCTGCTGAGCCCTGGCCAATCGACGAGCCAGATCACCTTCTGGGGCTGCTGCCAGAACGATGGCATCGGGGCCTTTCCAGGACACATCCTGGAGAAACTGATCCAGAGCACCCTGATCATCAGGGGCCACCATCTGCACAACCTGGGTGTCGAAGGACTCAACCCGGCCGCCAAGACCTTCGAATGCCTCGACAAAATCCTGCGCCTGATCAGCACTGCGATCGCCGGGATCGGCAACCACCATCACCCTTCGCCAGCCCTGATCAAGGGTGTCGGAGGCCAGCTGCGTGAGATCCACCTGCAGAGGTGGGAGCACGGGATGCAGCCGTCCTTCCGGATCCAGCTCTGCGAGCGACTTCAGCGAATCTCCGCGCTGATAGGGGAGAAGAACTCCCAGCTTCTGTTCCTGCGCGATTCTTGCAAAGCTGCGCAGATCTGCGGAGAACGGTGCCACCAGAAGCGCTGTCGCCGATCCAGGCGCAAGCGCGACATCCTGGTCACTTCCGACCGTTCGCCAGTCCACACTCACGGGATCAATCCCGCAGTCGCGAGCCTCAGCCTGGCCCAGGGCGAACCCCTTCAGGAAGGCCGACCTGGCTCCGGAGGCATGATCGGGCAGCAATGCCAGAACAGCCGATTGCGGCGCTGTGCTGGCAGCAAGCGCCTGACACCCCAGCAGGGTGGCAGCCAACACTCCCAGAGGGCGCACACTGGCACGAAGCACGCCACGCAGTGACCTGAGGCGATCGCTTGATGCAGCCGCTCCAGTTTCAGCGGGCGTGCTGGTTTCCGGAGACACTTCTGTGGAATGGGTCATGGCAACGGGACCCGACCGACGAACCCTAGAGAGGCTGTTCGGGTTCGTCCGTCTTTGTCACAGCTTCGGGGCTGCCCCCTTGGATCGCCAGTGAGAGCAGTCCTGCGATTACCAGCAGACTGCCGATACCAATGGCAAGGGGTCGGTTGTCCGACGCTGCATCCCCCCAGATGGCCGTACTCAGAAAGGCCGACCCAAGCAGCACACACGGCACCATGACAATTCCGGAGGCAATGCGATTGCGAGCCATCTCATGCCTCAGGACAAGTGTCCTGGGCCAGGCCTTCACGCACCAGGGCGGCACCGAGATCAAGCTCGTCACCGATCGGGGTGACCCTTGCGAGCAGAACACCGTCTGAACTGCCCTCCGGCCTCAGGTTCACCCGGCGACGCCGGGGAACAGCGCTGCGCATCCAGTCCTGTGCCTGCGGCTCATCGTCAGCTGCCACCTGCACGCAGGCCAGCTGGACGGTGTAGTTGCGGTTGCGATCACCCACCTGAAGAAGGGTCGCCGAGCGGACCTGCAGAACCTCAGCGGCAAAGGCCTGTGGAGGAAGCACAAGCAGCAGCATCAGACTGAGCGCAGCTGCGATAACAAGGCCGAATCTCACTGGCATCAGCTGTTGGAAGAGGTCGGGACTGAATCCTGAAAAGCCAGCTCGGGATGAGCAGGCAGACCCACCATCTCAGCATTGCTGCAACCCGGTGGAACCATCGGATAGCAATTCTCACCGCGGCGAACATGCACATCCACCAGGGTTGGATTGGGTGAAGCAAACGCCTCAGCCAGACCGGTGCGCAGATCGCTGCGATCAACGATCTTCATGCCCTCGACGCCAAACGCCTTGGCCAGAGCTTCGAAATCAGGCATGCCACCGAGCATGTCGGAAGCGGAATAGCGCTCTTCGTAGAAACTCTCCTGCCACTGACGAACCATGCCTTGCCAGTGGTTGTTCACAATCACCACTTTCACTGGAAGCCTGTACTGCGCCAGGGTTCCCAGTTCCTGGATATTCATCAGCACGCTGGCATCACCGGCGATGCACACCACCTGCCGATCAGGGCAGGCGACCTGAGCCCCCAGGGCGGCAGGCATGCCGAAACCCATGGTGCCGAGTCCCGCACTGCTGATCCAGCTGCGAGGCCCATTGCGCAGATACTGGGCGGCCCACATCTGATGCTGACCCACGTCGGTGGTGGCAATGGCTCCTGGAGCCAGATCGCGGACAGCCATCAGCACCTCCTGGGGATAGATGGGTCCTTCCTGGGGCGGGATGGCCAGGGGATAGTGCTGCTTCCAATCCCGGATCCTCTCGAGCCAGGCCGTGGTCTGCGGTTCAGGAGAACGACGCAGACTCAGATTCACCAGCGAGGCGAGACTGGTGCCGACGTCACCGAGAACGGCGACATCAGGGCGCCTGTTCTTGCCGATCTCAGCAGGGTCGATTTCAAAGTGAATCACCCTGGCGCGTGGAGCAAAGGTGTCGAGCTTGCCGGTCACCCGATCATCAAAGCGAGCTCCGACCGCAATCAGCAGATCGCAGTCCGTCACGGCGAAGTTGGCGTAGGCCGTGCCGTGCATGCCGAGCATGCCGAGAGCCAGAGGGTGATTCTCGTCAAAGGCCCCTTTCCCCATCAGCGTGGTGGTGACGGGGATTTGATACCGCTCAGCGAGCACCGCGATGCTGTCGTGGGCTGATGCGGCGATCGCACCGCCACCCACGTAAAGAAGAGGGCGACTGGCTGCGGCGATCAGATCAAGCGCTGCCTCGATCGACTGGGGATCAGGGGGTGCCGTGGAGCCGAAGCCGGCAGGGATCACCGATCCGGGTTCAACAGGGACGTAATCAAACTCTTCCTGACCGACATCCTTGGGGATGTCAATCAGAACGGGGCCTGGGCGACCCGATGCGGCGATATGAAAGGCCTGGGCGACCACGGAGGCGAGGTCCGCAGGGTTTCGAACAACCCACGAGTGCTTCACGATCGGCAGTGTGATCCCGAAGATGTCGGTCTCCTGGAAGGCGTCGGTTCCGATCGCCGTTCTCGGCACCTGTCCGGTGATCACCACCATGGGCACTGAATCCATCTGGGCGGTGGCAATGCCCGTCACCAGATTGGTGGCGCCAGGACCGGACGTGCCGAAGCAGACACCGACTCGGCCTGTGGCGCGTGCATAGGCATCCGCGGCGTGGGTGCCGCCCTGTTCGTGACGCACCAGGTAGTGACGCAACCAACCCTCGGTCTCCGCCACATGCAAGGCGTCGTAGATGGGAAGAATGGCGCCGCCGGGGTAGCCGAAAATCGTATCCACCCCATGCCTGCGCAGGGCATCCATCAAGGCCTGAGCTCCGCTCATGCGGCGACTTCCACCACTGCTGGACGCTGAATCGGCCGTGGGAGCAGAGGTCAGCGTCACTGTGTGTTCACGGGGGACTGACCCTCAAGATTAAGGGCCGGCCCGTCAGGTTGCCGCCAGTCAGAGCAGGCCGAGAGCATGCAGCGGTCCCTGACCGCTGATGAGTTCGAGAAGAAACGCGGAGAAGCCGAGCATGGCCAGTCGGCCGTTCCAGACCTCGGAGCTGTTGTTCCAGCCCCACTCCCATTTCTCCTGGGGATAGAGCTTCACCTTGGTGGGGAGCTCAGCTGCTGCATCAAGGCTGACTTCAGGTCCCTCAAGGCTGGTGACCACAAGATCTGCCAGCCCCTCGATGAAGGGGGGATAGGTGTCGAGAGCCCGCACTCGCCTGAAATTCACAACACCAGCCTCTGTGGCCAGTTCGCGGTACTCGATGTCGATCTCCTCCAGCGTTTCAATGTGTTCGCTGACGAAGCTGATCGGCACCACAACGAGATCGTTGGTCTTGGCCTCGCCGAGCTCCTCAAGGGCCTCTTCGGTGTAAGGCTTGAGCCACTCCACCGGACCCACCCGGCTTTGGTAGGCGAGGGTGTGAGGATTGGCATGGCCCAGAAGCTCCTCAAGCTTCTTCATGATCAGGCCTGTGCAGGCCTCGATTTCCTGTTGATAAGGATCGCCGGCCTCTTCCACGTAGCTCTTCGGCACACCATGAGCGCTGAAGAAGACATGCGCCTGATTGGGGTCATCGCTGTTGCGCACTTCCTCAGCGATGAGCTCAGCCATCGCCTTGACGTAGCCCGGGTGATCGAACCAACTGCGAATGCAGCGAATCGGCAGCTTCTCAAAGACACCATCGCCCTGACGCAGGCGTTGAAGCTCGCGGAAACTCGACCCACTGGTGCTGATTGAGAAGTGTGGGTAGAGAGGCAGCACAACCACCTGATCCATGCCGTCGGCCTTGATATCAGCAACGGCGGACTCGGTGAAGGGGTGCCAGTAGCGCATGGCCACATAGCTGGTGGCCTCGATGCCGCGTTGACGCAGCAGGCTCTGCAGTTCTCTGGCCTGCTGCTCGGTGATGCGACGCAGAGGCGAACCTCCCCCGATGGACCGGTAAGCACTCTGTGACTTGCCGCTGCGCAGGGTGCTGATCAGCCATGCCAGCGGCTTCTGCAGAGCAGGAATCGGCAGCCGGATGATCTCCGGATCAGCAAAGAGGTTGAACAGGAAAGGACCCACATCCTGAATCCGCTCAGGTCCACCCAGATTGAGCAGTACGACACCGACCCGAGACATGTCTGGAAGCGATTGCAGGGGTTGAGAGTAACCCGCATTAACGGCATGTTGACGCTGTCCTGAAGGAAAGGATGAATCGCAGCGAGGAGCTTGAAGAGGTCAGGCGGAAAGCGAACGCTTCGCTTGCATCGATCGGCATCAGCCTGCGTATCGAATGTCGCGGCCGCCGGTTGAACCTTCGTGGCCCATTGCCTGGCAGGGAGAACCCCGAAAAGCGCTCAGTGCAACGACTCAGCCTCGGTCTTGAGATCAGCGGGGATGGGCTGCTCGAGGCCGAGCAGATCGCCCGGGTGATCGATTCCCAGCTCAAACGCGACCAATTCCGATGGGATCAGTGGATCGCAACGCCAGTGACGACAACGGCCCCTTCCAGGTCGAGCGGGGCAACGCGCGCCCTGCTCGACCAGCAACTGCGGACGTTTGAGACAGACTTTTTTGCCGATCCCCGACGGCGGCGATCCCCGTCAGGCAGTCGAACCACCTGGACAGGTGCCTACAACCCCTATCTGCGTCGGCTGAGAACACTGGCTGGAGAGGAAGCCGGTCCGATCGGTGCAGAGCTGCTCCTGAAGACCCTGCACAGCTATCCCGATGGAAGCCGCAGTCGCCAGCAATGCAGCACCGCGCTGGCCTGCCTGGCAAGACATCTGGACCTTGAGCTGCCTGAGAACTGGCGAGCCGAAGCGGCCGGCTATGGCCTGCATCGAGCCCGGTTCCGCCAGCTGCCCAGCGATCATCAGATTCTCGAGAGCATCCTGCGGATTCCCAATCCACGCTGGCGTCTGGCCTATGGCCTGATGGCCACCTACGGCCTCCGCAACCATGAGGTGTTCTTCAGCGACCTCTCGGCTCTCTGTCGGGGGGGAGATCGGGTGATCAGGGTGCTGCCCACCACCAAAACAGGTGAACATCAGGTGTGGCCCTTCAACCCGGACTGGGTGGAGCGATTTGACCTGCTGAGACTGGGAACGGAGCCGGATGCCCTACCGGTGATCAGCACCGATCTGAGGACAACCACCCTTCAGCAGGTGGGACGACGGGTCACCGAGCAATTTCGCCGCTATGAACTGCCTCTCACGCCTTATGACCTTCGCCATGCCTGGGCGGTGAGAACGATCCACATCGGTCTGCCTGACACGGTTTCAGCCAGAATGATGGGCCACTCGGTGGCCATTCACACCCGTACTTATCACCACTGGATCACCCGTCGTGATCAGCAGCAGGCTGTGGACGCGGCCCTGGCGCGGCAACACGCTTGATCAGAGAGCCTTTGCCCAGCTGCCTGCCGGCGTTCGACTCGGCGGAGTCCCGGCCAGCAGCGTCAGGATGACCGCCTCGGATCACCCACGCGATCACATCCGAATTCAACACTGATGACGTCGTTTCTGCGACCCCTGGCCTACCGCTACCGCTGGATCTACGACACGGTCACGGCGATCTCCTCCCTGAGCGTGGGAGGCGTGGAGCGTCTGCGCAACCTGGGGCTGGAGGCTCTGCAATCCAGGATTGAGCCAGGTGGACCGGTGCTGGATCTCTGCTGCGGCAGCGGAGAGGCCGCAGCACCCTGGCTGGCGGCGGGATTCAGCGTCACAGGGCTGGACATCTCCCCCCTGGCCCTGGCTCTGGCCGCCCGGCGACATCCCAGCCTCAAACGGGTGGAGGGATTGGCCGAAGAGCCGCCGCTGCCGGACCAAAGCTTTCTTGCCGTTCAGATGAGCGTTGCTCTGCATGAATTCCCTCGCCACGAGCGTGAACTGGTGCTGCGCCAGAGCTTGCGTCTGCTGAAACCGGGAGGCTGGCTGGTGCTTGTGGACCTGCACCCCGCAGGTCCATGGCTTCGTCTGCCACAGCAGTTGTTCTGCGCCCTGTTCGAAACCGACACGGCCACGTCCATGCTGGAGGACGACCTGCCAGCCCAGCTGCAGCGGCTCGGCTTCACCGCTGTGAACCAGGAGCTGCTGGCGGGCCAGGCCCTGCAGCGGATCACTGCCGCTCGCCCAACCACTGACGCACCTCTCCCATGAGCACTCCCAACCTCGACCAGACGGCAGCGGAGCTCGGAATGGGAGGCAAGCTTGCACCGGAACAGGACGACGCCGGCTACCGAAAGCGGATGGAACGGCGCCAGGAGGTGCAGCGCCAGCGAGTCGAACAGCGCAACAGGGAGAAAGGCTTGATCCTGGTGTTTACCGGGCATGGGAAAGGCAAGACCACAGCAGGCCTCGGACTTGTGCTTCGCACCCTTGGCCACGGGGAACGGGTGGCGGTCGTGCAGTTCATCAAGGGCGGTTGGGAACCGGGTGAAGCCAGGGCACTGAAGGCCTTCGGCGACCAGGTCTGCTGGCATGCCCTGGGAGAGGGATTCACCTGGGAGACCCAGGACCGGCAGCGGGATCAGCAGCTGGTGATGGAGGCATGGCAGACGGCGCTGGGTTACCTGCGCGATGGCGGGATCAAGCTGGTTCTGCTGGATGAACTCAACGTCGCCATCAAACTGGGCTACATCGACCCGGAAACGGTGATCGACGGCCTGAGGGAACGGCCAGAGCTCAGCCATGTGGCCGTGACCGGTCGCGGAGCACCGGCTGCCCTGATCGAGGCCGCCGACCTGGTCACGGAAATGACACTGAACAAACACCCGTTCAGAGAACAGGGGGTCAAGGCACAGGCAGGGATTGAGTACTGAAGCTCAGTTGTGCGTCAGGTCATGTCTGATCAGGCTCGATGCCGCGGTCAGCACCGACAGTCCACTGACGAGCAGAGCCCGATGCACCACGGGATCACGCCAGCAGGATGGATCCTGACTTGCCCGGTCCAGAGCGGAGAGTGTGAGGCGCGCCATCACCGAACTGCGTCCACCGTTCTGCTCTGACATGGGTGCTCTGAAGCTGTTCCATCCAAGCGGTTCCAACGGCTGCGCGCCAGTGGCAGGACCGTCCGATCCTGCTTGCTACTGTCAGCTGGATCAGGTGGATGAATGGCCTACGCGCGTGCACTCCTGAAACTCAGCGGCGAGGCGCTGATGGGAGACCAGGGCTACGGAATCGATCCCGCCATCGTTCAGTCCATTGCCGAAGACGTTGCCAAGGTGATCGCCGGAGGCACTCAGCTGGCCATCGTTGTGGGCGGTGGAAATATCTTCCGGGGCCTCAAGGGATCCGCCGCAGGCATGGATCGGGCCACAGCCGATTACGTGGGCATGCTGGCCACGGTGATGAATGCGATCACGCTCCAGGACGGTCTGGAGCGCGCAGGTGTTCCAACCCGCGTGCAGACCGCCATCGGCATGCAGGAAGTGGCGGAGCCCTACATCCGCCGGAAAGCGATCCGACATCTCGAGAAAGGCCGTGTGGTGGTGTTCGGCGCCGGTTGCGGCAATCCCTTCTTCACCACCGACACCACTGCGGCTCTGCGGGCAGCTGAAATCAATGCCGATGTGGTGTTCAAAGCCACCAAGGTGGATGGCGTCTACGACAAGGATCCCGCCAAGCACGCTGATGCCGTGAAACAGGAACACCTCACCTATCAGCAGGTTCTCAGCGGTGAACTGGCCGTGATGGACAGTACGGCCATCGCCCTCTGCAAAGACAACAACATCCCGATCGTTGTTTTCAATCTGTTTGAACCTGGCAACATCGGCAAAGCCGTGGCTGGAGAGCCGATCGGTTCCCGGATCAACAACTGACAACCGTTATGTCGAAGCAGGACCTCGAAGCAAGCATGCAGAAGTCGGTGGAATCCACCCAGCGCATGTTCAACACCATTCGCACAGGACGAGCCAACTCATCTCTGCTCGATCGCATCTCGGTCGAGTACTACGGCGCCGACACACCCCTGAAATCCTTGGCGACACTCACAACTCCTGATTCCCAGACCATCCAGATCCAGCCCTTCGACATCAGCTCCCTGGCGGGGATTGAAAAGGCCATCGCCATGAGTGAACTGGGCTTCACCCCCAACAACGACGGCAAGATCATCCGCATCAACGTGCCCCCGCTCACCGAGGAGCGTCGCAAGGAGTTCTGCAAGCTCGCCTCCAAATACGCCGAGGAAGGGAAGGTGGCCCTGCGCAACATTCGCCGCGACGCCATCGACAAGATCAAGAAGCAGGAGAAGGACGGGGAGTTCTCCGAGGATCAGAGTCGAGACGAACAGGACGCCATCCAGAAAACCCTGGACAAGTTCATCGCCTTGCTGGAGAAACACCTGGCCGATAAGGAGGCCGACATCCTCAAGGTGTGATTGAAACCGACGTTGCCGTGATCGGGGCCGGCGCAGCCGGCAGCGCAGCAGCCTTCCATCTCGCCAATGCAGGGCATGCCGTCGCTGTGCTCGAAGCGAAGACGGGATCACAGATCAAGCCCTGTGGAGGAGGCATGGCCTCCTCCGTGCAGAACTGGTTTCCTTTCGACCTCAGCCCTGCCGTGGATGATGTGATCCGACGGGTCGACTTCAGCTGGTGTCTCGAGGATCCCGTCGTCGCCGAACTTCCCGGGGCAGCTCCGTTCTGGATTGTCAGACGCGAACACCTCGACAGCTTGCTGCTTGAACAGGCGCAAAGTGCAGGTGCCAGCGTGCACAAACCCTTTCGCGTGACGGCGCTGGAACGCACCGGGCCGTGCTGGACGCTCACCGGGGAAGAAGGAGAACGCGTTCAGGCCCGGGCCGTGGTGATTGCCGACGGATCAGGATCCCCCTGGCCGGCTCAGGTCGGCATCGGCCCGCGCTCTCTGCATATGGCCAGCACACTGTCTGTGCGCCTGGAAGGTCTCGGAACGCTCACGCCGGGCACGGCACGATTCGAATTCGGACTGGTGCACCACGGCTTCGCCTGGGCTTTCCCACTGGCGGACGGCATCAATGTGGGGGTGGGCACCTTCATCGGTCGTGATGTCACCGATTCAGAGACGATCCTGAGCGCCCTGCTGCCCGACCTCGGCTTTGCCGCCGACGCAGGTCTGCGACAACAGGCCAGCCTGAGGGTGTGGAACGGTCACAGCCCACTGCATGCCGACGGTGTGGTGGCGGTCGGCGATGCCGCATCACTCTGCGATCCCTTTCTTGCGGAGGGGTTGCGGCCAGCTCTGATGAGTGGTTGCGAGGCAGCACAACACCTCGACCGCTGGCTCACCGGCGAAGAGCCGTCGCTGCAGGGTTACTCAAGGGCGATGCGACAGCGCTGGGGAGACTCGATGGCCTGGGGGCGGCGGATCGCCCAGGCGTTCTACCGCTTTCCCGGGGTGGGGTATCAGCTGGGAGTCAAACGGCCGACAGCTCCAAGACGGATCGCCCAGATCCTTTCTGGCGAGATGGGATATGGCGATATCGCCCAGCGTGTGATTCGCCGGCTGCTGCTGCAACGCGGCTAGAGGTCAAGTGCCAGCTGTTGCACGGATGAGTCACTGACGCGACGACGGGAGCGTCGTCGGGATGACGACGGCAGACCTGCCCGCCTGGATCCATGGCGCTGCTGAATGGCATCGGCATGACGATCAAATCCCGCCGAACGTCGGATCGCGAAGATCCTGTCCTTGGCCTCTCGGGCCGAATCAGCACAATCGACGATCGGCATGGTGCCGTTGAACACCCAGGGTTCATGGAGATGCACCGCGGGAACATCGATCAGTTCCGGACACCAGCGGCGGATGAACACGCCGTCCGGATCATGGTCGCGCCCCTGTTTGATCGGGTTGTAGATCCGGATCGTGTTGATGGAGGTGCTGCCCGACTGCATCTGGCACTGACTCCAGTGAATACCGGGTTCGTAATCCACGAACTGACGTGCCAGGTGCAGACCGCTGTCCCTCCAGGGAAGCCAAAGGTTGTAACTCGCGAACGACATCAACATCGCCCGCATCCGAAAGTTGATCCAGCCGTTCTCCTTGAGGGCCCGCATGCAGGCATCCACAAAAGGCACTCCTGTCTGGCCGCTGGCCCAGGCCGCCAGACGCTCGGCATCAGGCTCCCGGATACCACGCATGAAAGGGTGGAAATCCTGCCACTCGATCGAGGGCTGATCCTCGAGTTTCTGGATGAAATGACAGTGCCAGTGAAGCCTCGAGCCAAAGCTGCGGACACCACGTCCCTGAATTCCACGGCTGCGCTGGAGAACCTCCCGCATGGACAGGCAGCCCCAGGTGAGATAAGGGGAAAGCCTGGAGCATCCGGTGAACGCCCTGTTCGGACTGGAGATGGAGCGGCAGTACTGCGCGACCCGTTGTTCCAGAAAATGCTCGAGTTCCTGCAGCCCGGCCTGACGGCCTCCAAGCTGGCGATGCCGGCAGGGATCAGGAGCGAGCCCGAGCTCACCGCTTGTTGGCGGTTCTCCGGCTGAGACCCCCTGCAGAGGCTCGAGATGGCTCGGCGCAGGAGTGATCGATTCCGCCATCCGCTCCTCCCAGCGCTGAGACCACCCGCTTCGGCTACGCAACGGACGGATCACACCGAACTGCGGAATCTCCCGCCAGGGAATGCTCCACTCCCTGGCCCATGCCGCCACCCGCCGATCTCTGGCATAGGTCCAGTCGTTGCCGGTCTCTTCATGGCTCCAGAGGCCCGAGACACCAAGCTGACGCCTGGCTCTCTCGAGAACCTCCACCGCATCGCCGCAACGAATGACCAGTGGTTGTCCGAGCGCCGCCAGCGCCCGCCGGAGATCGAGCAGGGCTTCCCTGCAGAACTCCCACTGACGCGCTGACGCATCCTGCTGCTGCCAGAACTCCGGTTCAGCGATGTAGAGCGGGAGCACATGGCCCCGGGCCAGTGCCTCAACCAGAGGCCCGTGATCCACCCACCGAAGGTCGCGCTTGAACCAGACCAGCTGCACAGCCATCGAATGCGGGACAGCTCCACCAAACTCCGACGAAACTAGTCAGGTTGGGATCAGGCTTGGGCTGCGATCTTCAGATCGCGGAGACGCGCGTCGACAGAAGCCAGCAGCTCGATCGCGAACATGGGCGACTCCTGGACTGCAAACAGGAATTTCTCGCGGTTCATCTCGATGAGTCGGCAATCGGTCTCGGCCTGTGCCGTGCCGAGGCGGCAATGACCGTCCATCACCAGGGCCCCGGCACCGAAGACATTGCCGGCCTCGATCAGTTCATATCCCTGCTGACCGTTCTCATTGGTCCAGAACAACCGAACCGTTCCCTGGAGAACACCGAACATCGACGCACCGGGGTCGTCAGCCTTGAAGATGACGTCACCGGCCTTGACGGCGTGCACCTCACTCTTCTGAGCGAGGGCACGCATGGTGTCGAGGGCATTCACGAACAGACGGTCGGGGGCAACAGGGTGATCAGGCTCTGGTCAGTGAGAGGGCAGAGCCGAAACCGCGACGGACCTCCTCCTGAGTGAGTCTGCCGTCATGGTCAGCATCCAGGGCATCGAAAACAGCATCACTGCCCAGCCACTCATCCCGCGTGATGCAGCCATCACCGTTCATGTCATTGAGCATGAAGATCTCCTGCACCGCGTGTCCGAACGCCTGTCCCCCCTCGAGTTCCGCCAGCCGGTGAGCCAGCATGCTCTCCAGGGTTTCGATCGCCTTGCTGAAGCCCTTGATGCCCTCGCCAAGTTTGTCGCTGGCCATGCGATCGGCGGCCATCATCGAATCAAACATGTCTCGGTCAACATGGATCTGGGGCTCTGTGCTGGAAGGGTTGGCACCATCAAGCTTGCGGGTGAGCGTGGCGTCACTCGAACGCAGCTGGTCCAGCAACTTGGGTGAGATCGTGAGCAGATCACAGCCAGCCAGCTCGGTGATCTCATCGATGTTGCGGAAACTGGCCCCCATCACCTCGGTTTTGTAGCCATAGGCCTTGAAGTAGTTGAAGATCTTGGTCACCGACATCACACCGGGATCTTCAGGACCGGGATAGGAATCGCGGCCGGTCTCAGCTTTGTACCAGTCAAGGATGCGACCGACGAACGGGGAAACCAGCGTGACACCCGCCTCAGCACAGGCTGCAGCCTGACCGAAACCGAACAGAAGAGTGAGGTTGCAGTGAATTCCTTCTTGCTCGAGAACTTCAGCCGCCTTGATGCCCTCCCACGTGGAGGCGATCTTGATCAGCACGCGGTCGTTGCTGATGCCGGCATCGTTGTACAGGCGAATCAGCTTGCGACCCTTCTCAATGGTGGCAGCCGTGTCGTAACTGAGCCGGGCGTCCACCTCGGTGGAGACGCGGCGGGGAACGATCTTGAGGATCTCCTTGCCGAAGATCACGCTGATCTCATCCAACGCTTCCCGCACCACTGTCTCAACGGGAGCGCTGTCGCCGATTAGACGACGGGAGGAACGTAGGGCCTCGTCGATCAGACTCTGATATGCAGGGATCTGCGCAGCCGCGAGAATCAGCGATGGATTGGTGGTGGCATCCCGTGGTGTGAATTTACGGATCGCTTCCAGATCGCCCGTATCAGCCACCACGACGGTCATCGCAGAGAGCTGCTCAAGAAGAGTGGCCATGTCTCTATAAGGCTTGTTGCTTGTAACGTAGCGGCGTTTTCAGAGCTGGCATCCCGCGAAAAAGCTCAGCGGGACGCGCGCACTTTCGCCGCTTCAACCCGCTCGCGCCGGAGCTGGAGTGCGTGCCGTGCTGGGCGGAATCTTTTCAATCACCAGCAATCCGTCGATGATGGATTTGGCAACGGGAAGCGCCACCGTTGAGCCGTAGGCATTGTCTCCCTGAGGCTCATCCACCACCACCAGCACGACGTAGCGCGGATCATCAACAGGCAGGGTCGCCACAAAGCTGCAGATCAGAGCGCCGGGAACATAGACGCCGTTCAGCGCTTTCTGAGCGGTTCCCGTTTTGCCACCGATGCGATATCCCGGCGTTCTGACGCCCTTGCCACTTCCCTGTTCAACGACGGATTCCATCCACGCCATCACTGTTCGTGTGACCTCAGGCTTGAGCAGGGGCTTGCCCTGACGTGATCCAGGGGGAGCCAGTGCATCGCCGGCTCTCAATCCTCGGGTGATGTGGGGGCTGACGAGACGGCCTCCATTGGCGAGCAAGGCATGCAGCTGCACAAGCTTCAACGGTGTCAGGGAGAACCCCTGTCCGAAGGACGCCGTGGCGGGCTCGATCGGCTGGGTGGTGAACTGCTCCTTGGTCTTGAGCTGACCGGCAACAGCTCCCGGCAGATCGGTGTCGGGGCGTGCATCCAGACCAAGACGACTCAACCAGTCCCAGTAAGTGGAGGAAGGAAGATTGCGCATGGCCTGAACCATGCCGACGTTGCTGGACACCTGCAGCACCGTTGCGAAGTCGATCAACCCGTTGGCACGCCGGTCGTGGTTGTTGATCGGCCATCCACCGATCGTGACGGAACCACTGTCGTGGACGCGTCCTGTGGTCTGGATCGCATCCTCCTGAAGAGCAAGGGCGAGGTTGATGGGCTTGAACGTGGATCCCGGTTCATAGAGATCCTGAACGGACCATTCGCGGAAACGGCCTGCCGGAAAACTCCAGTAGCTGTTCGGGTCGTAAGTGGGAACGGATGCCAGCGCCAGCAACTCACCGTTGGTGACGTCCATGACAATGGCAACCCCCTTCTCGGCTTTCCAGGTTTTGATCTGAGCGGCAAGAGCCTTGGCGGCAACGGCCTGAAGGCGAGCATCGAGGGTGAGCTGCAGGCGCAGGTCATCGCCGAAGAAGACCCCGGCATCGAGATTGTCGGGCAACGGAGTGCCATCGGCTCCGCGGCGCAGACTTCGGGCCTGTTCATGGCGTTGAAGGTCGTCGTCTCGGCTCTGTTCCAGCCCTGCCTGCGGTTGACGATCCTGATTCAGGAAGCCGACCACATTGGCGAACAGGTCACCCTGGGGATACACCCGATGGGGATAGGACTCGAGATCAACACCGGAGATCCCCGCGGATCGGATCGTTGAAGCAGTCTCCGGATCCAGACCCTCGATCAGCTTGATTCCCGAGGGGCGATCACCCATTCGCTTGAGGATCTCCTGCTCGGTGAGCGACAGCAGCGGAGCCAGACGAGCCGCGACATCGGCAGGGGGCCTGATCAGCGTCGGCGCATCGCCGGGGAGATTGAAGTAGCGGGGATGCAGCCAGAGGCGATATCGCTCCTCATCCAGTGCGACGAGGCGTCCGGTGCGATCCACAATCGGTCGTCGGGTACCCAGCGGCTTGGTGCGCTGGGTCTGCACCGAGCGCGCCCGAGCCTCAAGCTCCGTGGCCTGAAACACCTGCAGCCAGGCCATGCGACCCATGAGACCGAACAGACCGAGGCACAGCAGGGCGAACACGGCACGCATGCGTCCTGGAGGAACAGGCTCGAGAGGCACAACCCGTCTGCGCTGACGGCGGGAACCGGGCCGAGGGGGCTTGGCGGAACGGCCCATGGATCAGTAGCCGTGATGAATGGTTCGCTCCATGAGCGAACCGAGCATGGCCAGATGATTGTTGGCCGACTTCGTCGAAGCCGAGGAGGGGCGGTCGAGATACACCAGATTCGCCACCGTGGTGGGAACCATCTGCTTGGGTGTGCTGGAACGCTCCAGGAGATGGCGTTCGAGCATCGCCGTGGACTCGGTCAGGCGATGGGCCAGCTCTCTGGTCATTTCAAGCTGACGGAAAGCCAGGGTCCAGCGATGTTGCCAGTGCAGCGTGAGCCCGCTGAGCACGAGAACGGCAGCGAACACACCGATCAGGCTGCCGTCCGCCATGCGATGGAGACCGGCCAGCAATGGCGATTTGCGTGCAACACGCCGCGCCGACAGCGAACCCTGAATGACTTCGAACGGGCCGGTGACTGCCGGGCGTTGCGCGGAAGACGGTTGTGACTGCGGAACCGCGACCACGGACAAGGTTCATCAATGCGCCAGTGAACCACCTGAGAGGGGACATCGCAAGCCTGAAACCTTGACCAGGACTGAAGATTGGATCAGCTGCCCAGCAACACGAGGTTCAGGAAGGTCACCCCGTTCCAGAGCGCATGCATCACCACACAGGGGAGCAGGCGGCCTGTGCTGAGACGCAGAAGGCCGAGGCCAAGGCCAAGCACCAGAAGCGGCGGAAGTTCCCCGATGCTGAGGTGAGCCACAGCAAAGACCAGCGCACTGACCAGCACCCCTCCTGCCCGCCCGAGCGAACGGCTGAGAACGGGCAGCAGCACTCCCCGGAAGATGGTCTCTTCAAACAGGGGAGCAAGAACCACCGCCGTGAGAGACAGCAGCAAAAGGGCAAGGGGATCCTGACTGTTGAGGACGATTTCCAGCAGTGGGTTGCTGCCTCCCTGATCTCCGAGCAGACGCGTGATCAACCAGCCGGTCAGAACAACAGGAGGTAGAACCATCAGCCAACCTCTGGCCCCCTGAAGCACGGCAGTGACCAGAGGCTGAAGACGCCACTGAAGCCATCCTCCGGAAGGCATCTGGGCAGGGTCCAGCTGGCGAAGCTGCTGACGAAGAATCAACAGTGGAGGTCCCGCCAGAACGACATAGCCGAAAAAGACGTTGATGCCCTGTGTCAGCGGCACTGAAAGACCACGGGTGAGTCCGGAGGAGAGCGGAATCACCAGCAGGGGCATCAACACCTCTCCCAGCACCACGAATCCGCCCGCCACCAGCAGGACCATGTCCAGAACGTTGAGGGGAGGGGCCAGAAGCATCGGCCAGGACGGCAGTCGGCGTCGCAACAGCTGCCAGAGATGGCGCAACAGCAGCAATCCCCCGATCAGCAGGGCCAGCAGGGGCAGCAGCTCACTGATGACCAGTCGGCGTGCAGCCTTCGTGGCTGAGGCCTGATCGACACAGCTGTCGTCGCCACCACCCAAGGCTTCGCAAGCGAGTCGACGGGTGAGGGGATCGGGGGTGAGCAGCAGCAGCCTTGAACGATCATCCGCGGTGAGACTGAGGTTGTCGCGGTCTGCCAGAGCTCTCTGAAGCTGAAGGAGGTCAGCGGAGTCGAGCTCCACCTGCTGAAGACTGCTCAGATGATCGGGATCCGTTTCCAGTGCCGTGAACAACAGCTTCTGACGGTCATCCAACCGCTCCAGCGGGGTGTCCCGCAGGCTGTTCAGAAGGGATTCAGACGCGTCCGCTCCCAGCAGAAGTGTTCGCAGGGGAGCGGGAATCTGTGGCTGTGCCAGCAGCGTCAGCTCCTGCTGCTCCAGTGACAGAGCGGGTGCGACAGAGGGTTTGGAGAAACTGTCCACCAGGCCCAGAGCCCAGACGGTGGTGGCCAGCACCAGTGACAGAAGGGCAAGAAGCACCTTCCAGGCCGGGGCCGCCGTCGAACGTCCGGAGGGTGGGCTGGTCACACAGAACGGGCAGTTGCGTCGGATTCTCGTCGGTAGCGCGTGACGCGGACGATCAGCAGTGCACCATGGCCACGCTCATACGATGGCGGCGCTCTCTCAGCATGTAGCGGTGCCCCTGCGTCTTCTCCTCGTTCGCCACGGTCTCAGCAGCTTCAATGTGGAGCGCAGGATCCAGGGGCGTGATGATCTCTCCACACTCACCGCCGCAGGAGAGGACCAGGCGCGCAGGCTCGGGCAGGCTCTTGTGGATGTCCCGATCACTGCGGTGTACAGCTCGCCGCTGAAACGGGCTGCCTCCACCGCTGCGGGAATCCTGGAGGCCCGACATGACGGACTCGAACCGAGCTTTGATCAAGGCCTGCTGGAGATTGATCTTGAACCGTGGAGCGGACTGACTGCGGCCGAACGATCGGAACGCTTCCCAGAGGACTTTGCGACCTGGAAACGGACACCGGAGACCCTCGAACTGACGAGGAAGGATGGCAGTCGTTACCAGCCCTATGAAGAGCTGATGACCCAGGCACGCAGCTTCCTGGATGAGCTGGTCAGGCGGCACCCCGTCAACAGCGATGACACCGTGCTGCTGGTGGGTCACAACGCCATCCTGCGCTGCCTGATCGTCAGCCTTCTTGGACAACCGGACCAGGGGTTCCGTCGACTGCGCCTCGACAACGCCTCACTCTCGATCTTCAATCTCAGCCCACAGGACGATGGCCATCAGGTGCAGATCGAGTGCCTGAACAGCACCGCCCATCTGGACCCGCCGCTCCCTGCCAAAACCGCTGGATCACGACTCATCCTGGTGCGACACGGCGAGACGAACTGGAACAGGGAAGGTCGTTTCCAGGGACAGATCGACATCCCCCTCAACAGCAACGGGCATGCCCAGGCGGAGGCGGCACGGGGGTTTCTTCAGAGCGTTTCGATCCAAAAGGCCTACAGCAGTTCGATGTCACGCCCGCGCGAGACCGCTGAGGGAATTCTCAAATCTCACCCTGGCATCGCCATCACGCAAACGGACGGGCTGATGGAAATCGGTCACGGGCTTTGGGAGGGCAAGCTTGAGTCGGAAATCAAAGCCGACTGGGGAGATCTGCTGGAGCAGTGGAAGCGCGCACCTGAAACCGTGCAGATGCCTGAGGGCGAGACCATCCAGGACGTCTGGGAACGATCCGTGGCCAGCTGGAACGCCATTGCATCCAGCCTCGATTCGACGGAAACCGCACTGGTGGTGGCCCATGACGCGGTGAACAAGACAATCCTCTGCCATCTGCTGGGCCTCAGCCCTGCCGATATCTGGGCCGTGAAACAGGGCAACGGAGGCGTCACGGTGGTCGACATGCCATCCGAACCGGGCCAGCCTGCAGTGGTTGCCTGCCTGAACCTCACCTCCCATCTGGGGGGGGTGATCGATCGCACGGCAGCTGGAGCGCTCTGACACTGAGACCAATGACCGACATGATCCTGCTCGATCCCGTGAGGGTGCTGGTCGGCCCGGACCAGCCGCTGCAGGACCAGGGGGCAGCCCTGCTTCGGGGGGGACGCCTGGAAGCACTTGGCGAGCATGCCCGTGAAGCAGCGCGATCAGCGGGTCTCTCTGCGAGCGACGCCGGGCATCAGCTGCTGGCCCCATGCCTCGTTGATGCTCATTCCTCACTGCCGGAGCCATTCCAGGGCCAGGGGGAAACCCTCGAAAGCCTTGTGCGGTCTGCCGCAACAGGCGGTTATGGCCAGCTTGCTCTGCTGCCTGATGCCTCAGGCAGCAGGCGCGAGCTGCCTGATCGACTTCACGGATTTCAGCTGGCCGGCTGTGATGTGGCTGTGCATCTCTGGGCCGGCTTCAGTCAGGGAGGGCATGGCGAACAGCTGACTCCCCATGCCGACCTGATCGATGCAGGGGCTGTAGGGCTGTCGGATGGCGCCAGCATGCCGCCGATCCCGTTGCTGGACCGCGCCCTCACCCTTGGCGAATCGGGATCATCACCGGTGCTGATCCCTCCTCTGGACGTCGCTTTGCGGGGGGAAGGTCTGCTGCGGGAAGGCCCCGAAGCACTGCGGGCTGGCTGGCCCACCGACCCGCCGAGCAGCGAGACGCTGCCACTGATTCAGCTTGGCCAGCTCCAGCAGGAACACCCAGAGCGCAAGCTGATGCTCATGGGTCTGTCCACCGCCGCTGGGGTTGAGCTCCTGCTGCAGATGAAGTCGCGTCCTGGAGCGACCGTGAGCTGGTGGCACATCCTGACCAGCACTGGTTCAAGCGCGGCCACGGCAGCCTCTTGGTTTGTCGCACCCTCACTGGGAAGCGAACAGGATCGTGAGGCACTGATTGGAGGCCTCCGCCAGGGTCTGATCGAGGCGGTGGCTGTCCATGCATCACCGCTTGATGATGAAGAGTGCCTGTTGCCACCCGATCAACGCCTGCGCGGAATTGCCGGCCATCAACATGTGCTGCCGTCTCTCTGGCAAACCCTTGTGGTGTCTCGCGGCTGGACAGCTGAACAGCTCTGGGAGGTGCTCAGTTTCGGCCCATCCAGATTGCTGGGGGTGGAGCAGGAGAGCCTGGTCCCGGGCAGCAATCGCTGGCTGTTGTTTGATCCGGATGTGATCTGGACGCCAACACGATCGGATCCTCAGGCCTCGAAGGCCGCCAATCAACCCTGCATCGACCGTCCTCTGAACGGACGGGTTGTGCAATGCGGACTCAGGACCCCAGTGAGCCCGTCCGATTGAGAGGCCAGAATCTCCAGAGGGCGCGGCCGATGATCTGATCTTCAGGAAGGAAAGGGCCCCCTGGCCAGTAACGGCCGTCCCAGCTGTTGCTGCGGTTGTCGCCAAGCGCAAGGACATGCCCTTCGGGCACGGTGACGTTCAACGTGCGGCAGAGACTCATCCCCTGTTCATCAACCGGGCAGTACTTGGTCACATAGGGCTCGTCCAGCGCATCTCCATTCACGCGCACTTCGCCACGGGGATTCACGGAGACCTGATCTCCACCAACAGCAACAACCCGCTTGATGTAGGCATCGCAAGCCGGATGGCCCAGACCTGGGATCAGACCAAGGAGAGGAAAGTTGGCCAGGGCACAGCGGAAAGCCGGCGGTGAGCCGGAGGTTTTCAGGGCTGGATCAAAAGCATGCGGTGAGTTGAACACCACAATCTCTCCGCGCTTGGGGCCCCGAGTGGCATAGGAGAGTTTCTCCACCAGCAGCCGATCCTGGATCTGAAGGCCGGGAAGCATCGAGCCCGATGGGATGAAGCGAGCTTCCGCCACGTAATGACGGATCCCCAGATAAAGGGCCAGGGTGAAGATCACAGGTCCCCAGAAATCCCAGAAGGGATGCCCTTTTTGGCCCTGCGACTTGGAGGCGGCCGAGTCCGAATCCGATCGAGAATCAGCTTCTTGAGGCGAAGCGTCGTGCTGGGCGTCTGGCAACGGAAACCTTGCAGGCCATGGGGCATCCAAGATAGGCCTGATGGCGATGGCCTCCTAGCCTCGGCTGAGAACGCTCACACCCATGGTCAGACCTCGGTGGCAAGGTGTGAAACCCTCCGCGAGCCTTCGCTTCTGGCTTGGATGGGACCGACTGATCGCAGGCATCGCAGCCATCAACCTGGCCTGGGTCGTCTTCGACGTGACCTATGTGCCACTGCGCAACTTCTGGCTGCAGCGCACTCTCTTCCCTCTGCCGTCGATCAGCCTTGCGGTTCCTCTGCCCTGGCTTCCCGACATCACCCCCCTTTACGACCCGGTGAAGGGAATTGAGCCCCATCGGGACACTGAGGCCTACATCCGACATTTTCAGCGGCTGGAAAAGAGTGCCGCCGCCAACGGGATCAACAGTCCTGAAGCCAGACAGCTGCGTCTGGAGATGGTGGTGCGCAACAGTCAGCTGATCGATGAGAACCCGTTTGTCAGCTCAGACAAAACCGGAACGCTGGAGAAAATCAAGAGTCGGCTAAGGGCCAGGGCCGGCATGGATTCAGCCAAACAATCCGCGGCCCAACTGCTTGGCGACCGCCACCTGACCGCTGAGACATGGGAAGCCGAACAACGCTTCTGGCGCAAAAGCATTCTTCCGCTCGCTGCCACCAATTACTGGCGAGGCACGGATGAGAACGGACAGCCGATTGATCTTTCCTGGAGGATCGATCTTCCTTTCCAGATTCTCTTCCTCTTCGACATCATGCTGCGCGCCATTCGGCTGAAGCAGCGCTACCCAGCCATTGCATGGAGAGATGCACTGCTGCGCCGATGGATTGATTTGCCACTGCTGATTCCGTTCTGGAGGCTGCTGCGAATCGTGCCCGTCACGGAACGTCTGTCCAGCGCCCGCTTGATCCAGCTGGAACCCCTCCGTGCAGCGGTCAGCCGCGGAGTGGTTGCTGTTCTCGCCCTCGAGCTGTTCGAGGTGATCACCCTGCGGATCCTTGATGCGGCACAGGATGCGGTGCGCTCACCACATTGGCCCGAGAAAATTCGCCGTCTGTGCAGCCACCAGAGCATCGAAGCCGATGGAGAGAGAGAACTCGCCGAACTCCTGCGCCTCTGGCTTCCCTTGGTCTTGACCCAGGTTGGTCCGGGAATGAGACCCCAGCTGGTTGCCCTGGTGAGCCATGCTTTGCGCCGCAACCTCGAGGAGACGGCGATTCCTGCTCCTCTGCGAGCGCTGCCCGGAATGGACAAGGCTGAAACGCAGCTCAGCCTTCAGCTTTCGACCGGTCTGGTTGATTCGCTGTTGAATCTCTCCCGCAATGCCGGAGGACGCTTTGCACAGAAAGACCCCATGCTTCAGGAGCTGGGGATTCAGACCGTTGACCGCTTCTGGGAGGAGCTGGCCAGGACGCTGGAGCAGGGACCTGTTCTGGAACGCAGTCAGGAGCTCGTGGCCGCTTTTCTCGAAGATCTCAAGAGAAGCAGCATGAGTCAGCTACGACTTCAGAAGAATGTCGATGAACTGATCACGGAACTGGACGGTCTCAACTTCAGTTCAGAAGAAACTCAGACCAGACCTCAGGCTTGAAACCAGCCAGGAACCGTCCATCCGGACATTGCACAAAGGGACGCTTGATCAACTTGCCGTCGGCCGCCAATGCCTCGAGCGCCTGATCGTCCGACATCGCCTTGACAACAGCGGCACCCAGAGCCCGATAGCTCTGTCCGCTGGTGTTGAACAACGGTTTGACCTGACCGAACTGCTTGTAGGCCAGATGCAGAAGCTCGAGCGAGGGCGGAGCTGAGGTGATATCAATCACCTGATGATTCAAACCCTCGCTTTCAAGCCATGCGAGTGCTTTCCGACAGGTGCTGCAGCGGGAATAGCTGAAGACGGTGAAATCAGCCACGCTTAGCGACCGAGAAGACTCTTGACAGCGCCGACGAGGCTGTTGGAGCCCTGGCCCACACCATCTCCCGGACGGGTCCGGATCGTCACATCACCATTGACCGTGGTCCGACAACTGAGGCGGTAGTTGGCAGGTCGATCAGCCAGGTAAACCTCCTCGACATCACTGAGGGGGGAGAGGTTCTGCGCACCTTCAAGAACCTCGATCACGCAGGTTCCGCACTGACCGACGCCACCACAGTTATTCAGGTTGTTCAGGCCCTTGTAGGGATTGACTCCTGCGGAAAGAGCCGCTTTGCGCAGATTGGCACCTTCAATGCAACCGACCTGCTGGTCTTCCTGCTCAAAACGGATGGTGGGCACGAATCATTTACCTATGGATGTCAATTAATTTACAAGCCTCGCGGTTGCGAGCGGGGATCCAGCAATGGAATCCACGATGAGCAGGCCGTCCATGAGCGCGAAGCGACTCAGACTGAAGCCGCTTTGACGCAGGTTTCCAGAAGCGGCTGCACCGCATCGACATCACGCCAACCGCCGATTTCCGTGACACGACCCTCCATGTTTTTGTAAGTGCGGAAAAACTCCGCCACATCCTCGAGCTGACTGGGAGCGATCTGGAGAATGCTGTTAATGCCCTGCTGGCGTGGATCTGCCACAGGTACACAGAGAATCTTGCCGTCGTAGTGACCCATGTCATGCATATCCAGCACGCCGATCGGTCGTGCCTGAATCAGACATCCGGCAAAGGTGGGCTCCGCCATGATCACCATGGCGTCGAGGGGTGACCCATCCTCGGCAAGAGTGTTGGGGATGAACCCGTAATCAAACGGATATCTGACCGATGAATGAAGAACCCGGTCGAGAGCCATCACCCCGGCTTCAGCGAAGTACTCGTATTTATTCCTGCTTCCGGCCGGAATCTCAACGATCAGATTGACCAGCCCTGGAGACGGAGATGGGGAAAGAGCCCTGAGATCCATAACTCTCCTTGGCAGTGACGGAGGAGTGGGTGGGGCGATCGGTCAGCACAGCGGCCAATGGAATGCCCAGTCCTGTGATGGCAAGGGTGAACCCGAGAACAGCAAGAGCGGGTACGGCCACAATCTGTGCTGCATGCACAGGGGGCTTGGGGGCAGGCTCAGGGTCCATTCAGTGGTGATCGGGGACATCCCTGACTCCCCGCAAAAGGCTTGGAAGTCATTCAGAACGCCAAAAAGTCGATCTGTCGGGAGATTGAAAAAGATCTTTTGGGATCTGATTTCAAGACCATTCTGCCACCACTGCAAGCCTTATGCAGCAGGACGATCCTGACGGTCGCGTCTAGAGGCGAGATCAGAAGGAGCTTCAGGAAGACCGTCCAGCCGGGATCTGATCAGGCGCAGCTCATCCAGGATCGCCGCCAGAACCTGTTGCGTGGCAGTGGAAGGTGAATTGAGCACCTCAACGGTGACCTCCTTGATCCGCAGCACGTCCTTGGCGAAGCGAGCCACCTCGTTGGGGTGAAACAGCAGAGGATCTTTCTGATCGCTTCTGTACTCAGGATTGAGCTTGCGAGGATTGAAAGGAGGGTTGAGATTGCGCGGATCGGTGTTGGTGTAGCGATAAACAGAGGCGCGCGATCGGTTCAGCGACTTCTGAACATCATCAATTCCAACCAAAGCATCCGACTGGGAAAGAACAGCGCCAGCATCACTTCGAACATCCGAAGATTCGATCGCGGCCGGTACTGAAACGTCGATCGGCCGAGGAAACATGAGACAGCGCTGGGACAGCTTGGATTTCGCAGAACATAGCAGCTGAGACTCAGGACGCCAGCATCGATCACAGCCAAAGTGACAGTTCCCGGATCGACCGTTTTCTTGCCGGTGATAGCTTCCTGGCCCCCTTAGAAATATCGGCCATGCGCGTCTCCCGCCTTTCGCTGGTGACGTTGAGGAACGTGCCAGCGGATGCCGAGATCCCCTCTCATCAATTGCTGGTTCGTGGCGGATACATCAGACGCGTTGGTCCCGGTCTCTACGCCTATCTGCCTCTGATGTGGAGAGTGCTGACGAAGATCAGCGCAATCGTCCGTGACGAACTTGACAAGCTTGGAGCACTTGAGACGCTGCTCCCTCAGCTTCAGCCCGCGGAACCCTGGGAACGAAGCGGTCGATGGCAGGGCTACACCGCCGGAGAGGGGATCATGTTCCATCTGGAAGACCGCCAGGGACGTCGTGTGGGGCTCGGTCCCACCCACGAGGAGGTGGTCACCGAGCTGGCTGGAGACCTGCTGCGCTCCTACAAACAACTCCCGGTCACCCTCTATCAGATCCAGACCAAGTTCCGCGACGAGATCAGACCTCGGTTCGGGCTGATGCGCAGTCGGGAGTTCATCATGAAGGACGCCTACTCCTTCCACTGCGATCAGGCGGATCTGGAGCAGACCTACACACAGATGGCCGGGGCCTACGCCCGCATCTTCAAGCGCTGCGGTCTGGACGCTGTGGGAGTGGATGCCGACAGCGGCGCCATCGGAGGCGCCGCTTCTCAGGAGTTCATGGTGATGGCGAACGCCGGAGAGGACCTGATTCTCTCCACACCCGACGGTTGCTATGCGGCCAATCAGGAGAAAGCGGTGTCGATCCCATCCTCAGCACAAGCTTTACCAGCAGGTGAAGCACGACAGCTGGACACGCCTGGACAGACCACGATCGAGGATCTCTGCGCAGCCAACGGGCTCTCCCCCGATCAGACCGTCAAGGTGCTTGTGCTGCTGGCACGGCTGGAGGATGGTCGGGATCAGCCGCTTCTGGTCAGCCTGCGAGGGGATCAGGAACTCAATGAGGTCAAGCTCACCAACGCCGTGACTCAGCAGCTGGGCTCCCCTGCGCTCGAGATTGCCCCCATCACCCCCGAGCAGCTTCGGCAACAGGGTCTCGCCCCCCTGCCCTTCGGCTCCATCGGACCGGATCTTGAAGACGCCTCACTGAAGGGAGCCAAAAGCTGGACAAGTCGGTTTCACCGTCTTGCAGATCCAACGGCCCTCGACCTTGAGCGCTTCGTCTGTGGTGCCAACAGCCCAGACCAACATCGCTGGGGGACGACATGGACCTCCCTGCCCGAACAGATCCGCAGTGATATCCGTAACGCCAAGGCCGGGGAACGGTCGCTCCACAACCAGGAGCAAGTCCTGGAGGAACGCAGGGGCATTGAGGTGGGCCACATCTTCCAGCTGGGAAGCAAATACTCAGATGCGCTTGAAGCACGCTTCACCGACAAGGACGGCAAGCAGGCTTCCATGCTGATGGGTTGCTACGGCATCGGCATCTCGCGCCTCGCCCAGGCCGCGGTGGAACAGCATCACGATGAAGCAGGGATCTGCTGGCCTGTGAGCATTGCGCCCTTCCAGGTCATCGTTGTGGTGGCGAATGTTCAGGACGACACCCAGCTTGCGCTGGGTGAGTCTCTTTACGGATCACTGCAGGCCGCAGGCGTGGACGCCCTTCTCGATGACCGAAGCGAGCGTGCCGGCGTCAAATTCAAGGATGCGGATCTGATTGGGATCCCCTGGCGAATCGTTGTGGGCCGCGAAGCTGAGTCAGGACGGGTCGAGCTGGTCGAGAGAGCCACCCGCTCCACCAGCACCGTGCCGCATCAGGATGCTTTGAGCGACGTGCTCGAGGCCGTCCGACCTCGCCGCTGATCGAGCGCTGCCCAGCCTTAAAGTTCCTCAAACAACACCTGCCATGCGAATCGCGCTGCAACGCTTCAGCCGCCAACTCAGGGGGCTCACTCTGGCTCTGTGCCTCGGTCTCAGCCTGCTGCTCACTGCCTGCGGTGACTCCGTTTCAACGCTGACCGGTGACTACGTCGAAGACACAGTGGCAGTTGTCCACACGCTGCAGACCACACTGTCTCTCCCGTCTGATGCCGAAGGTCTGCAGGCATCAGAGCAGGAAGCGCACGATCTGATCAATGACTACATGTCGAGGTATCGGCCAAGGCCTCAGGTGAATGGTCTGAGTTCCTTCACCACGATGCAGACAGCCCTTAATTCTCTGCAGGGTCACTACAACACCTACACCAATCGCCCCGTTCCCGAAGCCCTGCGCACTCGCGTGGAGAAAGAGCTCGGAAAAGCGGAGAAAGCCGCTTTAAGAGGAACCTGATCCGGCGAAGGTTTTCAGGCACCAATCACAATTTTGCAACGCTCTTTGACCTCAGGCAGGTGGATCTGAGAGAGTTGCGGATTGTGCAGAATGGCGGCTTCGGGCCGCGGTGTCTTTGGCCAATGTTGTCGTCATCGGTGCGCAGTGGGGTGACGAAGGGAAAGGAAAGATCACGGATCTCCTCAGCCGATCCGCTGATGTCGTCGTTCGTTATCAGGGCGGTGTCAATGCTGGCCACACCATCGTGGTGGACGATCAGGTTCTGAAGCTGCACCTGATTCCATCTGGAATTCTCTATCCCGACACTGTCTGTCTGATCGGCTCGGGAACCGTCGTAGATCCCAAGGTGATGCTTGGCGAGCTCGACATGCTGATCGAGAACGGCATCGACATTGCCGGGCTGAAGCTCGCCTCCACGGCGCACGTGACCATGCCCTACCACCGTCTGCTCGACCAGGCGATGGAAAAGCAGCGAGGTGATCGGCGCATCGGCACCACAGGTCGAGGCATCGGCCCCACCTACGCGGATAAATCCCAGCGCAGTGGCATCCGGGTGATCGATCTTCTTGATGAAGCGCGTCTGCGTGACCGTCTCGAAGGACCGCTCAATGAGAAGAACCAGCTTCTCCAGACCATCTACGGCGTGGAGCCGCTCGATGCTGAAGCGGTCATCAGCGAATATCTGGCCTACGGCCGACGACTCGCTCCCCACGTGGTGGACTGCACCAGGGAGATTCACCAGGCGGCACGCGGCCGCAAGAACATCCTGTTCGAGGGCGCACAGGGAACCCTGCTGGACCTGGATCACGGGACCTATCCGTATGTCACCTCCTCCAATCCCGTGTCAGGGGGCGCCTGCATTGGCGCTGGCGTGGGGCCGACTCTGATCGACCGGGTGATCGGTGTGGCCAAGGCCTACACCACACGCGTTGGGGAAGGGCCATTCCCCACCGAACTCGACGGCAGCCTCAATGATCATCTCTGCGACCGAGGTGGTGAGTTCGGCACAACTACCGGCAGAAGACGACGCTGCGGCTGGTTCGATGGTGTGATCGGCCGTTACGCCGTCGGCGTGAACGGCCTTGATTGCCTGGCCATCACCAAGCTGGATGTGCTGGACGAACTCGATGAGCTTCAGGTCTGTGTGGCCTATGAGCTTGATGGGGAGAGGATCGAACACTTCCCCTCCTGTGCAGAGGCTTTCGCTCGCTGCCAACCGATCTTCGAAACGCTGCCGGGCTGGCAGTGCTCCACCGCTGAATGCCGCACGCTTGAGGATCTCCCCGAGAAGGCCATGGCCTATCTGCGCTTTCTTGCCGACCTGATGGAGGTTCCGATCGCCATCGTCTCTCTGGGTGCCGGTCGCGACCAGACCATCGTTGTCGAGGATCCGATTCACGGTCCGAAACGGGCTCTTCTGAGCGCCTGATTCCGCCAAGTCCAGCCAGGCGTAAGACTGCCGCTGTCAACACAGATTTGTTCATGGCCGATTCCTCCCGTTTCCAGCCCAATGCGTCCCTGGACGTGGTGGGCATCGGCAACGCGATTGTCGATGTGCTCGTCCAGACCGAGGACGCTTTCCTCAGTCAGCAAGGCCTGCAGAAAGGAGGAATGTGCCTGATCAATGAGCAGCAGGCCGAGGATCTCTACAAATCCAGCGGTCCTGGCCTGGAAACCTCAGGTGGCTCGGTGGCCAACACCATGGTGGGCATCGCTCAGCTGGGTGGGCGAACAGGCTTCATCGGACGGGTGCGTGATGACCAGCTCGGATCGATCTTCAGCCATGACATCCGTGCCGTGGGGGCCCGATTCGAGACACCTGCAGCCACCAGTGGGGCCACGACTGCACGTTGCCTCATCTATGTCACTCCGGATGCGGAACGCACCATGTGCACCTTTCTCGGTGCATCAACACAGCTTGAGCCGGAGGATCTCGATCTCTCCATGGTCAAGGAAACCAAGGTGCTCTATCTCGAGGGCTACCTCTGGGACAGCCCCGCAGCCAAACGGGCCTTCATCGCCGCAGCGGAGGCATGCCGTGCGGCCGGCGGCAAGGTGGCACTGTCCCTCTCTGACGGGTTCTGCGTCGATCGCCACAGGGACAGCTTTCTCGAGCTGGTGGACGGTCACGTGGATGTGTTGTTCGCCAATGAGGTGGAAATCAAATCCCTGTATCAGACCGAAGACTTCGACACGGCAATTGCGAAGGTGCGGGGTTGCTGCTCGGTGACAGCCGTCACCCGCGGCAGTGACGGGTCGGTTGTGCTCAGCGGTGATCAGCGCTGGGACATCGGCATCTATGGGCTTGGCGAACTGGTCGACACCACCGGTGCCGGTGACCTCTACGCCGGCGGATTCCTTCACGGCTTCACCCAGGGCGCTTCCCTGGAACGCTGCGGCCAGCTGGGAGCACTGTGCGCCGGTCAGATCGTCACCCAGCTCGGTGCTCGCTCCCAGGTTTCTCTTCCTGAGCTGATCAAGACGCATCTGGACTGAGGGCACCGAGCGCCCATGCCCCATAGGCATCTCCAGCCTGTGCCGCCATGTGGAGAATTTCGGGGGTGTCATAACTGTGCAGTGCTTCGAGGGCTGCAAGCAGCTCCTCAAGGCCTTGAGAGCTTGTCTTGATCAGCAACTGCACCTCCTCCGAACGCTCAATCTCCCCCTGCCAGCGATAAATGGACTGCACGGGCATCAGGGTGATGCAGGCGGCCAGCCGTCGCTTGATCAGTTGCTCGGCAAGCTCACCGGCCTTGATCTGATCGGCCTCCGTGGTGAGGACCAGTCGCAGGTCCGTTGACATGGGCATTCAGCTGTTCGCACAACTGGTTCACGCTATGGACCGCGTCAACACTGGGCATCGGGTCTGGCCGTCTCAGTTTCCAGAGCCGGATGACGTGGTCACGGGCCAGACCACTCCAGAGTTCATCTGCAGCTCCCCCCGACTGACGACAGACCACATCAGTGATCTGCCAACGGCGACAGAGCGCAGCTTCCAATCGCCCAGGCCGTGCACCGCTGCCCGGTCGCAACACGGCCAGATGATCGTCGGACAAACCGGCCAGACCTGCCAGGCGAATGGCTTCAGGCGTCGGAAGAACCCGGGCGTGAACCCTTGCTCCTGCACGCCTGGCAGCAGAAGCGGCAGCGCCCAGCTGACGCGCTCCCAGGGCAAGAAGCAGACGACGACCAGCAAGATCACAATCCGCGAGATCCGCCACGGTGTTCAGCACTGACTGATCGGTCACGGCATGGTCAGGCCGCTCAAATCGAAGCAGCGGCAGATTCCTGATGGAGCACACCGAACGCAGCCGAGCACTGATCTGCAAGGCGAAGGGATGGGTCGCATCCACCACGAGGGTCACGCCCCGTGATGCCAGATGTTCCTCGAGCGACTCCCCCGACGGGAACGGGCCCACGTGCAGATGATCCAGACGCATGCCTGCGTAGGCCCTGGCCGCAGCTGCACTCACAACGCTGATACTGACGCGGTGGCCGGACTCCAGCAGGGCGCTCGCGATCGAAGGGCCCTCACCGGTTCCGGCAAAGACCAGCACATGATTCTGGCGATTCCGCCAGCGGTGCATCAGGATGGCGCTCACCGACCGGGCCGAGGATGAATCACTGCGTACTTGAGGTGGATGTTCTTCAGGCTCCCACCCT
>CAJXFG010000003.1 GCA_913052185.1 uncultured Synechococcus sp. | reverse complement strand
TGCTGAGACCTGTGACTCAATTCCAGGCGTTTGGTTCCGCGCTGAAAAAGCTCCCTGCCAGGTGGATTGCGGCCGCACTTCTTGGTGTTTCGTTCGGGGTTCCTCAGAGAGCAAACGCAGGCTTCTCCCCGGAACAACTGGCCGCCTTTGAGATCACGGAGATGCGAGCCACGGTGACCACGGCACTCCCCGCTGAGAAAGTGATCGAGGTGATCGATCCCCATGGGCACAGGGAAATCCTCACGGTGGGGATCGATCTCGAACCCCTTGACCTTGAGCAAGGTGATGAAGTCGCACTCTCCATCCTCGACGGCCTGGTTGTTGAGCTGGAACCCAGCACAACCAAAGACCTGAGTTTCAACCGCGAAGACATCATTCTTCCCCAGGACATGGGAAAGCTCAAAAAGGGCATGCGCGTGGCCCTGGCCTCCGGCACAGCTCAGGTGGTCAGCATCGATCGGCAGGACAACAGCATTGATCTTCTGGGGCCTCTCGGTGGCATCAACAACCTTGATGTGGTGATCACCGATGGAGCCAACCCCTTTGATCGCATCAAGGTCGGCGACACCGTGAATTTCCGATTGATCCAGCCACTGGCTGTGAATGTGCGCAAATTGCCCCGATCCACCACGGGGCAGGCCCTCGCTGGCTACCGCAGCGAGGGAGAACCCTTGCTGATCAGCCCCCTCGCAGATCAGGAGGTCAGCCTGAAAAGCGAGCTGCTTGAAGCCTTTGAGCTTGCTCAGCTGACCGCCACCATCGAACGGCTGGTCCCCGGACAGAAGCTGCTCAAGGTCAAGGGATCACGGGGGCACAGCATGCTGCTCACGTCTGCGGTTGACCCCACGGAAGCGGGTCTCAAAGCAGGTGATCGGGTGAACATTGAAATGCTGCAGGGGCTGGTGGTTGATCTGCGCAGCTCCCGGCAGACAGAGCTCATGCTTCAACGAGAAGACCGCCGGCTGGGTCGTGATTTCGGTCCGGTGCCGGCGGGTGCCCGTATCGCCATGGCCACGGGAACCGCAGAAGTTGTGCGTCTGTCACGGACCGACCACAAGATCACGCTGCGCGGTCCACTGGGCAAGATTCACAAGCTCGACATCCGCCCTGAACTGGAGAGCGAGGTCTTCGCTGGATTGAGCGTCGGCGACATGGTGGACTTCCGTCTGATCAATCCGATCGCGATCCGGATTCAACCGGTTGCCCGGCGTTAGGTCTGAGCTGATGCCAGCGCCCTCACCACATCACCCCGGGTGAGGACGCCGACCGGACGGCGCTGCGCGTCAACAACGATCAGACGTTGTGTTCCCTTGTCATGCAGCATCGAAGCGGCTTTCGGCAGCGGAAGGCTGCCTTCACAGCTGTGGCTGTCACGGTGCATCAGATCTCCGACACTGTTGCCGAGCACCTGATGCACCTGTCGATCCCAGTTCAACGGATTGCGCAGGTAGATCACGCTGTCGAGAAGCATCACGTACGGCCCCACATCCACACCGCTTTCGCGGACCATCAGATCCTGTTCAGTGAGTTCCCCCACCAGAACGCCCTGACCATCAACAACAGGAAGCCCACTCACGTGGTGATCGTTCAGCAGGCTGACGGCATCCTGAAGAGGGGTCTCTGCCGTGACCGTCAGCACCGGAGCGGACATCACCTCCCCAACCGTCTGCTGGAGCACCATGGGACCTGATCAACTTCACGCATTCTGAGCCTTGGTCTCTCCCTGGCGCTTGTGGGCCGACCGACTCACGCTCCTGCGAGCCGTTCTCGGCGTGCCCGTTCTTCTGCTGCTGACTTCAGAACAGCTGGGCTGGGCATGGCTGCTGCTTTTGCTCGGAGCCTTGAGCGACTGGGCGGATGGATGGATGGCCCGCAAGGCTGATGGTGGCAGCAGCTGGGGCGCCAGGCTTGATCCGCTGGCCGACAAATTATTGATCAGTGCTCCCCTGATCTGGTTGGCAGCGGAGCAACGGCTCCCCCTGTGGGCCGTGTGGCTGCTGCTGGCTCGAGAGCTGCTGATCTCCGGATGGCGAGCCGGCAGCTCCAGCGGAGCTCCCGCCTCATGGCTGGGGAAATGGAAAACCACCCTTCAGTTTCTCAGCCTCTTTCTGATGCTCTGGCCAACGAACTGGACCCCGGTGCCGTTGACGAGGAGCCTGCACACACTGGGCTGGTGGTTGTTCTGGCCTGGACTGGTGCTTGCCCTGTGGTCGGCGTTCGCCTACCTCAGCCCCCGATCAACACCTCATCGGCACTGAAATCCGGGGAAGCGGTTGGCGCCAAAGCGTAATCACGCCGGAAGCTGTCAGCCATGCAGGCATGGGCATCAAACTTCGGGGTCCAGGCGAGTTCGCGCTCGACCCGGCTGATATCCGTGAGGAAATGACTGAGCCTCAGGGGAAAGGCTTTGCGAGCCTTGGGATCGAGCCCAGCCGGGTCGAAACTGCGCAGATCAAGGGTGTCGGGCTCACGACCGCAGGCCAGCGCCGCAGCTTCAATCAGACCTCTGAATGTGATCCCTTTCTTGGCGGAGCAGTTGTAGATCCGATTGCAGGAGGCATCCACCTCAAGGCTGCGGGCCATCGCTTCGGCCAGATCCTCAACATGGCCGATCTGGGTGATGGTTGAGCCGTCTCCCGGCAATGGCACAGGTCGATCATTGACGATGCGATCGAAGAACCATCGCTCCACAGGGTTGTAGTTCCCTGGCCCGACGATGTAGGTGGGCCTGAAACTCGTGAAGGCAATGCCTTCACGCATCAGCCATTGCTCAGTTTCGGCCTTGCCGGCATGACGACTGGCCGGATCAAGCGGGCTGTCCTCATCAAGAGGCCAGATGGGGCTGCCTGCGTAGACACCCGCGGAACTCACATAGAGAAAACGATGGGAGGGTGCGCCGGTGCGCTCCACAACACGCTGACTGTCGTTGAGGGTGCGACCGGAACTGTCGACGATCACATCAAAGCCGCGGCCCTTGAGCTGATCGAGTGCCTGGTCATCACCACGATCGCCATTCACAGCCTCCACTCCTTCGGGAACGGGCTGACGACCGCGCGTGAAGAGGGTGAGGCTGTGACCCTGCTGAAGCAGACGACTGACCAGGGGCTTTCCAACGAAACGGGTTCCCCCCATCAACAGGATTTGCACAGCACCCAGGCAGACCAGCAGGTATTGAAGCGTGCTGAACCCATCCGTGCAGGATGGGGGTCACTCCACTGCGACGGCCATGCAGATCATTCCAGCCATCGACCTGCTGGGTGGGGCCTGCGTCCGCTTGCATCAAGGCGATTACGACCAGGTCACCCGCTTCAGCGATGACCCTGTGGCCCAGGCCAGGAGCTGGCAGGACCAGGGTGCCAGCCGTCTGCACCTGGTGGATCTCGACGGTGCACGCAGCGGTCAGCCGATCAACGATGAAGCGGTTCGCGCGATTACAGAAGCACTGTCAATCCCCGTTCAGCTCGGCGGAGGTGTGCGCTCGGCGGAACGGGCTGAGGAATTGCTGAATTGCGGGCTTGAGCGTGTGATCCTCGGAACGGTCGCGCTGGAGCAACCGCAGCTTGTCGTGGAGCTGGCGAACCGCCATCCCGGCAGGATCATCGTGGGGATCGATGCCAGGCACGGCAAAGTCGCTACGCGGGGATGGCTTGAAAACAGCGACACCGAAGCCACGGAACTGGCCGCGCGATTCAGTGAATCAGCGATTGCGGCAATCATCAGCACCGACATCAGCACGGATGGAACCCTTGCGGGCCCCAACCTCGACGCTCTGAGGCAGATGGCCGCTGCCAGCAGTGTTCCTGTGATCGCCTCCGGTGGCGTGGGCTGCATGGCTGATCTGCTGGCCCTGCTGGCCCTCGAACCGCTCGGTGTTGAAGGCGTGATCGTTGGTCGCGCTCTTTACGACGGCCGCGTCGATCTCAGGGAAGCCCTTCAAGGACTTGGGGATGGTCGACTGCAGGACCCTCCGAACGGACTGTTGAAAGATCTGGCCTGACACCCCTCACAGGACGTGGTCGTTTGACGGGTTTAGTCTGAAACCATTACGACGACTGCCGTGGAGTCGCTAGTCGAGTCCTATCTGTCAAAGGGATCCAGCAACCAGCGCACCCTTCAGGATGCATTCGATCGTTGCCGAGATCTGGGGATGCGACTGAGCCGACAACGACGCATGGTGCTTGACCTGTTATGGAGCGAAGCCAGTCACCTCAGTGCGCGAGACATCTTCGAGAAACTCAACCGTCAAGGCCGGCAAATCGGCCATACCTCGGTGTATCAGAACCTTGAAGCACTGCAGAGTGCGGGCGTGATCGAATGCCTCGACCGAGCCAGTGGCCGGCTCTATGGCTATCGAAACGATCCTCACAGTCATCTCACCTGCCTGGAGACAGGTGCGATCGAAGACCTGGATGTCACTCTTCCCGACGATCTGCTCAGGGAGATCGAACGTCGAACCGGTTTCAACATCGAGTCCTACACCCTGCAGCTGAACGGCCGTCCCAAAATTGCCACTGGAGCATCCTCGCCAGGGCCGTTACCTTGACGCTTATCAGCACAGTTTCAGGGCACCGTGATCGACCAGGACCGGGAGATTCTGCTTTTCGCTCCCGATCTGCTCGGTGAAAGCCTCGCGGCGGAAATTCCCACAGACGAGCGCCCCCTGCAGGTGAGGCTCTCTGCCGATCAGCTTCAAGGGCACCCTTCACTGGTGATCTGGTCACTGCCGACGGAACCGCAGCCACTGATTCTTCAGAGAGAGATTCTTCAGCTTCAACAGCGCTGGACTCCGGCACCAATCTTGCTGCTGTTGCCCGCTGACTTCAGAGGTGATCCTCAGGACCTGCTGGCGTTGAACTGCGACGGCGTCCTGCAGGACGCTGATCTCGAAGCACTGAGATCAGCTGTGCAGACCCTCCTGAATGGAGGCCGGGTGCTGAACTTCAAACCCCGGACAGCCCATGCATCCAGCAATGACCAGCCGCTGAGCATGGGGCAATGGCTTCTGGTCAGTGGTCTGCAGCAGATCGGTCGCGATCTTCAGGTGATCGAAGCGCTGCTGGATCCACCTCCGGAGCATCTAGTGATGCGTCTGATGCTGGAGGGTCGTTGCCGTGAACTGCGCAGTGCAAGAAACCTGCTGCTCTGGCTCTGGGGACCTCTGCACACAGGCCTGGCAGAGGCAGTTCCGCTGCGTGATCAGAACAACACACTGCAACTGACCCTGAACGACCGACAACCGACGGCTGTCTGGAAGGCCATCCAGGAACGTCTTGAAGGTGCTGTCAGCAGCGGCCTTGGCAATGGCACAGGACAGTTGCTGGCCATCGAGGGCCTGCATCCGGAACGTCGCCGCGACCTGTTGCTGGCTCTGCTGCAGCAACTGCATGAGGTGCTGCAGCGTCTGCGCGGAGACCAGCTTGTCAGCACGCGTGACCAGAAAGCACTGAGCGCCCGCTGGCAGTCATTGCAGACAGAAGTGAGGCAACAGGCTTTGCGGAGCGTTGCAGGCAACTACGTGCGACTTCCCCAGGGCGAAAGTCTCGTGGCCGTTGCCGACCAACTCGTGCATCGCTCGGATCTGCGTCAGTCAGACGACGAGCTGCCTGACCCACAGACCATGCTGGCTTCGCTGGTGCTGGATCAGCCGGTTTTGGTCGACGGGCAGCTTCTGCCATCAGACGATCCCCGGGCATTGCTGCAGCTTGAGACCCTGATCAGCAACTGGCTTGTACGCACTGCCGAGTTGATTGGATCAGAACTGCTCGGCATCTGCGGCGAATGGCCCGAATTGCGCCGATACCTTCTGCAGCAGGATCTGATCTCAACACGCGAGCTGGAACGCCTGCGCAATCAGCTCAACAGCCAGTCACGGTGGCAGGACTGGATTGAACGACCCATCCGTCTTTATGAAAGTCGCCGACTGTTGTTCAGCCTTAAAACAGGACGGATCGAACCACTGCTTCTGACCGAACCGCGCGATGAAGAGCTCAGGCGTCTGCGCTGGTGGCAACAGCAGGTTGCACTGATCGTTGAGGCTCGCGACGCCATCGCACCACAGGTTCAGGCCCTGGTGAAACGTCTCGGTGATCTGATGGTGGTGCTGCTGACCCAGGTGGTCGGCCGTGCGATCGGTTTGATCGGGCGTGGCATCGCCCAGGGCATGGGGCGCAGCCTCGGCCGCGGCTGAACCTGAACCAACGGGGCTGGTCAGGGCTCAGAATGCTCGCACTGTTCCAGTGCCATGACTGCGTTGCTGATCCGTTTCATCGCCATGGTGCTGTCCCTGGTCGTGATGGTGTTACCGGCTCAGGCCATCCGCGAAACCGACAGCTACGACGGCAATATTTTCGCGCTGTACGCCGGCAACGGATCTCTGGTTCCCCCGGCCGTCACCCTGGCTGATTCCCAGCAGGCCGGTCGCACCAGTGTGATCGTCTACTACCTGGATGACAGCAGAACAAGCAAAGCCTTTTCTCCCTCCGTGTCGGAACTGCAGAGGCTCTGGGGAAACAATGTGGACCTTCTGCCGTTGACCACTGATGCCCTGCAGGGGAGAACCAACAGCGATCGAACGGATCCTGCCCACTACTGGCATGGAATCGTTCCTCAGGTCGTGGTGATCGATGGCAACGGCCAGGTTCTGCTGGATGAGAACGGGCAGGTCCCCCTGGAGCAGATCAACGGTGCCATCAGCCAGGCAACAGGCATTCCAGCGCCGCAGGGACAAAGCATGAGCCTCAGTTTCAACGAACTCAACACGGAGGTGATCTCTCGTTGAGCGATCACAAAGACGCCTTACGCTGCGCGCCATTGAGACCGGCTGTCCGCCGACGTTGACATGTGTGTTCTGCTGCTGATCCTGCTCCTGATCGGACTGGGAGTGTTCTGGATCGAAGCGCGTCATCGTCTGAGGCCGGCATCGCCACTGAAGCTTCGCCAGCTCGATTGGAACGTGAGCAGTTCAGGGGCTGATCTCCAGCTGAAGGGATGGATCGAGATCAGCAACCCTCACCCGCGCATGGAGGTGATGGTGCCAGAACTGCAGGTCAATCCTGTCCTGATCGGCAGCAAGGACCTCAGTGATGTGACGGTCAACAGCAGAATCACCCCCCATCACCCCGATGAGCAGACCCGGGCCGATGGCTACTGGCCCGCGTACATCGTGAAAGGCCGCAAAAGCACTCGCATCGAGGTGAGCGTGACCCTCAGCGGTTCAAGCGGTGCCCCAGTGGCCGAGAGGGTCGATTCGGTCTGGATGGATGTCAACTGGGTGAACTACGGACCCTTCGGACGCCTCACCCGTCGCCAGGGCGTGGTGGTACCCCTGCGCAGACCTGCCGTTCTGAAGCCAGCTCAAGCTGAATTCCGTTCCGGTGAAAACTGCAAGGTGCTGCCTCTGAAGACCCACCTTCTCGGCCCGCTCGACAACACCATTGACGTGCTTCGCGACTACGCGGGCGAGCTCGTGCAGCCTGGAGACATTCTCACCATTGGAGAGACTCCTGTAGCAGTGATCCAGGGGCGCTACACCCACCCTTCCATGGTGACCCCCACCTGGATCGCTCGCTTGCTGTGCAGGGTGTTCCATCCCACCAGCAGCCTCGCCACCGCCTGCGGCCTGCAGACCCTGATCGATCAGGTCGGACCAACCCGCGTGATCCTCGCCTGGTCGATCGGCCTCGCCCTGAAGATCCTGAGACTGAAGGGTTGGTTCTATCGACTGGCCGGGGAGCAGGCACGCCTGATTGATGACATCACCGGGACAACGCCTCCTTATGACCAGACCATCGTGCTTGGGCCATCGGATCCGGTCCGTCTTTGCCAGGAGGCAGCCGAGACTCTCGGTATCTCGGTTGCGATCGTCGATGTGAACGATCTTGGACGGGTGAAGGTGCTGGCCTCCAGCAATGGCTGCGATGAAGCGCTGCTGCATCGTGCTCTGCGCCCCAACCCAGCAGGGAACGCCAATGAGCGCACGCCACTGGTACTGGTTCGGCCGGCCTGATCTCACCCAACGAAAGGCGGCGATAGATTTAAGAGGTGGTGGAGGCCTGCCGTGGCAGCGACAGCGGGATTCCGGCTCCGGGTCGAGCCCTTGAAAGCCAGCCATTTGGCCCTGATCGCGTCATTGGCTGACGCGACCTCCGCCATCGAGAACAGTGCCCTGCAGAACCTGCTCGTTCAGTCATGGTTCAGCCGTCTGGACCGGTTACTGCCCGATCCACTCAATACGCGCCTGACACGGGTGCTCAGCCTGATCGAAACCTCATCCGAATCGGCCGATCAGATCAATTCCCTGCTGCTGATGCGCTCCAGCAACCGTCGCAACAGCTGCTGGCAGCTTGATGTGCTCAGCCTTGGCGCCCCTCGACACTTCAGTCGCCAGCAGGCCCTTCGCTTGCTGATCCAGCACGGTCTGAGCGATGACATCGCCCGTTGTCGCAGCTGGTTGGTGCGCTGCGACCCGAACGACCGGCCACAGCTGGATCTCCTGCGGGAGCTTGGGTTCCAGCCTCTGCGCCAGGGACGTGTCTGGAACCCAGCGCAGACGGTCTCGTCCTCGCAGCAGAATCGCAGCGTGCCGCTTCCGGAGGGATTCTGCTGGAGTGCACTCACTCGCGACAATGCAAAACAGCTGTTGGCTCTTGAGCAAGCCAGCATCAGCCCTCAGCACCGACAGATCCTTGATCGCCAGTGGTGCGACCTTCTCGATCTGAGCGGAGGCGGATCGATGGTTCTGACGGTTGACCGTGATGGAGCAAGTCAGGTCATCGCAGGACTGATCAGACGTCCGTGGGGGATGGATTCCCCCCGTCTTGAATTGCTGCGTGGACCGGCATGGGATGAACGCATCGGTGCTGGCCTGCCGGCAGCCCTGTCTCAATTACAGAACCAGCGGATCTGCCCTTCCCTTCTGCTGGCCGAGGACGACCAGCAGCTCAGTGCAGTGCTCGAGAGCCAGGGGTGGGAGCCGGGAGCACTGGAAATGATGTTGGGCAGAAGCATCTGGAAGCGCGTGCAGCAGCGCAACCTGGGTGGCATACGGCCGCTTGAATCGATGCTCGGCCGCCTGCAGCCTCAACAACCTCAACTTCCCACACCCAGCCTGGCGCCGAGGCGTTGACTTGAGCGACCGTCCCCGGGCACGTTCAGCACTGAGCCTTGATGTGGGCCGCAAACGCATCGGACTGGCAGGCTGCGACGCCCTGGGACTGACTGTCACACCACTCAATGCCCTGAACCGTGGTGCGTTCAGCAACGACCTCAGGCAACTGGAGAAACTCTGTGCCGAACGTCGGGTGCAAGCGCTGGTGGTTGGTCTCCCACTCGATGACGAGGGAAACCCCACCATGCAGGCCAGACACTGTCAGCGCTACGGAGTCCGGCTGGCTCGCGCACTGGCACTTCCGATGGCTCTTGTGAACGAGCACAGCAGCAGCTGGGCCGCTGGGGAGCGCCATCGCCTGCACGGAGATCGCAGTGGGCGACTGGACAGCGCCGCTGCAGCCCTGCTCCTGGAACAGTGGCTGGCCGATGGACCTGAAGCGCAACCAGTCCAGACGGCGCCTGAAAATCGTGGCGAAACGGATGCTGATGCAGGATCCTGGACTTCAATCCATCCAGAGCCATGAGTTCAAGCGGACCTGCATCCAGCGGTGAGGTGCCCACCGTTCTCGTCAAGGACCGTGACGGACACGATCTGCTGTGTTTCCTTGAGCAGCTGATCCCTCTTGACGACAAGGATTACGCCCTGCTGACTCCGGTGGACACGCCTGTCTGTCTGTTCCGACTGCGTGACGGAGATGATCCTGAACTGATCGAAAGCATCACCAGCAGTGAGCCCATTCTCTCGGTCGCGGATGTCGTGCTTCAGGAACACGACCTCACCCTGGTTCGCTCTGCAGTGACGCTGACCGTCAATGGTGAACTGGATGAACCGGATCCGGAGGATCTCGAAGAGGAAGACGGCGACGATGAATCGGAGACCTATGAACTGCTGGTGAGTTTTCTTGTCGATGAACAGGAATACGGCCTGTACATCCCTCTCGACCCCTTCTTCGTGGTGGCCAGGATGGATGACGGGGCCGCCTTGCTCGTGGAAGGTGAAGAGTTCGACCGCGTTCAACCACGAATCGAGGCCGAGCTGGATGAGCAGGGATTGCCTGAGTAATGCACCGTCACTGGCTCATACCGGATTGGGATCCAGGCCTGACCTTGGCTCACCTGCCCCTTGAACCACTGCTGGGAAGGGGCATCAAGGTGCTGCTGCTTGATGTGGACCGCACATTGCTGCCCGGACGCGATGTGCAGCTCCCCGCTCCGATGCGCCGTTGGGCCGAGCATGCATCTCGTCTCCTCCACATCCATCTGATCAGCAACAACCCATCGCGTCAGAGGATTCAGGCCGTGGCGGAACAGCTCAACGTGACCTACACCTCCTCGGCATCAAAGCCACGCAGCGGTGCCATTCGTCGCGTGATCGGCAAGCTGCCGAACGCCCCGGCGGAGATCGCCATGGTGGGTGATCGCGTGTTCACCGACGTGCTTGCCGGCAACAGACTGGGGCTCTACACAGTGCTGGTCAGACCGCCCCGCCCCGACGGCACACCCTGCAGCCACGATCGCGTGCAAAGACTGGAGAGGAATCTGGCCAGGTTCTTTGGAGCCATGGGCCAATGACTCTCCGGGTTGTGAAGGTGGGCACAAGCCTGCTGCGACAACGCCAGGAAGCATCAACAGCGGATGCCATCGCGAGGTTGTCGGGCAACCTGGCGGAAAGCATGCGTCGCGGCGACCGCACAGTGCTCGTGTCTTCAGGCGCCGTGGGGCTCGGCTGTCAACGCCTCGGCATGACCCAGCGTCCACTGAGCCTGCCAGGCCTGCAGGCTGCAGCGTCCGTGGGACAGGGCTATCTGATGAGCCTCTATGAAAAGGAATTTTCTAGGCATTCCATCGCTGTGGCACAGGTGCTTCTCACCCGCGCCGACCTGGCTGACCGTTTGAGCTATCACAATGCCTCCGCCACCTTGAATCAGCTCCTGGAGTGGGGAGTGCTGCCCGTCGTCAATGGCAACGACACGGTCTCATCGGACGAGCTGAACTACGGAGACAACGACACCCTCTCCGCGCTCGTAGCAGCAGCTGTCAAGGCCGATGAACTGATCCTGCTCACCGATGTGGACAGTCTCTACTCAGCCGATCCACGCAGTGACACCACAGCCACGCCGATCAAGGACGTTCATCATCCCGAGCAGATCGGAGAGCTTGAGGAAGGGGCAGGCAGCGGTGGTCGGTGGGGCACCGGGGGCATGGCCACAAAGCTTGCCGCTGCTCGCATCGCCACAGCCAGCGGCATCACGGTGCATCTGGGCGATGGCCGCAAATCTGAAGCGCTGCAGACGATTCTGCTGGGTGGGCGTGGCGGCACGGTGTTCCACCCCCATCCACAACCGCTCGGCAACCGCAAGAGCTGGCTGGCCCACGCCCTGCAACCAACAGGCACGCTGAAGATTGATCCAGGAGCCTGCAGAGCACTTCTGAACAAAGGGGCCTCGCTTCTGCTTGTGGGCATCACCGGTGTGGACGGACAGTTCGACGCCAATCAAGCGGTACGCATGCTCAACGAAGACGGACAGGAGGTGGCCCGTGGCCTCACGACGATGAGCAGCGAGAAACTCAATGATCTGGTGTGCTTGCAGTCATCCAACCAGCAAGGCACCGGTGGTTCACCTGTCGTGGTGCATCGCGACGCCTTGGTGTTGATGATGACAACATCACGGCAGCCAGCCGATTGATCAACTCAAAACGACAACATCAGACAATGAAAAGCTTCAACTGATTTCAAAGAAGCCAAGAATCATATTGACAGGCAAATCATATCGCTCAGTACGATCTTTTATTTGCGGAAAGGCCCAGATAATAACCAAATCCGTTGGCACAAATCATGCTGAGAAAGAGAAACGGAATCAGGATATTCGCGTAATCATGGGCCAGCCAGGACGTCAGAACAAAAGCACCTAGCGATGCAGCAGCAAACAGGCTGACAATCGGATCCTGCCTGGCCAAAACAACTCACACAAGCTGGCATCAAGAGTAGCGAAAACAGCGCTGCAGAGCCGTATCAGCGTCTACACCAATCGCCAACATCCGTCGCCAAAGCTGCCTGGCGCGCCAATCCTTCGCCTTGACGAATGCCGGAGGCTCGACAGCAAAACCAAGAGCAGCAAATCTCCGTCTAGAACCGCGAGAAAGCGTTTATCTGAGCGCCGGCGAAACCACATAGATATACAGAAGAATCGCTGCATAGAGAACACCAAGAACGAGAAACCACTTCGACATAGTCAATTGATCAGTGATTACATTATAACCAGAAAAAACTCAGGTTTTTCAACCCATTAAAACCATTGAAATACACAGCTTCAAAAACAACAAAAAGATCATCAACAGCCAACCTGCCACGACCAAGAATTCAACAAACAAGCATCATTTCGTCAGCATGACATTTGAGCTCAATGATTGAAGTCGCTCCCTGACTGTTCACCGTGGTTATTGATCACAAAGGCAAGAGCAACAGCGGAACACTCTCGGCGGCAAATCGTTAGGAGTTGGGACGCATGGGGCTTCAATGCACGACATTGGTCAAAGCGCGGAAGTGCTGGCTTCTGATCAGAACTGAAGCCTGGCCTTGATGACTCAGAAGCCATGCTCGCTGTCTGATTGCAGCTCTGACAGGTCGTGATTTCGGCAGAACACCGAGGGCATGGCCGAGGTGTTCTGCAGCTAACTTGAGCGCAACTTCCCACTGGATTTGCGAAAGCTGTGAGTGACGAATGCGTTGCACAGCAGTTCATGAATGCCAGCTGTGAACCCAATCGTCAGTCAATCGGTACGTTCCCATGCGCTTCAGCGAGTTGATCGCCGTTCTTGAGCAGGGCGAGGCCGGAATTCTGAACGTGGTCGCAGGGCACGATCCGGAACTTCGAGGGGCCGCCTCTCTCGAGTGCGCACAACCCGATCAGCTCAGCTTTCTTGAAAAGGGCAATGCCCTCACCACAACCCTCGAAACCAGCGCTGTGGGAGCAGTGCTGATCCCCGACCAAGACGAACTGAAGACGCTTGCCGAGCAGAGACAACTGGCCTGGGCCGTCTGCAGGGACCCGAGGCTTGCGTTCGCTGAGGCTCTGGAGCAGCTGCATCCTCGTCCTGTCCAGAACGCCGGCATCCACCCCAGTGCTGTCATCGCTGACCGTGTTCAGCTGGGAGCCGGTGTCAGCGTGGCCGCCAACGTGACGATCGGCGATGACACAAGGATCGGAGCTCAGACAGTGATCCATCCAGGCGTGGTCATCTACGGCAACGTGGAGATCGGGGACCGATGTGAATTGCACGCCAATGCCGTGCTCCACCCCGGATGCCGCATCGGCGATGGTTGCGTTGTGCATTCCAATGCAGTGGTGGGCTCAGAGGGATTTGGCTTTGTCCCCACAGCGAAGGGCTGGCGCAAGATGCCCCAGACCGGATTGGTCGTGCTTGAAGACGATGTCGAGATCGGATGCGGCAGCACGATCGACCGACCCTCCGTCGGTGAAACGCGCCTGGGAGCCGGCACCAAAGTCGACAATCTCGTGCAGATCGGTCATGGCGTGGTGACCGGCCGAGGCTGTGCCCTCGCTTCACAGGTGGGCATTGCCGGCGGAGCCCGCCTTGGGAATGGAGTGATTCTTGCCGGGCAGGTGGGCGTCGCCAATCGTGCCGTGATTGGCGACCGTGCAATCGCAAGTTCCAAGAGCGGCATCCACGGCGAGATCGCCGCAGGTGAAGTGGTGAGTGGTTATCCGGCCATCCCCAACCGGCTCTGGCTTCGCTGTTCTGCAGCCTTCAGCAAGTTGCCTGAAATGACCAAACAACTTCGTCAGCTTCAGCGACAGATCGATCAACCGGTTGCCCGAGCTGGGCAATCAGAGACCGCTCAGTAACCTCCCACCAGCACTGTCCGGGCTCGGCTACATGGATCAGCATCGCGTCGTTCTTCTGCCCGGTGACGGCATCGGTCCGGAAATCACTGCCGTGGCGCGGCAACTGCTTGAGGCTGTCGCCTCACGCTTCAACTTCAATCTTCTGTTCGATGAGCAGCTGATCGGCGGTGCTGCAATCGACGCCACCGGCGAACCATTGCCCGCAGGGACTCTGGAAGCCTGCCGTTCAGCGGATGCCGTGTTGCTGGCAGCCATCGGCAGTCCCCGTTTTGATGACCTGCCACGGCAGAAGCGACCGGAAAGCGGACTGCTGGCTCTGCGTTCAGGGATGGAACTGTTCGCCAACCTCCGCCCGGTGAAGATCGTGCCCGCCCTGATCGGCGCAAGCAGTCTCCGTCCGGAGGTCATTGAAGGAGTTGACCTGATGGTTGTGCGCGAACTGACAGGTGGCATTTACTTCGGTCAACCGAAGGGGCGTATCCAGGCCGACGGAGAAGAGCGTGGTTTCAACACCATGACCTACTCGGATTCAGAGGTGGATCGGATCGCCAAGGTGGCCTTTGAACTGGCGGGAGAGCGCAGTGGTCGCCTCTGCTCAGTGGACAAGGCCAATGTTCTCGATGTGAGCCAGCTGTGGAGGGACAGGGTGGATGCCATGTCCAGCAGCTACAGCGGTGTGGAGGTGAGTCACATGTATGTGGACAACGCCGCGATGCAGCTCGTCCGCGCTCCACGCCAGTTCGATGTGCTGCTGACTGGAAATCTGTTCGGCGACATCCTCAGCGACGAGGCAGCCATGCTCACCGGATCCATCGGCATGCTTCCTTCAGCATCACTGGGAAGTCAGGGGCCGGGTCTGTTTGAGCCTGTGCATGGTTCGGCCCCGGACATCGCCGGCCAGGACAAGGCCAACCCCATGGCCATGGTGCTGTCCGCAGCGATGATGCTGAGGACAGGTTTGAAGCAGGCCAGCGCTGCAGATGCTCTGGAGGCGGCGGTGGATCAAGTGCTGGCCAAGGGCTTCCGCACGGGCGACCTGATGGCGGAAGGATGCACCTCACTGGGATGCAAGGCCATGGGTGAGGAGCTGCTCAAGGCGCTCTGAACAGGTCGGATTAAACAAAATTCGAAATCGGCCCGTTGACCTGCCAAACTCTTCGGGCCAGAACTGCCTCCGTCGATGTCGAAGCGTCACCCCGTCGTGGCTGTCACCGGTTCCTCAGGTGCCGGCACCAGCACCGTGAAGCGTGCCTTCGAGCACATCTTCGCCCGTGAAAGCATCACACCGGCTGTCGTTGAAGGTGACAGCTATCACCGCTTCGAGCGGGCGGCCATGAAAGATGCCATGGCTGATGCACTGGCCAAGGGTGAGAATTTCTCCCATTTCGGCCCTGAAGCCAACCTGTTCGACAAGCTCGAAGAGCTTTTCCGCGTTTACGGCGAAACCGGCGGTGGACAGAAGCGTTACTACCTGCACAGCCCTGAAGAGGCTGCTGAGCACAATTCACGCCTGGGTGTCGATCTGAACCCCGGCCAGTTCACCCCCTGGGAAGACATTCCAACAGGCACTGATCTGCTGTTCTACGAAGGTCTTCACGGCGGTGTGAAAGGGGATGCCTACGACGTGGCCTCACTCGCAGACCTGCTGGTGGGTGTGGTGCCGATCACCAATCTCGAATGGATTCAGAAAATCCACCGCGACAATGCCGAGCGTGGCTACTCCGCCGAGGCGATCGTGGACACCATCCTGCGCAGGATGCCTGATTACATCAATCACATCTGTCCGCAGTTCAGTCGCACCGATATCAACTTCCAGCGGGTTCCCACGGTCGACACGTCCAACCCCTTCATCTGCAGGAACATTCCCAGCCCGGATGAAAGCTTCGTGATCATTCACTTCCGCAAGGGTGCCCGTGAGAAATGGGGAATTGACTTCAACGATCTCCTCAACATGATCCACGACTCCTTCATGTCGAGCCCCACCAGCATCGTGGTGAATGGAGGCAAGATGGGTTTTGCAATGGAACTGATTCTCACCCCAATCATTCACCGCATGATTGAAGAGAAGAAAAAGCTGAGCTGAGTTCTTCTCAACAGCAGCACCAATCAGTCCTATCGTGGGCTCATCTGATTGTTCAGGTGAGCCTATTTCTGTTTCACCTCCCTCCTTCGTGATCGCGGGAGCCGGCGGAAACGCCAGCCTCACCCCACGCTGGGACCGAGTGGACAGCAGGCGTCTGATTGCTCTGGCCCGGAAAATTTATTTTCAACACCTCAGCGAATCAACTCACTCGATTGAACCCTGCGGCGTTGTGGTGAATATCAATCTGAACGAAGGGCGCGTGGTGATTGATGCACCCACGCTGCTGCCCGATGAACAATTCATCAGCGCCGAGCTGATCAGCCGACGACTCAGAAGACCACGCAATCCGAAAGATCGGCTCAGAGGGCAGGGAAGTTGAATGCATCGCTGTTGTGGATCCTGCTGCTGGCGGGGGCCTGCGTCGGCAGTTTCATCAACGTCGTCGCCTGGCGTTTACCAAGACAGGAATCCGTTGTCTGGCCTGGGAGCCACTGCCCTCACTGCGGTCACTCGGTGCAGTGGCATGACAACATCCCAGTGATGGGATGGCTTGCTCTGCGCGGACGCTGCCGGGACTGCCATCAGCCCATTGCTTCTCGTTACCCCCTGGTCGAGGCTCTCACTGGGGGGTTGTGGGTCAGTGCGGCTTGGGCCAGCGGCTTCAGCAGCAACCATCTTTTGACAGCACCGGAAACCACTGTGATCACGCTGGTTGGCGGCGTCGTGCTGATCAGTCTGTTGATGCCGCTCGTGCTGATCGACATCGATCACCTCTGGCTGCCAGAACCGATCTGTCGTGCAGGAGTGATCGCGGGGCTGCTCGCCACCGGACTTGTTGCCCTCTTCGCAGAGCAGGAAACGGCACGAAGCGTGCTGTTCAATCATCTGCTGGCATCAGCGGCGGGATTGCTGGTGCTGGAATCACTCAGCGCGTTGGCGGAACGGTTGGTGGGACAGCCTGCACTGGGGTTGGGCGACGCGAAACTGGCCGCCATGGCAGGGGCATGGCTGGGCCTCGGAGGCCTCACAGTGTCCATGGGCATCGCCGTGTTTTCAGGGGCATTGTTCGGGGGTCTTGCCAGGATCACTGGCCGGTTGAAACCCAGAGAGCCCTTTCCCTTCGGTCCGTTCATTGCCGTAGGGATCTGGCTGGTCTGGTTGATGGGCCCGCAGTGGTGGTGGAGCCAATGGGTGGCTCTGATCGAACCATGAAAGCGCTGAGGACCTTCGAACAGACAACAGACCAGCCCCGGATCTGATTCCAATCAGACAGCTGCAGCTCCGCCAGCCCCTGCAACATCAAAGGCTCCACCGGCTTTGACATTGGCCAGCAGAGTGCCATCCAAAAACTGCTGATCAAGCAAGATCAGGGCTGCAGCGTTGGAGTCAGCCAGACGCAATCGCTTCAGCACAAAGCGAGCTTCTGATTCTTCCTGCAACTGCTCACCGACGAACCAATCGAGCATGGCAGTCGCAGTCCTGTCGCCCTCGTTTTCAGAAAGTGTGTAGATGTTGTTGATTGACTTGGTCACGGTTTTCTCCATCTCGTAGACCTTGTCAAAGAGTGCTTTCACAGACTGCCACTCCCGTTCAGGCGACTCAATGGTGGGCAGCTGCACCTTGCATTCACTGTCCACGAGATAGGCGATGAACTTGGAAGCATGACCCCGCTCTTCCGTGCTCTTGTTCAACATATAACTGGAGAAACCAATCAAATCCCTCTCTCTCAGCCAAATCGACATCGCTAAATATGTATGACTGGCCTGAAACTCAAGCGCCAGATGTTCATTGATTGCCTCAGTATGCGATGTCATCAAAAGAAAGCTGATATTTTTTTATAGGCATTCAATCCCAGGCAAACCCGGGAGCAAAGATTAAAAAATCAGCTTCGATCCCGCTCCCTAAGTAACAAATGCTACGGGTCAATACTGTCCCATTCGTGACTGGTTTCCACGAATGGCTTTTGTTGAAACAGGGACCATTGAGGTCAATTCCGACCATCTGAGCCAGCCCTGAGCGATGGAAAGAACGATCGATGGCATGGTTCTTGACCCGGTCAGCCTTTTAATGGGCAGGTCTGGATGGTCGCCGTGTCTCTTTTCGACTGGTTTGCTGATCGCCGCAAGGGTCAGTCCGTGGTCAAGGTCACACAGGAACCTGAGGAGGGTGACGGACTCTGGAGCAAATGCCCTGAATGCTCCCAGGTCGTCTACCGCAAAGACCTCCTGGCCAATGCAAGCGTCTGCAGCAGCTGCAGCTATCACCACCGGATCTTCAGTGCTGAACGGATCGCGATCATTGCTGACGAAGGAAGCTTTGAGCCGCTCGATGACGAACTGGCTCCAACGGACCCACTGGGCTTCAAGGATCGACGTGCCTACGCGGATCGCCTGCGCGAAACCCAGGCCAGCACGGGACTCCGCGACGGCGTGATCACGGGCCTGTGCCGTGTGGACGGCATACCCATGGCCCTTGCCGTGATGGATTTCCGCTTCATGGGGGGATCGATGGGGTCGGTCGTGGGAGAAAAGATCACACGCCTGATCGAGGAAGCCACAACCAAACGTCTGCCCCTGCTGATCGTCTGCGCTTCAGGTGGTGCACGCATGCAGGAGGGCATGCTCAGCCTCATGCAGATGGCCAAGATCTCCGGCGCACTGGAGCGCCATCGAGAAGCCGGTGTGCTCTACATGCCACTGCTCACCCATCCCACCACCGGCGGGGTGACAGCGAGCTTTGCCATGCTTGGCGACCTGATTCTCGCTGAGCCGAAGGCTCTGATCGGATTTGCGGGTCGGCGGGTGATTGAACAGACCTTGAGAGAGAAACTTCCCGACAACTTCCAGACAGCGGAGTATCTGCAGGAGCACGGTTTTGTGGACACGATCGTGCCGCGCACCCAGCTGAAGAGCACCCTGGCAACACTGCTGAGCCTCCATGGCTGTCGCCCCGAGGTGGCCGTCCAGGCATGAAAAGCAGTCTGCGGAAATGCGTTCGTGAGTGGTTGAAAGCAGCCCTGGTGCCCTTGCTGATCGTCGTCCTGGCGACTCCAGCTCTTGCCGGTCCCGTTGACTGGCGGGAAGTGCCCTCAACCAGCGAAGGTCAACAGTGGTGGGACGCCGGGAGCGTGCGCAGAACGAAAGATGGAAACCTGTCGGTTCTCAGTCGATACAGCCTGAAAACCGAGGATGAATCCCCAGCGCTGGGAACACTTGTGGTGATGGAGATTGATTGTGATCAGTCGCTTTATCGAGACACGCAGAAGAACGGACTCCCCCGCTTCAGGGCGGACTGGGAGGCGCCGGCCAAGGATGATCTGATCACGGAAGTCATCAACGCCGTCTGCAGTTCCGGACTGACCTGACGTCTTCTCCATTCATCCGCTGCCTGGTTCACCATGCCCTCCAGACCGACGCTCCAAGGCCCGATCGGAGTTGCCATCGCCGGTCTCGGCTTCGGCGAAGCAGTGCATCTGCCCGCGCTGAACAGCATCCCTGAACTGGAACCTGTCGCTCTCTGGCATCGTCGTCAGGACCGGTTGAATCAGGCCTGCACCAATTCCGGCCTGAAGGGTTACGAGTCCTGGGACTCCCTTCTCGAGGATTCCAGGGTTGATGCCGTGATCATCGCCACCCCCCCGGCACCTCGCTACGAGCTTGGGATGCAAGCTCTCAAGGCGGGCAAGCATTTGCTTCTGGAAAAGCCTGTCGCGCTCAACGCGCAACAGGTGGCTGATCTGCAACGCGAAGCGATCGGGAGAGGTCTCAGCGTGGCGGTTGACTTCGAATACAGGGCTGTCCCCCTGTTTCAGCAGGCAGCACGTCTGTTGGAACAGGGTGCCGTGGGGACTCCCTGGCTCGTGAAATTCGACTGGTTGATGAGCAGCAGAGCCAATCCAGATCGGGCCTGGAGCTGGTATTCGCAAGCTGACCAGGGGGGTGGGGTCCTCGGAGCACTTGGTACGCATGCCTTCGACACCTTGGCGTGGTTATTCGGCCCTGTTGGTGACCTTCAAGCCGTGACGCGCACCGCCATCGAGCAGCGACCAGATGGCGAAGGCGTACTACGCGAGGTCGATGCTGACGACATCGCCATGATCAACCTTGAATTACAGCTCCATCAGGGCGGAGTCGTGCCCGCCCAGATGGCACTGGCCTCCGTTGCACGCAATGGTCGGGGATGCTGGATTGAGGTCTATGGATCTGAAGGCAGCCTGGTTCTGGGAAGTGACAATCAGAAGGACTATGTGCACGGCTTTTCACTCACATTGCAGAGAAGCGGAGAAGCTCCGAGGACCATCCAGGCGGATGAGGATCTGGCCTTCTCCACAACATGGAGCGATGGCCGCATCGCGCCGGTGGCGCGGATTCAGCGCTGGTGGGCGGACAGCATCCACAGCGGTCATCCGATGGTGCCTGGCCTCGCTGAAGGCTTGGCGAGCCAGACCGCCTGCGACAGAACGCTGTCGTCGCGCTGATCCTGAAGGGGGGCCGTCGCGAGCAAGCCTCGTATCAACAGCGACAGTTTCTCGTGTCTTACAAAATGTTGCCAATCATGAAAATGGCTTTAATTAAGAAAATTCATTGACTCAATGATTAAACAAGCATCGTGTGTTGCAGCCCTGCTTCTGATGGCGGCATGTTCCTCTGGATCAGTCAGCGATGACTCGGCCAGCAAGCAACAACCGACCGCGGACAGTAGTGAAGTCGAAGCCTATGAGCAAAACGACACCACCCTTTCGGGTGAGCAGAACAACAAAGAGTTCGTCAACAAACTCGACGACGAGGCACTCGCTAGCGCACTGAGAGATGGTGGTCATGTGATCTACATCCGCCATGCCAAAACAAACAAGGACTGGGGCGATCAGGTCAGCCCTGAACTGGATCTTTCCGACTGCAGCACCCAGCGCCGCCTGAGCGACGAAGGCAAGGCTGATGCCAAGCAGATCGGTGAAGGCATCAAAGCTGCAGGAATTCCTGTTGGAGATGTGATCTCAAGCGACTACTGCCGCGCCTACAACACCGCAGATCTTGCGTTCGGCACCTACACCAAGAATTCAAATCTGAATTTCCTGCCCTGTGTTGAGTGCACTCCTAAGGATTACGAGGAATACGCAGCTCGTGTTTCTCCCTTGCTGTCCGCAAAGCCTGAGGCCGGAAAAAACACATTCCTGGTGGGCCACGATGATCCCTTCCAGGGCGTGACGATGCCGGTGATCCCCGAAAACGGAATTTATCCCGCACCCATGGGTGTTGCCTACGTGGCAAAGCCCCTTGGTGACGGCAAGTTCGATCTGGTCGCCAAGATCCTGCCCAATCAGTGGCAAACGCTCGCTCAGAACTGAATCGGTCTCATTGCGATTGAATTCACGAATCAGCAGGGCTGACACCTCATGGTGTCAGCCTTTTTATTGACCTGAACAACAACAACATTCGACGATCTCTCCGGTGAACTGAGATCGCCCGCCGTTGCCCAGAAAAGAAAGCTGAAACCCCTTAGCTCAGCTGGCGCACGGAAGCAACATCCCAGCTCGCGCAGAGTCAAATGATGCGCTAGCGCCGTAACAAATCTCACTTTAAGGTGTAAACAGAGAGGCCAAGACGGCCTTCGAGGCCCCGAGACTCCTTCAATTCAGAAGAATCAAATGGCACTGTCTGATTATTCCTCCGAACTGATTGCAACAGCGCAATCCCTCGCATCACCTGGCAAGGGAATCCTCGCTGTGGATGAATCCACGAAGACCATCGGCAAGCGCCTGGGCTCCATCGGTGTTGAGAACACCGAAGCCAATCGCCAGGCCTATCGCGGAATGCTCTTCACCGCAGCCGGTCTCGGAGACTTCATCAGCGGAGCGATTCTTTACGAGGAGACCCTCTTCCAGAACCATGCTGACGGCGAGTCCATGGTCAACAAACTCGGCAAGCTGGGCATCATCCCCGGCATCAAGGTCGACAAGGGTCTCCGCCCGCTCGCAGGCGCAGGCTCAGTTGAAACCCTCTGCACCGGCCTGGACGGTCTTGTCGAGCGTGCCGCCGACTACTACGCCCAAGGCGCACGTTTCGCCAAATGGCGCGCTGTTCTGCAAATCACTTCCGACGGATGCCCTTCCGCCCTCTCAGTCAGGGAGAACGCCTGGGGGCTCGCCCGCTACGCCCGCTCAGTGCAGGAATCCGGTCTTGTGCCGATCGTTGAGCCCGAGATCCTGATGGATGGCGATCACAGCATCGAAACCACCGCCAGAATCCAGGAGCACGTGATCCAGGAGGTGTATCACGCCTGCCAGGCCAATGGTGTTCTGCTTGAGGGAACTCTTCTGAAGCCCTCCATGACCGTTCAGGGCGCCGATTGTGCTGACAAGGCTGATCCAGCCAAGGTTGCAGCGATGACCGTGCGCACACTCGAGCGCAGCGTTCCTGCCAGCGTGCCCGGAATCGTCTTCCTGTCCGGAGGTCTCAGTGAGGAAGCCGCCTCCGTGTACCTGAACCACATGAACACCATTGAGCGCAAAGCGAAATGGAATCTCGGCTTCTCCTACGGAAGAGCTCTGCAGCACTCCTGCCTCAAGGGATGGGCTGGAACCAACATCGAAGCCGGTCAGAAAGCCTTGCTGGCTCGCGCACAAGCCAACTCTGAAGCGTCGCTCGGCCGCTACGTCCCTGGCTCCCAACCCTCCTCCGACGAACAGCTTTTCGTAGCTGGATACACCTACTGATCACTCATCACGCACGTGCTGGGGCCGCTTGCGCCACAGCCGCGCGTGACAAAAAGAACATCACTCAGGTAAAGTCTCGGCCCTACGGACCTTTTGGTTCGATAGGGCCTTTTTTTGGACTTTATCTATGGCGCTCGTTCCGCTTCGGCTCCTGCTCGACCACGCTGCCGAAAACGGCTACGGCATTCCTGCTTTCAACGTCAACAACCTTGAGCAGGTGCAGGCGATCATGGAAGCGGCCGACGAAACAGACAGTCCGGTCATCCTGCAGGCGTCACGCGGAGCACGCAGCTATGCAGGTGAGATTTTCCTGCGTCACCTGATCCTCGCTGCAACCGAGACCTATCCCCACATCCCCGTGGTGATGCACCAGGACCATGGCAATGCTCCTGATACCTGTTACTCCGCGGCAATCAACGGATTCACATCCGTGATGATGGATGGATCACTGGAAGCTGATGCCAAAACACCAGCCAGTTACGACTACAACGTTGCTGTCACCAAGCAGGTTGTTGATTTCGCCCATTCCGTTGGCGTGAGTGTCGAAGGTGAACTGGGTTGCCTGGGCTCACTGGAAACAGGAAAAGGCGAAGCGGAAGACGGCCATGGCTTCGAAGGCGAGCTGTCCAAGGACATGCTGCTGACCGATCCAGCTGAGGCAGCGGATTTTGTGGCAAAAACAAAATGCGATGCTCTGGCAATCGCAATCGGCACCAGCCATGGGGCCTACAAGTTCACCCGCAAACCCACCGGTGAAGTGCTGGCAATCAGCCGCATCGCTGAAATCCACAAGGCCATTCCCAACACCCACCTGGTGATGCACGGCTCCTCGTCAGTGCCCCAGGAATGGCTGGAAATGATCAACCAGCATGGCGGTTCAATCCCTGAAACCTATGGCGTGCCCGTGGAGGAAATCCAGGAAGGCATTCGCAACGGTGTTCGCAAAGTGAACATCGACACTGACAACCGCCTTGCCTTCACCGCTGCAGTGCGTGAAGCGGCCATTGCAGACCCCGCGAATTTCGACCCCCGCCACTTCAACAAGCCTGCCCGCAAATATATGAAGCAGGTCTGCCTCGACCGCTATCAGCAGTTCTGGGCTGCAGGCAATGCCAGCAAGATTCAACAGCAGAGCATCACTTACTACGCGGGCCTTTACGCCAAGGGCGCGCTTGATCCCAAGGCTGCCGTCGCTGCGTGATCCCAGAGATCATTTCATCAGTCAGAAGGGGGCCCTGGAGGCCCCTTTTTTAATGGCTGGATCAGGGGGCAATGCAATGCATCCGATGGCAGCAATACATCCAGGCAATGATCTTGAACTTCAGGCAAATTCAGAAAAGAAAAAGCCAGATCATTGCATTGAAGTCAATACAATCAGCCAATCGATTGATTACAAGCAAAGTTTTTGCCAGGCAAGCTATAACGTAGAGATCCTGCGATCCAGCAAGAATGGAAGACAGTCATAAGCCAATCTCAGCTGTTCAACGGCGATCATTCGATCGACTGATCAATTTCACCGATGCAGTCGTGGCCATTGCCATCACTCTGCAGCTGCTTCCACTGGTTGACATCAAAGCAACTGCTGGAGAATCGATCTGGAAATTAATCAGCGATAATTCTTCTCAGATCTTCGTGTTTTGGTTCAGCTTTTTAATTCTTTCTGTTTTGTGGCTAAAACATAATCAGGTCTTTAATTCAATGAGGTCTTTTGACGCAACGATTTTCTGGCTGAATTCGTTATGGATGGCCTTGATTGTCTTTCTTCCCTGGCCAACAGCACTTTATGGTTCGCTGAATGATGGGCAGCTGGCTGAAACCCAGGGGGTTGGCCTCCTGTACTGGTGGACTCTTGCACTGATCAGCGGCATTGGATGGCTTGTTGCAATCCATGCCTGGCAGAAGCCAGAGCTGCTTGAGGAGTCGGCACTCCTTGAACGTCGCCAACATTCAGGTCTCAAACGATATCGAGGTGCAAGCTTCGTCTGCGCTTTTCTGTTGATTGGCATTGCCGCCGAATTTTCACCTCAACTGGTGCCTTATCTCAGTGTGGGAATCATTCCCATGGACCTGGCCTTGAGGAAAAGAACAGCACGAAAAAACAGTTAATTCGCACCCAAAAATGCTTCAGGTCTGCAGGGAGAGTTGTCCTGATCTCGCATCGAGCAATGCTTGCCGACCCAGCGGGAGTGCCATGTTCGGCAAACCATGTCCCAGGGGAAGATCCACAACCAGGGGCACGCCGAGATCCCCCAGGCGTTCTTCAAGAATTTCCGCCATCGTGAAGTCGCCAGGAAGGATGTCATCTTTCTTCCAGCTGAAACGACCACAGGCCACGCCTGACAGACCGTTCAAAAGACCGGCACTTCGCCACTGGGTGAGCATTCGATCCACCCGATAGGGCGCCTCGCCCACATCCTCCAGCACCAGAATCGCTCCTTTGAGCGAGGGAAACCATCGGGTGCCAATGAGATGCGTTGCAACCGTCAGGTTGGTGACGACCAGTCGACCCAAGGCCTTAAGGCCACGCAACCCACGGCCTTGCAAGGGAGGGGTCGGTCGTCCGCACATCAGGTCGACCGTGCGTTGCCACTGTTCATCAACGCCCCAGGCAGACCCGTGGACAGCGCCCAGCAGACCGGCCTGCCACTGCGCCAGCAGAAGGGCACTGCTGTCAGAGAAGCCCAGAGACCAGAAAGGCCGCCTGGGAAACCTCAGTCCTGACTCAAGAACTCGCGCAGCACCCCAGCCACCTCCGACATACACCACGCCATCGAGCGTCGGATCATTCCAAGCCTCCTCAAGTGACGCGCGCCGCTGAGCATCCGTTGCTGAAAACCATTGCCACTGCCCTCTGACGCTCTCTGGGATTTCAAGACTCCATCCCTGTGCAGCGCAACGCTGCATCAGCGGTGTGAAATCCGTATCGGGGTCCATCCAGGTGCCTGGATTGATGGCCCTCAACCGTGAACCAGGGCGGAGTGGAGCCAAAGGCCGAAGTGATCGGAACCCTGAGGCGGCCTTGGCCTGACCTCCAGCGACGGACGCAACAACCCCTGAGCCGGCAGAGAGCGCCAGCGCCAGAAGAGAACGACGACGCATGGGTCAGGAGAGCAGCGCTTCCAGGATGGCGCGACCGGCCGTGCCACCTGTGTGTGGATCACAGGCGCGCTCAGGGTGAGGCATCAGGCCAAGAACCGAACCCGAGGCATTGGTGATGCCGGCGATATCAGACACGGATCCGTTGGGGTTCGTGCAGTACTGCAGGGCAATGGCGTCATCATCCTGCAGCTGCTTGAGCGTGTCATCGCTGCAGTGGTAACGCCCTTCACCATGGGCAATGGGCAGGGAGAACTGACTTCCGCGATCGTGAGACGACAACCATGGCGAGCGATCACTCACCACAGAAAGGGCGGTGTCCTCACAGATGAAATGGAGATCACGGTTGCGGGTGAGCGCGCCAGGCAGCAGTCCCAGCTCCGTCAACACCTGGAAACCATTGCAGATGCCCAGCACCCGTCCACCGGATGAAGCAAAGGTCAGCAGTGATTCAAGAACCGGAGCGAATCTGGCAATCGCTCCGCAGCGCAGGTAGTCCCCGTAACTGAATCCTCCGGGAAGCACGACAGCATCAAGACCACTGAGATCCCGTTCCTCATGCCAGAGATAGCGCGTGGGCAGACCCAGACATCCCTCTGTGGCCCAGCGAACATCGCGATCGCAGTTGGATCCTGGAAAAACGACAACCCCGATGGTCATGACTGGGTCAGCTCAAGAGTCCAGTTCTCGATCACAGGATTGGCCAGCAGCCGATCGCTGAGCAACTCCAGGTTTCGCCGTGCTTCCGCTTCGTCGGCCGCCTCCAGCTCCAGTTCCACGGCTTTGCCGATGCGCAGTCGCTCCACTCCATCCACACCGAGGCGGGAGGCGGCAGCCCGGGCGGCCTCTCCGGCTGGATCGAGAACCGATGGGCGCAGATGCACCAGAACACGGGCTTGGTAACGCGGCACGGGCTCCGAGCGGCAATTGTTAAATCTTGACAGGCCAGGGGACCGCTTTCGTTCGACGAAATGCAGGTTGAAAACAGCCCCTTCCACGCGATAGCCGGTCCGTGATCGTTCCACTGGCGCCCCTGATCCGCTCACTGACGCCTGCCGCGCTGATGATCACGGCGGGACTCGGCATGGCGGCTCCAGCCAGACCAGCACTCAGCCTGCCTGTGGAGTGCCGGCAACAGCAGCAGGATTGGCAGCTCTGTCGCTACGAAAGCGATCAGCCTGGAGCCAGCTGGCAACTCGCATTCGAGAACCGCACCGTCCGCTTCCGCCATGACGGCAGCGGTCAGATGCGGATGCAGCTCAATGAGCAAAGCGACTGGACCACAGTGAAGGCTCGCTGGATTGCGGAACAGACGCTCTGCTGGAACGAGGTTTGTGCCAGAGGGGAGATCCCTCTGGATTGATCACCGCTCCAGCGATGCATTGACAGCGCACTCAAACGGCACCGCTGCCGAAGGCAGTGTGAGCAGATGGGCGCAGAGACTCGCCAGATCCTGGGGCTGCGTCATCTGCTCGGGCGGCATTGTTTTGACCCCTGCGGCCATCTCTGTGTTGACCCAGCCGGGACAGACGGCCGTGACACGAATCCCCTGGTCCCAGCCCTCGTTGCGCATGGCCTGGCACAGGCCCATCAATGCGAATTTGCTTGCTGTGTAACCAGCAAGCGTTCCTTTGCAACGCTTGCCACTCATGGAAACCAGCACCTGGATCCGACCCCGCCCGGACTCCACAAGTGCAGGCCAGGCAGCCCGGGTCAACCACCATGGCCCCATCACATTCACAGACCAGAGTTCGTCCGGCTCATGACGTTGCTCCTCACTGAATAGCAGAGGGGTGCGACGCAGAATCCCGGCGCAGTGAATGAGCGTGTCCAGAGAGCCAAAGTGCGTCAGAGCCCTCTCGACGATCCGTTGAGCATCCTCTGGCACCCGAGCGTCATAGGGGCATGCGATGAGTTTCTCGGGTGCCTGGCCTGGATCCAGATCAGTTCCCAGCAATCTCTCAGGCTCACGCACTGCCAGGCAGACACGATGCCCCTGCTGGAGCAGGGTATGCGCCACCGCAGCTCCGATACCCCTGTTGGAACCTGTGATCACGACGGTTCTCATGATGCATCGGACGTCAGGATTGATGCATGGTCCCACTCCCGGGACAGCCGTGATGGGAGGTGCCCACCGTGTCCGACTGGAAGCAAGCATTCACAGGCTGGGGACTGAGCTGGGAAGGTTGGCTCAACAACCGCCGCGGTGAGTGGTGGCTGCTGGCACAGCTGACCCTGATCAGCTGTCATCTGGCCCCTGCCTGGCCGAAGCCACAGGCCTTCGGGATTGACTGGCCTCATGCTGTTCAACTGATGGGCCTGATGACCCTGGGGCTGGGACTGGTCTTGGCCCTGCAGGGCTTCCTGGCACTTGGCCCCAGCCTGTCTCCGTTGCCAGACCCCAAACAGGGAGCGGCTCTGGTGACCACAGGGGTCTATGCACACTGCCGACATCCTCTTTACCGAGCGGTTCTGGTGTGTTCGCTAGGAGTGGTGATCGCCTTGGGAAGCCTCTTGCATCTCCTGCTCCTGCTTGGTCTCGCAGGAGTCCTGGTGGGGAAGGCACGACGAGAGGAGCGCGCGCTGCTTCGACAGCTTCCCGCCTATGGGGATTACATGGTCAGAACGGCGGCGATCGTTGCCCATTGCCCAGGCCTGGACTGGCGCCAACTCAAGGCCAGCTGAGAAACCGTTTATTCGTTCATCAAGGGATAATCATCCCCCTTAGGTAAGGGCAGGTTTTCTGCCAACGGGATGCAAATCGCCGGAACTCGTCCTCTGATCAGCCCCCTGGTTTCAGGTCTGACCCTGGCCCTGGTTGTGGCAGGTGCAGGTTTGTCGTCTGAGGCAAGGGCTGAAGCGCAGCCACCTCAACGACAGTCGCTGATGGCGTTGCTGGAGCCTGCACCTCCGAAGGAAGATCCGGTTCCCACACTCGTGCTGGAACGAACGGAGCGGCAGCTGCAGGCAACCGGAGATCCCATCTGGAATCTCAAGGTTGAAATCCCTGGGGAACCCCTTCGCCGTTTCGACGCCGTCAGCGGCAGGGCAAACCGGCAGAACGCGGATCGTGACCGCATGGGAAGCCGTGCTCCACTACCCGTCGGGCGCTACAGCGTGGGGGTTGTCGAGCCTCTCAACGACGGCGCCTATCCCGAGCTTGGCCCTGTGTGGATCAGCATCGAGCCCACGTTCGTGACCGGGCGCAGAGTGCTGGGCATCCATCTGGATCCCAGCGCAGGACTCCGGAATGCCAACAGCGGCACCCTGGGTTGCATCGGCCTTGTCAACAGAGCCGACATGCTTGAACTGGCTCAACTGATCGAACGCAGTGGTACTGATCGGCTTGAGGTTCGTGATTGAAAGACCAGTATCCAGGCCGCTAGGTCGCTGAATCGCAGGCGTTCAGGGTGACGCGCCACTGACCCTGCGCGTCACGCTGTTGAAGAAAGCCGCTGTTGCCTTTGATCCACCATGTGAAGTCGCGATCAGCACTGAATCGGGCCCCCGATGCCGAGGAAACCTGTGGCAACGTCAGCTCACGACCATCCGGAAGTTGAAGACGCACAAAGTCCAGAGAGCGATCGCGAAGACCGTAATAACTGGCTTTGATCTGCTCTCCGCCACCGCAGCGGTAGCTGACACTCGAGCGTCTCTCCAGCTCCAGTTGATCCGCCCTGACGGCAGTGCACGGTGTCCAGCCGATTCCGAGAAGACCAGCGGCCGTGATGGCAGCGCAGCAACGTCGCATCAGACGGCCTCAAGACAATGTTCCAGCTGTTGCGTGGCATCGTTCTGCAACCCGATGACCACCAACTCCAGACCGTTTGCCCCCTCAGGCTTCCAGGCCAATGCCGGTGCTGACTCAAACCAGCTCTCAAGACGAGGTCCGACCATCTGGATCTGAAGCGGAAGGCTTTTGCCCTGCAACCAGAGACGACCCTTGAGCCGGATCACATCATGGTCAGTGACAAAGCTCCGGAGGAGCTGTTCGAGCTCGTCACGTTCGAAGGATCTCTCCAGACGGATCTGACCGCTGACAGCCTCCACATGGGTGTGATCGTGATGGTGATGGTGGTCGTCATCGTGATGGTGGTGACCGTCGTGATGGCTGGCATCGTGGTCGACGTGCGGCCTTGAACCGTTGAGTCCCAGCACCAGAGATGGGTCGACAACGCCGCGCGACATGGCAAGGGTTCTGGCTCCCGACCTCAGCCGTGAAGCCAGTTGCTGCTGCACGGTCTCCGTCTGGGAAGCATCAAGACAATCCGATCGGCTGATCAGGACGAGATCGGCGGCCTCAAGTTGATCCCTGAACAAGTCATCGATGGCTGTGAGGTGATCCAGATTGGGATCCTGCTGACGCTGACGCTCGAGGGCCGCAGGATCTCCGACGGGACTGCCGGCACTGAGTGCCTCCCCATCCACAACGGTGACCACACCATTCACATGCACCCGCTTACGGATGGCTGGCCATTCAAGAGCCTGCAGCAAAGGCCTGGGCAGAGCGAGGCCGCTGGTCTCAACGACGATGCCATCCAGCTGCTCGGCACGTTGGAGCAATGTCTCCATCGTCGGGAGGAAATCGTCCTGCACCGTGCAGCACAGACAGCCGTTGTTGAGCTCCACCAACCGGGCATCGACCTCGTCGTCGGGGCAGAAACCACAGCTGCGGATCAGATCACCGTCGAGACCGACCGTGCCGAATTCATTGACCATCACGGCCAGACGCTGGCCACTGTTGACCAGGAGATGACGAAGAAGTGTGGTCTTACCGGCACCAAGGAACCCGGTGATGACAGTGACCGGAAGCCGTGAAGGCATCAGCGACACCCGAGCGATTCACGGGTGCTGAGGCCGCTGCGGCTGTTGACACCACTGGCACGACTGCACAAAGCCTTGAGCTGCGTGAGATCGATCACCGCGTTGCTGAAATCGGTCCCTTCGATCTCTGCATCATTGAAACGGCTCTGCATCAACATCGCATTGGTGAAGTTGGCGTCGCGAAGGTCCGCACCATCGAAGCGGCTGGAGAACGCCACCACATCTTCAAGGTCCGCTCCGCGTAGATCAGCACCCTGCAGCTGGGATGTGTTGATCACGGCACCCCGGAGATCCGTCTCACTGAGATTGACCTCGCGCAGATCTGCCTTCAGGAATTCCTTTTCCTTGAGGTCGCGTCCATGCATGTCGGCTGTGATGTCCTGAACAGCCCGTTGACCACGAAGCTCGGGAGCCGTGATCGCATGCGCAGAACCAGCAGTGGTGACAAGCCCGGTCACAACAAGCAGACCACAGAACAACGAGGCGATCAGGCGCCGGACAACAGACGGAAAAGGTGCTGGCAAGAACATGGTGAATGAACGCTCGACAGGCTCCTGGGAACAACTGCCGTAACTTGAGCCGTCACGATATGGCAGACGACTGCCCAGCCACGCGTCATGGCCAAGACTCTCCGGGTGGTGGTGCCGCCCCACCCCCTGATCGCCCACTGGCTGACCGTGCTGAGGCATGAGGGAACGCCACCGGCGTTGTTCCGAACCGCCATGGAGGAACTGGGCCGCTGGCTCAGCTACGAAGCGTTGCGTGACTGGCTGCCCCATCGCAGAGATGTGGTGAAAACCCCTCTGGGCAGCACGGAGGGCACCGTGATCGAGTCAGCCGTGCCACTGCTGGCCGTGCCGATGATCCCGGGTGGACTCCACCTCTGGCAGGGTGCCCGCCAGGTGCTGCCCAATGCTGAGCTCTGCCTGGCTGGACTGCCGGACGCGATTGAAAGCCAGGCAGGTGTGGTGCTGCTTCTGGATCAGATCCGTCATGGCGACGAGCTGATGGGCCTGCTTGAAAGGCTGGAGCAACTGGGCGTCGAAGCGCCGAGGCTGCGGGTCATCACTGCCCTCAGCGCCAGTCCAGGACTGAAACGCATCGGCGAGGCCTACCCGGAGATCACCATCCACACAGCCTGCATCGATGCGGACCTCGATGAGCGAAACCGGATCCTTCCAGGAATCGGTGATCCCCTGCAGAGACTGGGAATCAGAACCTCTCAGCCGAACTAGGCTGGATGCATTCAATGGAAGCCCATGGCGCGGCAGCAGGACTCTGCATCAGGAACTCTGGCCACGCTGGTGAGTGGCGCCGTTCTGGGCGCCGCAGGCTTTGGCTGGTGGCTGCTTTCGGAGGCTGACCGTCGCCGTCGCCTGCGCAACCAGCGGTCGATGCTCTACGCACCGCGCATGCAGGACGGCAGCGAGGCAATCAGTGCCGGAGACCGACCCGAGGTGGATGCCGACAGCCACCTGGAGGCTCGGGTCGAACAGCTGAATTCGGCAATCGCGGATGTGCGCCGTCAACTGGAGGATCTCGGCTCCAGGCAGTGACAGAGCGGCCGGTAGGTTGACGGAAGTCATTCGCCGCAACGCGAGAACCTTCATGCTCCGCTCCGATGCCGTCACCAAGGGGATTCAGCGCTCCCCGAACAGGGCGATGTTGCGGGCCGTGGGCTTCGGAGATCAGGATTTCGGCAAGCCCATCATCGGGATTGCCAACGGCTACAGCACGATCACGCCCTGCAATGTGGGCTTGAACGACCTTTCCAAACGTGCGGAGGCCGCAGCGCGGCTGGCCGGAGGCATGCCGCAGATGTTCGGAACGATCACCGTCAGCGATGGGATCTCCATGGGCACCGAGGGGATGAAGTACTCCCTCGTGAGCCGGGAAGTGATCGCCGATGCGATTGAGACCGCCTGCAATGGCCAGAGCATGGACGGCGTTCTGGCCGTAGGAGGTTGTGACAAGAACATGCCGGGCGCCATGCTGGCGATGGCCCGGATGAACATCCCGGCGATCTTCGTCTACGGCGGCACGATCAAACCGGGAAAACTCGGGGGATGCGACCTCACCGTGGTGAGTGCCTTCGAAGCGGTTGGCCAGCTCACCAACGGCAAGATCGACATGGAACAGCTCACCGCTGTTGAGAAGAACGCCTGTCCAGGGGCTGGGAGCTGCGGCGGCATGTTCACCGCCAACACCATGAGTGCAGCGATCGAAACCATGGGACTGAGTCTCCCCTGCAGTTCAACGATGGCAGCTGAGGACGCGGAGAAAGCCGACAGTGCAGCCCGTTCCGCGGAAGTTCTGGTCGAGGCGGTGAAGGCCAACATCCGCCCCCTGGATCTGCTGACCAGGGAGGCATTTGAGAACGCCATCAGTGTGATCATGGCCGTGGGTGGCTCGACCAACTCGGTTCTGCACCTGCTGGCCATTGCGCGCACAGCAGGAGTTGATCTCAGCATCGATGACTTTGAACGGATCCGACAGCGGGTTCCGGTGTTCTGCGATCTGAAGCCGAGCGGTCGCTACGTCACGGTGGACCTGCACAGAGCCGGCGGCATCCCACAGGTGATGAAACAGCTGCTTGATGCAGGTCTCCTGCATGGCGACTGCCGCACGATCGAAGGCAAAACGCTGAAGCAGCTGCTTGAGGATGTGCCTTCAGAGCCTCCCGCCGATCAGGATGTGATTCGTCCGATCAGCAACCCCCTCTATCAGAAGGGACATCTGGCGATCCTCAAAGGCAATCTGGCGCTTGAGGGCAGCGTCGCCAAGATCAGCGGTGTCAAATCGCCTGTCCTGACAGGGCCCGCACGGGTCTTTGAAAGTGAGGAGACCTGTCTCGAGGCCATCCTCGATCGCAAGATCAAAGCTGGGGACGTTGTGGTCGTGCGCTACGAGGGGCCTGTGGGTGGCCCCGGCATGCGCGAGATGCTCTCGCCCACATCAGCCATCGTGGGGCAGGGGCTCGGGGAGAAGGTGGCCCTGATCACCGACGGTCGCTTCAGCGGAGGTTCCTACGGGCTTGTGGTCGGGCATGTCGCGCCGGAAGCAGCTGTCGGCGGCACCATCGGACTCGTCGAGGAGGGTGACAGCATCACCGTGGATGCCAACCAGCTCCTGCTGCAACTCAACGTCGATGAAGCCGAACTCGAGCGCAGGCGAGCGGCTTGGAGCAGCCCCACTCCCCGATATCGAACCGGCATCCTCGGCAAATATTCCCGCCTGGTGAGTTCCAGCAGCAGAGGGGCGGTCACCGACCAGCCCTGATCAGGCCAGCAGAGCCCTGAGCCGCCTCGCCAGGGCCTCAAGAGGTGCTCCATCGGCAGGAGCTGAGCAGCGTTTGCCGGTTTCACCATCCATCCACACCGGGTGCTGACCGTGCCAGAGGATCGGTCTGGTCGGTTGATCAACCCAGGCAAGGGTGAGGTTCAGATCCACACCACTGCGATACACCTCCAGCTCGAGATCGAGTTCATCGAGGCGCTGCCCATCGCCATCACGACACTCAATCCGTCCGCGGTAGTCGTCGAGCGTTGCATCGTCGGCAGACAGAACGGCGTGATGAAAAGGCTTGCGACAGAGATCCGCCGCCGAGGCGATCAACGTCTCAAGCGCGGAGCATGCACTCATTTCAGAACGCTTCAATCGAGCGGATCAGCAGCTTGATGGCACCGGCTCGGTAGCCGGGGTTCGGCGCACCGTCGTCACCGAATCGTGAATGCAGCAACTGAAGCCGGGTAATGCAGGCAGGATCAAAGCGAACCGGAAGACTGACAGGTTTCGCACGCACCACAGGCTGAAGCCGGGCGAACGGAATCTCCACAACCGTGGTGTCGGTGGACTCGGTGGCGACAGTCGTGACCCAACGCAAGCCGCCAGGGATCAGCTCGGTGAGACCGAACACTCCGTCATGACAGGCCACCGCGAACTTGAAGCTGCGCCCTTCCCCATCCAGGGTCAGACGCAGACCTGTCTTGGAGCTGAGATCCAACGGCGGGCGATAAACCGGTGAACGACAGCTGACGAACCCGCCTCCCTCACTCACCACCTCGCCTTCGAGGACAAGGCCCTGGTCACTCAACCGGCAGCCTGCGCTGCTGGAGCCGCCCATGATGGTGTCGTTGAGGCTGGCCCATTCACGAAAAGAATCGCCGGCGGCGATCACGCGAATGTCCGGAGGAGGTTGATGGGGAGGTGTCGTCAAAGACCTTGAGAAGCAGCCTGATCGGCGAGCACGAGAATTTCGGAACCCGGTTGAACCAGCTTGGCAGGTGTGCGTTCGGGAGATTCGGCAGGATCGATCAGTCGTGAAAGCGCCTGGTGTTTGGCTTCTCCGCTCACAAGAAACACCACCTGTCGTGCAGCGCTGAGCACAGGTGCCGTCAGTGTGATTCGCTCAAGGCCTTTGCCCCGGCCAATGGTGGTCCAGCGGTCCTGAACAGACGGAGCCTCGGTTCCAGGGAAGAGAGAGGCTGTGTGGCCGTCATCACCAAGGCCGAGAAGCATGAAATCGAACACGGGGGGTTCGCCCTGACAGACGTTCACCAACAGTTCGGCGAAAGCCTCAGCACTGGCTTCCGGAGACACCAGTTCGATGGTGGGTACGGGATGGAAGCAGGCACGGGCTCCGGGCTGATCCCTCTTGAGCAAGGTGTTGCGCAACATGCGCGCGTTGCTGGAATCATCATCGGCGGCAACCCATCGCTCATCACCAAGGAACACATCAACCCGGTCCCAGGGAAGATGTTCCTGCCCCAGCAAGGCATAGGCCAGCGCAGGAGTGGTGCCTCCCGACAAAGCAATCTGAGCACGGTCCCGCTGATCCAGGGCCAGATCGATCGCTGCTCCGATGTGCTCGGCGGCTCGACGTGCCAGATCCTGCGTTGAAGGTGTTGTTTCGATGCGATAGGAACTCATCACGCGTTCCTCAGCTGAGCCACTCGGTGTGGAAGGTGCCGTCTTTGTCGACGCGCTCGTAGGTGTGGGAGCCGAAACAGTCACGCATGGCCTGCACAAGGTTCTGGGGAAGACGAGCGCTGCGGTAGCTGTTGATGTAGTCGAGTGTGCTGCTGAGGCAGGGCACGGGGATCCCCGCTGCGGCGGCACCGGCGACCACCTTGGCCAGTCCGGGTAGACGACGGTTGACCTGATCGGCGAACCACGGATCAATCAACAGATTCGCCAGCTGTGGATCGGCATTGAAGGCATCCTGGATGCGCTTGAGCAAGCGAGCACGGATGATGCAGCCTCCTTTCCAGATCTGGGCGATCGAGGGCATGTTGAGGTTGTAGTTGTGCTCAGCGGAGGCGATGCGAAGCAGCTCCATTCCCTGGGCATAACTGGCCATGCAGGCCAGAACCATGGCATCCATCAGAGGGGCCATGCCATCGGCCGGTGCCCCCATATCGAACGACTGGATGGAGGGTCCGCTCAGGATTGACTCGGCTCTGATCCGCTGGTCTTTCATGGAGCTCATCACACGTCCATTCAGAGCCGCATAGATGGTGGGCACCGAGGCCCCCATCTGCAGCGCGCTGACCACTGTCCAGAGGCCGGTTCCCTTCTGACCGGCCTTGTCCTGGATCTTCTCAACAAGTGGTGTGCCGTCATCCGGATCCATGGTGCGCAGACAGACCTCGGTGATCTCAACGAGGTAGGAGGAGAGTTCCTCGGTGCTGTTCCAGTGGGCGAACACATCAGCCATCTCGAGGCTGCTCATACCTCCGACCCGTTTCATCAGGTCGTACCCCTCAGCCAGGATCTGTTCAATGCCGTATTCGATGCCGTTGTGCACGGTCTTCACAAAGTGACCTGACCCTCCAGGCCCGATGTAGGTGACACAGGGACCATCCTCAACCTGGGCCGCCATCTTGCAAACCAGGCTCTCGATCGCGTCGTAGGAGGCCTTTGTGCCTCCCGGCATCATGCTCGGGCCTTCAAGAGCACCTTTGGCTCCACCGGAGACACCCATCCCGATGAATCCAAAACGCTTACTTTCAAGCTCGGCGACGCGTCGTTCGGTGTCGTGATATTCGGAGTTGCCTCCGTCAATCAACAGGTCTCCTTCATCCAAATAAGGCGAAATCTGTTCAATCACAGCATCCACAGGTCCGCCCGCCTTCACCATCATCAGGATGCGTCGGGGACGCTCCAGTTTGTTGACGAAATCCTGGAGGTCCGTCGCGCCCTGAATGTTTTTGCCAGCCCCACGACCGGCCATGAATTCTTCCGTCTTGGAATAGGTACGGTTGTAGACGACGCTCGAAAAACCGTTTCGCTCAGCGTTGAGGACAAGGTTCTCCCCCATCACGCCGAGACCAATCAGTCCGAAGTGGGACTTGGACATGCGCAGGTGGACCATTCACTGCAGACAGTGTGACCACGGCAACCGAAGTCGGCTGCAACATGGTCCATCTCTGTCAGGAATGAACGATCAGATCACACTTCCATCGGGAATCGATGCGTTCTTGACGACAACCACGATTCCGTTGCGGATGTAGAAGCCATGTTCAGCGCGATCAGCTTCTTCGACGTGGTCCTTGTTCACGATCGTGACATTGGAACCGATGCGAGCGTTCTTATCGAGGATGGCCCTCTTCACCGTTGTGCCCTGACCGACTCCAAGAGGGATGCCACCACGCTCCTTCAGCACGGCACGCTCTTCACTTGACTCAAAGAAATCAGCACCCATCACAAGGGTGTCCTGAATCACCACATCGGACTCAAGCCGGCTGCGAACACCCAGAACACAGTGATGCACGCTGCAGGATTTGAGGATTGATCCCTCACCAATGATCGAGTTGGTGATCTGCGCATCCACCAATTTGCTTGGGGGCAGATAACGAGGCCTTGTGTAGATCGGGAATTTCTCGTCGTAGAAGCTGAATGGCGGCTTTGGCTGTTGCGTCAGCGCGAGATTGGCCTCATAGAACGCCCCGATCGTGCCGATGTCCTCCCAGTAGTCATCAAAGACGTAGCTCTGGAGCTTGTCTCCACGGGACAACGATGCGGGAATCACCTCTTTGCCGAAATCCTTGTGATCGGTGTTTCCATCCAGCAGATCAAACAGCGTCTGACGACTGAACACATAGATCCCCATCGATGCCAGATAGGGACGCTCCTGGGCAGATTCGGAACTGAGCCCGAAGCGTGAGGTATCCACTGCCATCTCACGCAGGGAATCACCTTTCGGCTTTTCACGGAATTCCTGGATGTTGCCATCTCCGTCGGTCCGCATCAGACCAAAGGATTCAGCCTGTTTGGCATCCACCGGCAAGGCGGCAACGGTGAGATCAGCACCGGTGCGGCGATGGTGCTCGATGAAACGGCTGTAATCCATGCGATACAGCTGATCGCCCGAAAGGATCAGATATTCATCCACATCCCATTCCTGGAACAGCCACTGGTATTTCCGAACAGCATCAGCAGTTCCTTCGAACCAGGAAGGGCTGTCGGGAGTCTGCTGGGCTGCAAGAACCTCGACGAATCCGCCACCGAAGGAATTGCTGAGATTGAAGGTTTGACTCAGGTGACGATTCAACGACGCGCTGTTGAACTGCGTCATCACGTACATCTTGTTGATGTCGGAGTTGATGCAGTTGCTGATCGGAATATCGATCAGTCGGTATTTGCCCGCCAGAGGCACAGCGGGCTTGGCCCGCATCTTGGTGAGGGGATACAGACGCGTTCCCGCTCCTCCCCCGAGAATGATGGCCAGAACACGCTTCATGCCGCCCCCGCAGATCGGCTTTGCCGGGCAAACCTACCGGACTTTGGGTGCTCAAAACCGATGCTTGGGACAGATCCGACAAGACTGCTGGGAATCAGTTTTAGACAGGGAACTTGAGCGCCGGAATGTCTCAACGATCCTGTTCGTCGTCCTGCACAAGATCAAACAGTCGCTCCACCACATTCAGGGCGTTCTGCCGTTCACTCCGCTGCTGAGGAGCGCGCAGTGAGGTCACAGGGGTATGCAGAATTTTGTTGATGATGCCCTTGCTGAGAGCCTCAACCACCTTGCGCTCACGGGCCGAGAAATCCGGCCCCATGCGACTGAGAGCCTTCTGCAGTTCCTCGGAGCGGATCGACTCCAGCGAAGACCGCAGCTTGTTGATGGTGGGCACCGCCTCCAGGCTGTCCCACCATTCCAGGAAAAGCCTGGCTTCATCATCCAAGAGCCCCTGAGCTTCTCGAGCGACCTGCTGCCGAGCTTCCTGATTGCGTTCAACAACCTCCTTGAGATCATCAACGTCAAAAGCCTCAACACCGCTGATTCCTTCCACATCCGCAGCAATATTGCGGGGGACACCGATATCGACCAGTCGCAGTGAACTGCGACGATTCAACTGCTGAAGTCGGCTGGCATCGATAATCGGATCATCCGATGCCGTGCTGGTGAAGACCAGCGAACAGGTGCTCAGGCAGTGATCAAGATCCTCGAGAGGACGACACTGCACAGGCAGATCCGGGAAGTCGGCGGCGAGTGCCTGAGCTCGGCTGACCGTGCGGTTCAGAACAACAACGCCTGAGGCGCCCTTGGCTTTCAGATGCTGAAGCAGCAGACGACTCATCCGGCCGGCGCCGACGACGGCCACCTGCTCATCTTCAAGAGTGACGAGATCGTCCAGACCTCGGCTCTGCCCCAGCTTGAGCTGGGCAAGTTCAACGGCTGCAGAGCTGATGGAAACGGCTCCGGTGCCCAGGTTGGTTTCGCTGCGAACTCTTTTTCCTGTGCTCACAGCCTGGGTGAGCAAACGGTTGAGGATCGGACCGAGCGATTTGTGCTCCTGACCCAGGCGCATCATTTTCTTGACCTGGGACAGGATCTGCCCCTCGCCAAGCACCAGGCTGTCCAGCCCGGCGGCAACCCGCATCAGGTGGGCAACGGCATCCTCATGATGGAAGGTGAACAGGTGCGGCTTGAGATCTCCGGTATCCAGGCCGGAATGGCCGCTGAGAAACTCCCTGACAGCTGAAATTCCCAGCTCAGGATTACGAACGAGCGTATAGATCTCCAGACGATTGCAGGTGCTGAGGATGGAGGCCTCAAGCACCTGATCATGGCCCCGCAGGTTCTGCAGGGATTCCTCCATGGTCTGCTCAGGGATGCTGAGCTTTTCGCGCACTTCGACCGGTGCCGTTCGATGACTGAGGCCGACAACGGCGATGTGCATGGAGAAAACCCTCGCTGCTTGAAAAAGAAAGTCAGCTCAGAGCGATGCTCTGTGCGCCTTCCTTGATGTGAACCGTGTTGGTGAAACGGCAGGTGTCGTCAAGGTTGCTAATCACCAGGCTGCTGGTGCGGGTGCAGTCCTTCTCGAACTTAACGCCGTGGAAAAGCAGACCATCGGTGATGCCGCTGCCGGCGAACACCACATGCTCACCGGAGGCGAGCTCATCAGCTTCGTAGATCTTGTCAGGGTCGCTGATGCCCATCTCTGCCAGACGCGCCAGGTTGCCCTCCTTGGTGAGGTCAGCCCATTCCTTGGTTTGCGCCACGGCCGGGTCGTACACGAGCTGACCCTGGAAATGGCCACCGAGAGCGCGCATGGCAGCAGCGGAGATCACACCTTCAGGGGCAGCACCGATACCCATCAGGCAGTGGGTGCCTGTGCCGGCGAAACCGCAGGCGATGGCAGCCTGCACATCACCGTCGGAGATGGGCTGAACCCGCGCACCAGTTGCGCGGATTTCTGCAATCAGATCCTTGTGGCGAGTGCGGTCCATCACAACGATGGTGAGTTCTTCAACGGCCATACCGAGGCACTCGCTGAGAATCTTGATGTTTTCCGTTGCGGACTTGCGAATATCGACCTTGCCCTTGGCGGCCGGGGGTGCAGCCAGCTTCTTCATGTAGAAGTCGGGAGCATTGAACAGGCCACCACGGTCTGAAGCGGCCAGAACAGCCATCGAGCCGCGCTGATTGTTGGCGCAGAGATTGGTGCCCTCGCAGGGGTCAACAGCAAAATCAACACCAGGACCCGTTCCGCTGCCCACCTCTTCACCGATGTAGAGCATGGGGGCTTCATCACGCTCGCCCTCGCCGATCACGATCCGGCCTTGCATCTGAATCTTGCCCATGCGCTGACGCATGGCTTCAACGGCTGCAGCGTCGGCTTCATCCTTCTTGCCGAGGCCTGTGAGGCGGGCGGAGGCGATGGCCGCCTGCTCAACGACCTCGAGAATTTCCTGGATGAGAGTGCGATCCACTGGAGTGCGGCGGGGAACTAGATGCGGTGAGGATCAGCTCTCAGGACTTGGCGCCACTGGGCTTTTCGCTCAAAAGCGCGGCTTACTGTATCAGTGACTTCGAGCAGCCTTGCGATCAATGGCGCTTCTCTAAAGTCCCCCGAGATTTAAAGCCTTTCATGACCGCACCCCATCGCCCGATTCAAATCATCCCCTCGGTGCTTCCCGCGGATTGGGCTGCCATGGGGCAATGCGTCAAGGATCTGGAAGCAGCGGGGGTCGACAGGATTCAATTCGACGTGATGGACGGCAACTTCGTACCGAACCTCACCTTTGGTCCAGAGTTGATCAAGGCGTGCCGCAAGTACTGCAACGTCAAGTTTGAGACCCAGTTGATGGTCAGCCAGTACAACGCCGAAACGATGCTTGAGGAATACGTCGAAGCCACCAAAGGGCCCAACGGAGAACCAGGGGTGGTGATTGCTCACGTTGAGGCGAACACTCATCTGCATCGCGTCCTCGGCCGCATTCGCCAGCTGGGAGGCAGTCCTTCGGTGGCCATGAACCCCCACACACCGATGGAGATGGTCAAAAACGTTCTGGATATGGTCGATCACGTTTTGGTGATGACCGTGAACCCTGGCTTCGGTGGCCAGGCCTACATTCCAACGATGCTGGACAAGATCTCCCAGCTCAGACAGACCATCGTCGAACGGGATCTCGATGTTGATATCGAAGTCGACGGTGGAATCAAAGCCAACTGGACCATCTCCCAGTGCTGCGCAGCCGGTGCCAACTGCTTCATCGCAGGCAGCGGAATGTTTGCCTACCCCACGCTCAAGGAGGGTTGCGATGACCTGCGACGTGTCGCCACTGAAGCCCAGGCCGGACAAGTGCTGCCCACACCTGCCTGAGCAACCTTGAAACCAAAACCCCGGGCCACCCGGGGTGGACACTCCTAGACAAACAAGACGGGGCAAGGTGTGGGACTTGGGCTAAGCGTCCTGGTCGGCCACATCAGCCCCTGAACCAAGCTCACTCTCGATTTGCTGACCGGGCTTCCAACCACTGGCCCAGATCTCCCGACAACGAGCATTGAGGCTTTTGGAATCAAGACCCCATCCAGCAACGACCTTCTGGATGTCCTGCTTGATGTCATCAGCACCAGGGAAATCTCCATATCGCATCACAAGCCTCGCTGCCACAGTGAGCTGCTCAGGTCCTGGATCCCCCTGATGCCCGAGCAAAGCATCAACCTGGTCGCGATCGGTGCCGTAGAGGGGATGCGTCTGCTCGGTCTGATCACTCATGGGTGAATGGAGTGCACCACACCAGAATCTCATCAACAGGGAAAAGACACATCACAAAAAAGCCGACCCTTGCGGGGCCGGCCTTTGGATACTCATTAAATCCATGAGGAATGAATCCTGATGAATCAATTAATCAGAATGTGAATGTAGTACGAACAAGGGCGCCAAACTGACTAAATGTTCCGTCTTTTCCATCCACCCCGTCGAAAGTGAGTTGACCAAGAGGGCGACTCAGATAAAACATCGAAGGTGTCACAGTGATGTTATCTGTAACCTGGAATCCGTAATACCATTCCCACACATAATTGCCATCAAATGGAGTATCTCCACCTTTGAGGTCAGTGGCAAAAGTAGCCTGCCCAACAGCCATACCGGCAGAATTACCCTGGAGGAAAACATCGTCCCAATGAATAGCAATCTGCCAAGACTGCGAGGTTGAGACATAGGCATCAGCAGCGCTGTTGTCAGCAAAATTGGTTGTATTTAAACCCCATCCAGCACTAATCGCAGGGATCCAGCCAGAGTCTTCGGGTTGCCAGTAAGCAGCAAGACCAAATGCGTTTAAGGACATGTCAATGTCCTGCGCATAACTTAACTGCGTGTATGAAGTTGAATACGGAACGAGCGAAGGACTTTGCAGCCAGCTGTAAATGCCAGCAAATCCCCACTGCTCTCCTTCATAGCCGATTTGAATTGTTCCTACCCCGTTCGAGTTGTCTGCGGCAATGCCTCCATCGCTTGGATTGCTGCCTGTGCAGGTGTCAAGGTCACATACGTACTGAAGGCCAACGTTCCAGCCATTATTTTCATAATTAAGCGCTACACCGGGGCCCTGAGTTTTGTTGTAAGCACCTGGAGCTCCATTAAGAGTGAGGATATCAAGAACTGTATTGCCATCACCTGAAGGATATACAGAGGGCCACATTGGCATCATGTCATCTTGACCAACATTGGGTCCGACAAAAACTGTGAAATTCTCACCAATTGGAAAGTTATACCAGAGTTTGTCAATGAATAATTTATCTCCAGACCCTGAGGCAACCTCCAGTGTTGAAAGATTAGTTGGGTTACCATTAAAAGCATTATCATCACCGAAATTACCTGACCTAATCGTCGCTGACAAAAGGTCCTTACCAGTAAAACTAGTATTTAGATAGAGCTGGTAATCGTAGTTAAACGTTGTAGCACCAAATTCGCTACTGGCATTTTTTTGATAATTACTATCTCTCGACTTTGGCCCAGAGCCAGTCGGAAGATAAATACCGTCTGTATCAGGAAAATGCTTCTTAATTCTATCAACATTGACCTGTGTTAAATACAAGTCTCCACCAAAAGAGTTAGCACCGATGTCAAATGTGGCCTGGCCATCCAGCTTGGTGGTGGTGGAGAACTGGGTTGCTTCCAGTTCGCCAACGCGAGCTTCCAGACCGTCCACACGGCCCTTGACGATGGCGAGTTCCTTCTCGAACTCCTTCATCAGACGCTTGAGCTCGTCGGTCACTTCGGTGACGCGGTCGAGGCAGGCGTTGAGCAGTGCAGCCGCTTCAAAGCGGGTCATTGCACGGTTACCGCGGTAGGTGCCGTTGGGGTAACCGGCGACGCAGCCGTAGCGCTCGATCAGGTTGCTGAGAGCCTGATAAGCCCAGTCAG
>CAJXFG010000002.1 GCA_913052185.1 uncultured Synechococcus sp. | reverse complement strand
CGCACCATCCTGCTGTAAGAGAGATGCATTGCCCAGCAGAGATGTCCGTTTCCATCGGTGACCAGGTGCGACTGGTTCGCCCTCAGACCTTCCTCAAGACAGCGGATCCCATGCCGATGCTCAGGCCCCCTGATCTGGTGGCCCACGATGAGGTCGGCAGGGTCATGGCGCTGCACCCTGCGGACGTGGCGGCAGTCCGCTTCACCAGAGGCACCTTCCTGCTGTCGTTTGAACAGCTCATGCTTGTGACAGAGGAGCCTGAACTGGCCTCTGACCCTGAGGTGCCCGCAGAGCCGAGCTCCGTTGCGGATGCTGATTCCGGATCAGACACCTCATCCGTGTGAGCTGCCTGCGGCGTAACCGCTCAGGCTCCACTGTTTCTCGAGTGATTCAAGGGTGTCCAAGGGACCACACAGGCTGAGCTGAGGACACTGCAGATGGCGGCGTGCCGCATCGCGCAGATCGTTGGCCCCCAGCTGGTCCAGATGGTTCAGGCAGGTCTTGTCATGGTCATCGGGGAGATTCAGTCCGCGCAGCTGGGCCCGTCGTTCGGCCCTCTGGCCTGTGGTCTGGGAGCCATGAGCCAGCTGCCCGCGAAACTTGGCCTTGGCAAGCTTCAGATCGGCCTCGGCGAGGCTGATCTCGATCAGCTCAGACCAGCTGCTGAGCAGCAGGTCCAGCGACAGTTCCGCCCTGTCGACACCTGTGGAGGCATGCATCACAAACGGTGCCGCTGCAGCACGCGCCGGGTGATGCACACCCACGTCGTAGGCCACACCGTGTTCCTCGCGCAGCCGGCGGAACAGGAGGCTGGACATGCCTGATCCCAGATGGGCCTGCAGCAGCCTGAGCGCCAGGTCGTCCGGATGACCGTGGGGCAGCGCGGCCTGACCCAGCATCAACACCACCTGCTCGGTGGCCAGGGGTTGCAGGCTCAGGCTGGACTGGGCTGACGGATCAACCTCAGATTGATGGCTGAACGCGGCTTCAGGTTCCTGCCAGTTCGTTTGGCTGGTGGTGCTGCCCAGCCACTCCTCCAGCCGTTCATGGGCCTGATCAGGAATGGTTCCGGAGAGGGCCAGCACGGATCCGAGGCTTTCGAGATCTCCCGCCAGTTCGATCAGATGCTCTCTTTGAAGCCCTTCCAGTTCGACGGGGATTCCCAGAGGGTCGTGTCCATAGGGACCTCGGCCATAGGCCAGTTGTCGCCAACCATCAAAAGCCCGATGAAAGGGATCCTCTCTCTGTCGTTGCAGAGCCTGAAGACTCAGGTCCCTCTCCAGCTCGATCTGTCCTTCGTCGAGATGGGGCTGGCGCAGCATCCAGCCCAGAGCAGGCAACAGACGATCGGCATCGACATCGCGGCACTTGAGACTGATCAGGATCCCGTCTTCATGGGTGTCACAACGAAGACCGGCGCCGCAGCCTTCAACGAGATCCGCCAGCTGCAGATGATCGAGAGGTCCACATCCCCGGCTCAGTACCGACGCCAGAAGCTGGTGTCCGCCCCGTTGCCCGCAAGGATCTGCGCTGCTTCCTCGCCGGATCCACAGCTTTGCGGAGAGCACCCCTGTGGTGGTCACCGGATCAAGAACAAGATCGCAGCGGGGTCTCAAGAGTTGTCCTCCGATCGGGCAATCAGGGTGAAACTGCGCTGAGGTTGCAGCAGGGGCATGACCCGGTCCCGCAGGCTTGAGGCCTCCCACTGCAGCAGATCCTGGAGAGGGGCCAGAAGGTCCCGGTGTCGACCCCAGAGGGTCTGAGAACCGACGCTGGCCGCCACGGCTCCAGGGGCTTCCAGGCTGAAGCGGTGACCGTTCCCCACCAGCTGCATCGCGCGCTGGAATTCCTCATCCGTGATTTCAGCGCTCAGGCTGCGTTGCAGCTCTGCCTGGATTTCCGTTTCCACCCGTTCAAGCTGATCGTCGGGACAGCAGGCCTCCAGCATCACAAGACTGCCCTGTTCCAGTGTTGTGACATCCATATCGATGGATTCCACGATCTGCAGTTCTTCCCGCAGCTTCTGAACCAGGCGGCTGCGCCGCCCCTCCGCAAGGATTGTGGTGATCAGATCGGCTCCGGCGATCGCCAGCTGATCATCTGCGCAGGCAACCGGCCACACCATCAGCAGCCGTGCCGCCTCCAGACGTGCAAAGCGTCGGCACTCCCGACCCTGGCGAAAGGGAAGCGCTGATCTGTTGGTTGCAGCGGGATCGCAATCCTCCACCAACGCCAGCTGGGCAAGTGGGCTGCTCAGCGCATGACTGATCAGATCCTCCTGGATGCTTCCGGCAACCGACAGGCAGCAGTTCGCTCCCCTGTAGCGGCGATGGTGATAGCGCCGCATCCCTGCTGGGTCCATCTGCCGCAGACTGGTTTCCCAGCCGAGGATCGGGCGTCCGTAACTGTGGGGCGCACAGCAGAGTTCCAGAAGGGTCTGCAGCACCTGGTCGTCGGGCTGATCCCGGTACTGGGCGATCTCCTCGAGCACCACGTCACGCTCCATGCAGAAGGAGTCCTGCTCGAGGGCAGGATCCAGCACGAGATCCAGCAGCAGATCAAGTGCCTCGTTCGATTCCGCCGTGGGCACGAGCACGTGATAGTGCACATCATCGAAACCTGTGGCGGCGTTGCTGCTGCCGCCCAGGGCTTCAATCCTGCGATCGAATTCCCCTGGACCAAGACTTCGGCTTCCTTTGAACACCATGTGTTCGAGGAAGTGAGCCACACCTTCCTCGCCGCTTTTCTCCCAGGCACTTCCACCCCGACACCAGAAGTCAAGGCAGGTGAGGGCCGCATCGGGGATGGCGGCCGTTACAAGGCTGCTGCCGTTGCGGAGAGTGCGGTGGTCGAGCACCGGACCGGATGGGATCGCAGTCAGGGTCCCGTGGCAAAGTCCCATTCTGTGCAATTACGGATCGGATTGATGCCCGCGTCCCCGAGCGGTCAGGAGATGCACCCGCTGGTGACGGCCCTGGCCGCTCGCATCCGTCAGTGCCGGGACGGCCTCCCGGAGCTCAATCCACTGACGCTGTCGGGCGACCTGGAGGAGATCATCGGCACCCTCGATGGTGAGGCTCTGTTCATCAACAATGAGGTGCATTCCTGTCGGGGACTCCGCAAGCTGCATCTTGAGATTGCACGACTTGGGCTCGGACTTCAGATCCTTCACTGCGTGTTCTTTCCCGATCCGCGCTTTGATCTGCCGGTGTTCGGGGCCGACATCGTGGCCAGCCCCGCCGGCATTTCCGCGGCCATCATTGATCTTTCTCCCGTCGGAGATCAGCTTCCTGAGCGCATTGAACAGGGGCTGAAGGCCACTGTCATTCCTGCCTTCGAACAGGTGAGAGAACTTCCCACCTGGGCGACCATCTTCTCCCCGTTCGTGAGGTTCATCCGGCCTGTGAACCAACAGGAAGAGGACTGGTTTGTGGAACTGGTTGACGATTATCTCCGTGTTCTCGGTGATGCGGTGCAGGCTGCAAAGCCCGAAGACCCCGGAGCCCCTTCTACCCTGGCCCGATATCACGGACAGGTGTCCTATTGCCGGCAACAGAAACGCAACGACAAGACGCGGCGGGTTCTGGAGAAAGCCTTCGGGACGACGTGGGCGGATCGATACATCGAGGAGCTTCTGTTCGACGAGCCACAGAGTCCCTGAACGGATCAGTGCGGATCTGGATCGGCGTTGGCGCGCTGGCCCTTCTGGTGATTGCCGGTGGTGTTGTGATGCTGCGGCGCCCACAGCCTGTTGAGCCGGTTGGGGTGTCGCAACAATCGCCACCGCGGCAGCCAGAAGCGGTCGCCGCTCTCGGAAGTCTCAGGCCAGCGGGCGAGGTTCGTCGTCTGGCTGCCCCGGTCAGTGGTTTCGGTGGGTCGCCGAGGGTGTCGTCGCTCCTGGTCAAAGAAGGAGATCCCGTCAGCACGGGCCAGGTTCTCGCGGTGTTTGACAGCAGGCCCCAGATCGAAGCGGACCTTGCAGCCCTTGACGAAAAGATCCTGACGGTTGAGACGGAGATCCCCTTGAAGAGAAGGGAGGTTGCCCGTTTCGCGCAGGCTGCCAGTCAGGGCGCTGCCAAGGCTGTTCTGCTCGAGGAGAAACAAAACGAGCTCATCCTGCTCGACCGCAAAAGGGTGGAGCTGCTCGCTGAGCGCAGAAAGCTTGAGGCTGATCTGACTGACAGCGAACTTCGTTCCCCCATTGACGGCACGGTGCTCAGGCTGCGAGCCCGGGTGGGTGAGCGTCCCGGCAGCGATGGTGTTCTCGACGTCGGCGCCAGCCAGTCGATGGAAGCGGTGATCGAGGTCTATGAATCCGACATCAACCGCGTCAAGGTCGGCGAACCGGTCACCTTGATCAGTGAGAACGGTGGTTTCGAGGGCGATCTCAGCGGAACAGTCGAGCGGATCAGTCCCCAGGTGCGACAACGCCAGGTGCTGTCCACCGATCCCACGGGTGATGCAGACGCACGCATCATCGAGGTGGTCGTCAGGCTGGATGCCGGGTCCACTCAGCGTGTGTCGAGACTGTCGGGTCTGAAGGTGATCGCCCGATTCGGCTCCAGATGATCGGACGCTTCCTCAGGGGACGTGGCATTCCACTGGCCTCCCTGATGCTCGTGCGTCAGCCGGTGCGACTGGCTGTTGCTCTTGCAGGCATCAGTTTCGCCGGAATTCTGATGTTCATGCAGCTGGGATTCCGTGACGGGCTCTTTGACGCCAGCGTCACGGTGCATCGCCTGTTTGATGCCGACATCGTCCTGATCAGTCCACGCTCGACCAGTTCCGTCAGCATGGCTGGCTTCCCCCGCCGACGTCTGGTGCAGGCCATGGCGTTGCCTGAGGTGGAAGGCATCACCCCCGTGCACTGGAATCTGCTGCTCTGGCGCAATCCCAAGACACGCGGCACCCGATCAATCCTGGCCCTGGGCTTCGAACCCGGTGATCCCCTGTTTGTTGATCCGACGCTCGCACCCAAGGCGCAGGTGCTGACTCAGAAAGGGCGGGTGTTGTTCGATGAGAAGTCACGGCCTGAATTCGGTCCTGTCGCCGAGTGGTTCCGTCAGGGGCGCACGGTTGAGAGTGAGATCTCAGGTCAACGAGTGCGAGTGGCAGGTTTGATTGAGCTCGGCACCTCCTTTGGTGCCGATGGCAACCTGCTCACCAGCAGCGAAACCTTTCTCGATCTGCTTCCGAACACCCCTCCAGGCAGCATCGAGGTGGGGTTGGTTCGCTTGCAGCCAGGCAGTGATGCCGATGCGGTGGTCAAGAGACTCAACGCCCTGCTGCCAGAGGACGTCACCGTTCTGACCAAGCAGGGATTCATTGATTTCGAGCAGAACTACTGGCGCACCAGCACGTCGATCGGCTTCATCTTCACGTTGGGAGCCGCCATGGGGTTCGTTGTCGGCTGCGTGATCGTGTATCAGGTTCTCTATTCCGATGTCAGTGATCACCTCCCTGAATACGCCACCTTGATGGCCATGGGGTACCAGCTCAGAACCTTGCTTGGTGTGGTCGTCCGTGAAGGTCTGCTGCTGGCTCTCTTCGGCTATCTGCCTGCCTATGCCGCAGGCCAGGGTCTGTATCTGCTGGTGAGAAACGCGACGGCACTGCCCGTGGCCATGGACTTCAGCCGTGCCATGACTGTGTTCACCATGATCCTGGTGATGTGTATGGCCTCAGCGGGTCTGGCCATGCGCCGTCTGGTGGATGCCGATCCGGCGGAGATTTTCTGACGCGATGACGGTTCTTTCCCATCCAGCTCGACAGCCAGGTGCCGATCTCGTCAGCACCGTGTCCATTGAAAATCTCAGTCATTGGTACGGCCGTGGCTCAACACGCCGCCAGGTTCTTCAGTCGGTTGATCTTGAGATCGCTGCCGGTGAAGTGGTGCTGCTGACTGGCCCCTCAGGCTGTGGCAAGACCACTCTCCTGACTCTGATCGGTGCGCTTCGTCAGGTTCAGCAGGGTGATGTGCGTGTGTTCGGCCAGCAGCTCAAGGGTGCAGGTCGTGGGCAACGCCAGCAGCTACGCCGCAGAATCGGCATGATTTTTCAGGGACACAATCTGCTTCGCTGTCTCACCGCTGAACAGAACGTGCAGATGGGTGCTGATCTGCTTGCGGGTTTCAGTTACCGAGGTCGGCGTGATCAGGCGCGTGAGTGGCTGAGGGCTGTTGGCCTGGAGGATCACCTCAGCAAGCTTCCCCAGGATCTTTCGGGTGGGCAGAAGCAGCGTGTTGCCATTGCCCGTGCTCTGGCGGCCAGACCCCAGCTGCTGCTTGCCGATGAACCAACCGCTGCACTCGACAGCGGCACTGGCCGGGAAGTCGTTGAACTGCTCAAGCGTCTGGCTCGGGAGCAATCCTGCTCCGTGCTGATGGTCACCCATGACCCACGCATTCTTGATGTGGCTGATCGACTGGTGAAAATGGAGGATGGACGCTTGCTCCAGGCGATTGAGTAAGTTGGGTTGAATTACCGAATGCTCCGGATCACCGCATGGCCAAGCGCAGAAACCTCAAGAAGGAAAAACAGGAGCGCAACCGCGCCTATGCGCGCAAATTCAAGAAGCGCAAGATGCGCAACGACGGTCGTGGTGAAGGTGCTGGCAATGGCGTGACAGGCACTGCCAACAACGGCGGTGCTGCCGACTGATCTGGTTGAACAACACGGTCAGAGGGGGCTCAAGCCCCCTTTTTTCTTGCCTTTAGGCTGACTCACTACGGCTCAACGAGCAGGGCGGATGTTCATCAGCGTCGTCATTCCAACCTTCAACCGACGCGACATCCTCGAGAAGTGTCTGAGCGCTCTGGAATGTCAGAGCACAGGCTCCGAGATCGCCGATTACGAAGTGGTGGTGGTCGACGACGGATCCACCGATGACACGCCTGGCTGGCTCAGATCGTCCAGCGCGGATTTCCCCAGAGTTCGTCTGATCGAGCAGAGCCATGGAGGTCCAGCCGAGGGTCGCAATCGAGGTGTTGCCCACGCCCGCGGCGACGTGATTGTCTTCATCGACAGTGACCTGGTGGTGACGCCCACATTTCTGGCCAGTCATGCGCGAGCGCTGGTGAAGCAATGGCACCGCTCCGGTGACCGCCTCTGCTTCACCTACGGCGCGGTCATCAACACCGCCGATTTCGACAACCCCACCGCTGAGCGTCACAAGCTGAGGGATCTGTCCTGGGCTTATTTCGCAACCGGCAATGTGGCGATCGATCGCCAGGTGCTTGAACGGTCCGGGCTGTTCGACACAGGTTTCCGGTTGTATGGCTGGGAGGATCTCGAGCTGGGTGAACGCCTTCGCCAGATGGGTGTGCAGCTGGTGCGTTGCCCGGAAGCCGTTGGATATCACTGGCATCCCGCCTTTCGTCTTGATCAGATTCCCGATCTGATCCGCGTCGAGCGGGAGCGTGCACGCATGGGGCTCGTGTTCTACCGAAAACACCCGAGCCGCAGGGTTCGCATGATCATTCAGTTCACCTGGATGCATCGCGTGCTCTGGAGTCTGCTGACTCTGGGGGGAGTGCTCAACGAACGCAGCCTGCGTCCTGTTCTGGCCTGGTTGATCCGTCGAGGTCAGCCCTCGCTGGCACTCGAACTGCTTCGTCTTCCTCTCAATCGCATCGGAGTGGAGACTCTCTATCGAGAAGCGCGTCAGGCAGGTCTGTCCTGAGTCCGTGCTTTGTTAAATTCGCCGGGTCCTTTCAAACCGCACACCTGTCTGTTTCGGGTGCTGGATGTGATCTGAACCCCGGTTCACCACACCATCCCTGACAGGTGGAGGCGAACCCGAAACCTCAACACAACCATGGCTGTCGTCACTCTCGCCGAGATGATGGAAGCTGGTGCCCATTTCGGCCACCAGACCCGTCGCTGGAACCCCAAGATGTCGCGCTACATCTATTGCGCGCGCAACGGAGTTCACATCATTGACCTCGTGCAGACCGCTGTCTGCATGAACAACGCCTACAAATGGACACGCACCGCTGCCAGAAGCGGCAAGCGCTTTCTGTTCGTCGGCACCAAGAAACAGGCTTCCGAAGTGGTGGCCCATGAAGCCGCACGTTGTGGCGCTTCCTATGTGAACCAGCGCTGGTTGGGCGGAATGCTCACCAACTGGACCACGATGAAAGCCCGGATCGATCGCCTCAAGGATCTGGAGCGGATGGAGTCCAGCGGTGCCATTGCCATGCGCCCGAAAAAGGAAGCAGCTGTGCTTCGCCGTGAGCTCGATCGTCTTCAGAAGTACCTCGGTGGTCTGAAGAACATGCGTCGTCTTCCCGATGTGGTGGTCCTTGTGGATCAGCGTCGCGAGACCAACGCCGTTCTCGAGGCCCGCAAACTCGATATCCCCCTGGTGTCCATGCTTGACACCAATTGCGACCCTGACCTCTGCGAGGTGCCCATCCCCTGCAACGACGATGCCGTGCGTTCCGTGCAGTTGGTGCTGAGCCGCCTCGCTGATGCCATCAACGAAGGCCGCCATGGCTCCAACGAGCAGCGTGGCGCCGACAACCAAGGTTGAGTCCCACTAGCCGCTAAGTTCACGCCGCCCTCCCGCCCTTGCGGGAAGGCGGATCTTCTTGTCCCAACGTCCTCCACCAACACATCCGATGGCTGCTGCCGTATCCGCCAAGCTCGTTAAGGAACTCCGCGACAAGACCGGCGCTGGAATGATGGACTGCAAGAAAGCTCTTGCAGCATCCGATGGCGACGCCGACAAAGCCATTGAGTGGCTGCGTCAGAAAGGTATTGCCAGCGCTGAAAAGAAATCGGGACGCACCGCCGCTGAAGGTGCCATCGGTAGCTACATCCACACCGGTGCCCGCGTCGGTGTGCTGATCGAAATCAACTGCGAAACTGATTTCGTTGCGCGCGGTGAGATGTTCCAGGCGCTGCTTCGTGACGTGTCCATGCAGGTGGCTGCATGTCCGGGCGTTGAATACGTCACCACCGATGAGATTCCCGCCGAGATCCGTGAGCGCGAGAAAGCGATCGAGATGGGTCGGGACGACCTTGAAGGCAAGCCTGAGCAGATGAAGGAGAAGATCGTTGAGGGCCGCATCAACAAGCGCCTCAAGGAACTCGCTCTGATGGAACAGCCTTTCATCAAGGACAGCTCCCTGACTGTGGCTGAGCTGGTGAAACAGACCGCCGGCAAGATCGGCGAAAACGTCAAGGTGCGTCGTTTCACCCGCTACACCCTGGGTGAAGGCATTGAGATCGAGGAGTCCGACTTCGCTGCCGAAGTCGCCTCCATGACACAAGGCTGACCTTGACCGGGGTGCCGGGGAGTCCTCACGCGCATGATCCAGGCGTGCAACTTGCACGCCTCGAAGAGCGCTGTAGCTCTCTGGCACCGCTGCTCTACAAGGAGCAGGCGCGTTATCTGGAACTGGTTCGTCGCATTCTGCCCACTGCCGTCAAAGCGGCGATCCGTCACCTGCTCTGCGCACTTTCGCCACTGCAACGGGCGTCACTCGCTGACCGGCAGACGCTGTTGCAGCAACGCATCGATGCGCTGGTTCAGCGTTCCTCCTCGATGATCACGATCGAGCAACTGCTTGTGCTGGCCGGACGGCTGCAGCAGGAGGAGAGGCGGTCGCGCATTCAGCAGTTCCAGACCCTCGCGGATCGCACCACCGGCAGTGTTGAGCCAGACCCATCTGAAGGCGCGTCTTCGGGGATTGAGCTGGGCCTGAATCTGCCGTTGGAACGCCCTGATCTGCTGGAAGGGCTTCTTCCCAACGACCCGTCGTCCTCGTCTGCCGACGATCCGGGTGATGCTTCCGAATCAACGGAACAACCGTTCTTGGCAGCTCCTGATCCCGGCACAGAGATGTCGGAGCTGGAGATTCTTCGCTCCCTGTTCGTGATGGCCGGTGAATCCCTCGAGCAGGGGGAATCCACTCAGGAGTTGCCGAACACGTTTGAACCGGACGACTCCAAGCTGGACCCTGGGAATCAATCCAGTGATCAGCTGATGCCTTCAACAGCAAGCGGCCTGCTGAATTGGATGGATGCCGTGGATTCAGCCTTGATCCGCAGGCTGCGCAATCTGTCGCATGCCGTGAATGTTGAGCTGATGCGGTCGGGTGTGACGCGAAGTCTGCTGCCGATCCAGCTGCTTGATGCCGTGAACAGCGGTCAGCTTCCTTCTCAGTCGGCACCCTCGAATGTGCTGCGGCTCACCTTGCCGCTGGCGATGGTCAGCGATGACCAGGCGATGGAGACAGCCTGCGTCTTGGTGCGCCCATCCGAGCTCGAGTTTGATGACCATGGTCTGAGGCGCAGTCGCAGTCGCCTCCGATTGCAACGCCGTGATCTCGGCACTTTGTTGCTGAAAGAGCGACACTGGCAACGTCGCGCCAGTGTCCGAGAGGTTCAGAACCATTGGTGGCCCAACCAGCCGGAGACTCCTCAATCCAGGTGAATGCGGGCCTGGACCATCAGGCTCTCGAGCGATTTCTGGTGTGGATCAGACCTTTGCAGCAGGCGTTGTCGCTGGAAGTCGATCGGGGTTTCAGCAACCTGCAGGGTCGCAAGGAACGTTTTCACAGCTTCATGCAGCGCGAGCTGCGAACTCCCCCGCAAATTTCGCTTCCAGCAGACGTTCCGCCGCGTCTTCAGGCCCTCTCGGAGGGCTTCGCCGACTACCCCTCCCTCGATGACGCAGCCCGTCGCCGTCAGGTGACAGTGGTCAGGCAGTGGTTGCATGCCCTGCGCCAGCGGCTGGAGCCATCAGCACCGATGGCGCCGCCGCGTCTGAAGGTCGCGCAGCGATCAGCCACGGCCGCAGGACCGACATCAACCGGTCCTCAGCTGGACACCCCCCTGGGACAGGTGAAAGGGATCGGCCCGAAACTTGCCGAACGTCTGGCCAGTCTCGGTCTGCTGCTGGTGCGTGATCTGATCACGCATTACCCCAGGGACTATGTCGACTATTCGGCACTGCGACGGATTGAGGCTCTTGTGCCGGGTGAAACAGCGACGATCGTCGCCACGGTGCGTCGCTGCAACGGCTTCACCAGTCCACGCAACCCCAACCTCTCGATCATCGAGCTGCAGCTTCAGGATCCGACGGGTCGGATCAAGGTGACCCGCTTTCTGGCCGGAAAGCGCTTCAGCAATCCCTCCTATCTCCATGGCCAGACCCGTCAGTACCCCAGTGGAGCGACCGTCGCTGTCAGTGGCCTCGTCAAAAGTGGTCCCTATGGACTCAGTTTTCAGGATCCGTTGATTGAAGTGATGGAGAGTGCCCAGGCACCGCTTCGCTCCAGCCGCATCGGCCGACTTCTGCCTGTGTATCCGCTCACGGAAGGTCTGACGGCGGATCGCTTCCGTTCACTCATCGAGCGGGTTTTGCCTGCGGTACGTCTCTGGCCGGAGCCCCTGCCCCGTGTCCGCCGCGATGCCAGGCAGCTGCTCAGCCGTGATCGTGCGCTGGTGGCGATCCATCGCCCTGAGTCATCGGACCAACTTCAGCAGGCCAGACATCGGCTTGTCTTTGACGAGTTTTTGTTGCTTCAGCTCGGTCTGATGCAACGTCGTGCGGCGTTGAAACAGCGCTCTGCTCCCTCCCTGAGCAGCAGCGCCTCGGATCGCGATGGGTTGATGGGTCGTTTCCTGACCACGCTGCCTTTCCAATTCACCGCCGCGCAGCAGCGGGTCCTGGCGGAGATCGAGGCGGATCTGGATCGACCGGAACCGATGGCGCGACTGGTTCAGGGGGATGTGGGCAGTGGCAAGACGGTCGTTGCTGTGGCTGCTCTGCTCAAAGCCATCCAGGCTGGATGGCAGGGGGCAATGATGGCTCCCACGGAAGTGCTTGCGGAGCAGCACTACCGCAGCCTCTGCGGCTGGATGCCAGCGCTGCATGTCACGGTTGAGTTGCTGACCGGCTCCACACCGCAGAAGCAACGCCGCAGGATCCTCGCCGATGTGGCTTCTGGCGCCTGCAAGATTCTGGTCGGGACCCATGCTCTGCTGGAGGATCCGGTGGCGTTTTCCCGGCTTGGCCTGGTCGTGGTCGATGAGCAGCATCGATTCGGTGTGCGTCAGCGCAACCGCTTGCTCGGTAAGGGGCTGCAACCCCATCTGCTGACCATGACGGCAACGCCGATCCCCCGCACCCTGGCGCTGTCTCTCCACGGTGATCTGGATGTGAGTCAGATCGATGAATTGCCGCCCGGTCGGACCCCGATCCGCACCGCCATGATCACCGGCTCGAATCGCGATGAGGCCTACGACCTGATCCGATCGGAAGTGGAGAAAGGCCAACGGGCGTATGTGGTGCTGCCTCTGGTGGAGGAATCAGAAAAGATGGATCTGCGCTCTGCTGTGGACGTGCACCGTCAGCTGGCCGAGGAGGTGTTCCCCGATCTTGAGGTGGGTCTGCTGCACGGACGTCTGGCCAGCGCGGACAAGCAGTCCGTGATCCAGGCCTTTGCTGCGGGGGAGACCAAGGTGCTGGTCTCCACCACCGTGGTTGAGGTGGGTGTTGATGTGCCGGAGGCCAGTGTGATGGTGATCGACCATGCCGACCGGTTCGGTCTTGCTCAGCTGCATCAGCTGCGTGGTCGTGTCGGCCGAGGTGCAGCGGCGTCCCATTGTCTGCTGATCAACGACAGCCGCAATCCTCTCGCCCGTCAACGGCTGGAGGTGCTGGTGCGTTCCACCGACGGCTTCGAGATTGCCGAGATGGATCTGCGCCTGCGAGGACCCGGACAGGTTCTGGGAACCAGGCAGTCCGGGCTGCCGGATCTGGCGCTCGCCAGCCTCGCCGACGATGGATCTGTTCTGGAGGAGGCGCGTGAGGAAGCCGCAGACATCCTGCGTGAGGATCCTGACCTCAGGGATTACGCCGTTCTCAGGCGTCTGCTCGATGAGCAGCGCAGCCGGGTGACTTCGGCGGCTCAACTCAACTGAAGCGCACCACCTCGTCAGAGAAGGCAACCACCCATACGATGGCTTCCTGGCCTTCTGAGATCGGATGCGTCGTCCCTGGAGCGATGTGGTGATCGACGACTGCGGTGAACCGCTTATGTCGCTCAAGCCTCGTTTTCTGTGTCTTGAACCCCATCCCTATGCCTGCGTGGGTGCACCGTATGGCCAGGATGCGGACCCCTATCGACTGCGGTCGGGCGTTCTGGAGCGACTGGTTGATGCACAGGCCCTTCTCTCCGGGCGCCGAGATCCCGAGGCTGGCACCGTGCAGCTGGCGATCTTTGATGCCTGGAGGCCGATTCGAGTGCAGGCTTTCATGGTGGAGCACGCCATTCAGGAGCAATGTCGCAGCCTTGGAGTTGACCCTTCAGATCCCTTGATGGCTGAGGCATTTGAACAGGTCCGCAACGACGTGGCCCGTTTCTGGGCACCGCCGAGTCCGGACCCCTGCACACCACCACCTCACAGCACGGGTGGTGCCGTGGATCTCACCCTTGCCGACAGCTCCGGCCAGCCGCTGGACATGGGCGGTGAGATCGACGCCATTGGGGATCAGTCGATTCCTGATCACCATGCTCAAAAGGCTGCCTTGGATCCCCATGGCGATGCGGCGCGCTGGCACGGGAGGCGATGTCTGCTCAACGATGTGATGACACAGGCTGGTTTCGCCAGACATCCGAATGAATGGTGGCATTTCAGCCATGGCGATCAGCTCTGGGCCTGGCAACGTCAGACCCCAGGTGCGATCTACGCCTCCGTTCCGAGCAGTTGATGAACCAACTCGTCTCCGAGTCGGTTGACATGCGCACCGAAACTGCGCCTGACGCCGCACTGTTTCCAGTCAATCAGCAACGGCTCCAGCGTTGACTCCAGCTGGTCAAGGGGCATCTTCTGCAGAAACGGTCTGGCCAGGACTTGAAGATTCGGTGTTCCGCCAAGCCAGAGCTGATACTGATTCAAACCACTGCCCACCAGAGCCAGCTCGGCCATGTAGGGACGCGCACACCCATTCGGGCAGCCGGTCATCCGCACCAGCACAGACTGCTCGATTTCCAGTTTCTGCAACAGCGCATCCAGACGGTCGAGAACCTGAGGAAGGATCCGTTCGGCTTCCGTGATCGCAAGCCCGCATGTCGGCAGAGCAGGGCAGGCGATTGCATGGCGTGCCAGGGGTGCGGGTTCTCCGGGCAGCTCAAAGCCCAGTTCAGCCAAAGCATTCTTGATTGACGTTTTCTGAGCGGCGCCGATGTTGCAGAGCAGCAGATCCTGGTTGGCGGTGAGGCGTACCTCAAGCTGATAGGTCTGCACGATCCTGCGCAAACCGTTTTTGACCTCACCTTGGAGTCGTCCGCACATCATCGGCAGACCAACGAACCAGAGCCCCTTCTTCTGTCGGTGCCAACCCAGATAATCCTGGAGTTTCGCGACAGGCTCCTGACGAATGCCCTTCAGTTCACCCTTGAAGTAGTTCTTGCGAAGTGTGGATCTGAACCAGGCGATTCCCCGCTTGTGCAACAGGTATTTCATCCGGGCGTGCTTGCGCACTTCGCGGTCTCCGTGATCCCGCTGCAGAGCCATGATCGACTGCAGCAGATCAAAGATGTCCGCCGCCTTGACGTAGCCGAGTACATCGGCGGTGCGTGCAAAGGTGTCTTCCTGGTTGTGGGTCCGGCCCATGCCACCGCCCACATAGACATTGCAACCTTTCAGAACCCCTGAGGCATCGGCGAAGGCCACAAGCCCGATGTCCTGGGTGAGCAGGTCAACGGAGTTGTCACCGGGAACGGTGACGGCAACCTTGAACTTGCGCGGGAGATAGGTGTCGCCATAAAGCGGTTCGGCTCCGCTGCCGGAAAAAACGCCTCCCTTCTGTTGTCGGGTGCGGGCCTTGCGCACGGTCGTGGTGGGTTGAAAGCGATAGCTGTGATCGCCGTCAATCCACATGTCCAGATAGGAGCCTTCTGCCGCTTCAGGGCTCAGCAGGTCTGCGATCTGATCGGCCAGTGCTCTGGCTGCCGGATAGGCACCCTTCTCGAACGGAGCCGGGGGGGCCATCACGTTGCGGTTGATATCTCCGCAGGCGGCCAGGGTGGAGCCCAGATTGGTGATGATCGTGCCGATCACGGTCTTCAGGTCAGCCTTCGGCACCCCGTGCATCTGGAAGGCCTGACGGGTTGTGGCACGGAGAGTGCCGTCGCCGTAACGATCCGAGAGATCATCCAAGGCTGCGAACAGATCCGCCGGCACCCGGCCACCTGGATTGCGCAGCCGCAGCATCATCTGCCAGCAGCGGACCTTGTCTGTTTTGCGAAGTTCGCGGTGGTTCTGCTGGTAGCTGCCGTGGAACTTCAGCAACTGAACAGCATCCTCCGTGAAGCGGATGTCCTCATTCAGCAGCTCCGACTGCAGCGGTTCGCGCAGATGCCCGCTGTAGAGCTTCCTTTTCTCCGCCTTTGACAGGGCTGTATCGATGGACTCGGTGCGCTCTGCAGGCCCATCCAGCACAGGAGACACGACGGCCTCATGCCCATTGGAGGTGGCTGTCAGTCCGTCGCTCACGCGTGCACCGTTGTTGCATTTGAAACTAGCGAAGCGGCGTCTCATACAGTCGCCACCTGCATTGGCACGTGGAGTGGCAAACACGTTTCTGCTCGAGATCGGCACCGAGGAACTACCGGCCGATTTCGTGCGCTCAGCGCTTCAGCAGCTTGAGCGGCGTGTCCGCGCTGATCTGAAGGAGCTGCGGCTCGATCACGGACAACTCTCGGTGACGGGAACACCCCGTCGATTGCTTGTTCAGATCAGCGATCTCATCGATTCACAACCCGATCTGGAGGAGGATCGCAAAGGGCCTCCTGTGTCCCAGGCCCTGGTCGATGGTCAACCCGGACCGGCTGCCATCGGTTTCGCCAAGCGCTGCGGCGTGGACCCAGTCGACCTTGAAACCCGTGACACGCCCAAGGGCCCATGTCTGTTCGCCAGGGTCTGCACGCCTGGTCAGAACAGTTCAGTTCTGTTGCAGGACTTCATCCCCCAATGGATCGACAGCCTGCAGGGTCGCCGATTCATGCGCTGGGGAAGTGGGGAGCAGCGTTTCAGCCGCCCTGTGCGCTGGCTTGTGGCGTTGCTGGGTGATGCCCTGATTCCGGTGACACTCGAGGCATCCGATCCGCTGGTGCGAAGTGGACGTCGAAGTCGGGGACATCGTCTTCACGACAGGCTTGATGAGCTGACGTCTGCCGACGAACTCCCGGCCCGTCTTGCCGAAGCCGGTGTGATGGTGAATCGCGATCAGCGTGCAGCCACAATCCGCGCTTCGATTGCCGCTGAGGCAGCCACCTGCGGTGGTGAGGCCGATTGCCCGGAGAGCCTGTTCCAGGAACTGGTGGATCTGGTCGAAGCCCCCCTCGTGCTGCGGGGTGAAATTGCCGACCGGTATCTGGATCTGCCGCCGGAGGTGATCGTCACGGTGATGCAGTCACACCAGCGCTACGTCCCGCTCAGACAGCCGCAGTCGACGGTGGATCCACTCCAGCTTGGCGCCCGCAGTGTGTTGCGCTCGGACTTCCTGCTCGTGGGCAATGGCCTCCCCGATGCCTCCAAGACAATTGTCAGCGGCAATCAGCGCGTCCTGAGCGCCAGGCTTGCCGATGCGGAATTCTTTCTCAATGTTGACCGCCGTCAACCCAGCGAGGAACGACGCACGGCGCTCGATCGCGTCACTTTCGCCGAGGGGCTCGGCAGCCTGCTGGATCGCACCGAGCGGATCAGCTGGGTGATGGACCAGCTGATTCAGGCACTGGTCATGGCTGATGACCTGGCCTCCCATGGTCGCCGTGCCGCCCATTTCTGCAAGCACGATCTCGTCAGTCAGATGGTGGGTGAATTCCCTGAATTGCAGGGCCTGATGGGAGGCAAGTATCTGCTTGAGGAAGGTGAGCCGCGCGAGGTGGCCCTGGCGGTGGCCGAGCACTATCAGCCCGCAGGTGCCGGCGATGCACCTCCCTCCAGTGACACCGGTGCCCTGCTTGCCCTGGCTGAGCGCCTGGAGCTGCTGTTGAGCATTTTCGCCAAAGGTCAGCGGCCAACCGGCTCATCCGACCCCTACGCGCTCCGTCGTGCTGGTAACGGGATCGTTCAGATCCTCTGGGATCGCGGTTGGCGGCTGCCGCTGCAGACGCTTCTGGCAACCGCGGCAGAGCACTGGTCCGCTCTCTTCCCTGCCTTTGAGGTCGAGTCTGAGTCTTTGGCCGTTGATCTGGGCCAGCTGTTGCGCCAGCGCATGGTGTCCCAGTTCGAGGAGGATGGCTTCCCGCCTGACCTGGTTCAGGCCGTCAGTGGTGAGGGTGTGAGCAGTGAACGGCTGCTTCAGGATCCGGTGGATGCGCGTGAACGGCTCGTGTTGTTGAACGATCTGCGAGCTGATGGTCGTCTTCAGGCGGTTCAGGCGGTTGTTCAGCGCGCCTCAAAACTGGCCGAGAAAGGCGATCTCGATGCCACTCAGCTGGCCCCCGAGCCCGTGATCGATCCGGCCCTGTTCGACTCTCCCAGCGAATCCGATCTGCTGAAGCAGCTGCAGACCCTCAGACCGTTGGCTGCAGCCTCTGATTACCCGGGTCTGGCGACTGGACTGCAGGCTGCTGCAAAGGCGCTTGAAGCCTTCTTTGATGGCGACAACAGTGTGATGGTGATGGCGGATGACGCCGCCGTTCGGCGCAATCGTCTGAACCTGCTCGGCGTGCTGCGCAATCAGGCCTCTGTGTTGGCCCGATTCGACAACATCCAGTCCTGATCAACAGGACTGGATCCACCCGTTCCGAAGCCCAGACGCTTCAGCTTGTGGTCACTGTCGAACGCTCTTCACTGCTGGAGGCGGGGTCCTCGCTGGCTTTGGACTTGATCGCCTGAGCCGCTTCCTCCGCCAGGAAGTCACCATCTGTGCGGCCGACTGCCGAAGGAACAGATCCGTAGTTGGAGGGTGCGAGGGCTTGCCCACGCAGCAGGCTTCCAAGCGTGCGCAGCGTCAGTTTGATCTGCTGCCAGGGATTCATCATCACCACTCGCTTGTACAGATAGCTGTCAAAGGTGAGCTTCTGAACGTCGCGGTCATCGCACATCTCCACGAAGGCTTCCCTGGCGGCGTCGTTGCGATAGAAGATTCGCTGCAGAATGTCGAGCACCGCATAGGTGGCTCCGTATTTGCGGTCCCAGCGCTTCAGGTAGGTCGATTTGATCTGCTTCTCCGTGGGGATGGTGCTCCCGTTGGCTGAGATCTCCACAATCGCTTCTGCACACATCCGCCCGCTCTTGGCAGCGAAATAGATCCCTTCACCGGAGCTTTTGGTGACGTAACCAGCAGCATCACCCACCAGGGCCATGCGACCCACGACACGTCTTGGACGCGGATGCTCAGGGATCGGATGGGCCTCGACCTTGATCACTTCACCCTTGAACAGACGCTTGCGGGCACGTTCACGAATGCCTTTCTGGAGGCCTTTGATCAGCGACTGGTTCTGCTGCATCGTTCCAGTTCCCACGGCAACGTGGTCGAACTTGGGGAACACCCACGCGTAGAAGTCAGGAGACACGTCGGTGCCGACGTACATCTCGGCGAGATCTTCGTAGTAAGTCATTTCCTCGGCAGGAAGCTTGATGCGTTCCTGGAAGGCGATGGCCACGTTGTAGTCGCCGGCATCCATGGCCTTGGCGACACGGGAATTGGCACCGTCGGCGCCAATGATCAGATCGACCTCAAGCGTTTTCATTTCGCCTGTGGGGCCGCCATTGCTGTAGTCGGCGTAGTGCAGGGTGTATGGCCCCTGGCGATTGGTGCCGGTATCAATTTTCTGCACCAGCGCATTCACGAGGGTGGCCCCGAGGTCAGCGGCACGGTTGCGCAGGAAGGCATCAAAAACCTCACGACGACACATGCCGATGTAGGCATCGTTGTCGTAGCCGAGGGGGTCGAGCCGGATGTCCACCTCCTTGTTGGAGGGGGAAATCATCTTCATGTTGCGGACCTTTCGATCGATGATCGATTCAGGCAGTTCAAATTCCTCGACCATGCACAGAGGAATGGCGCCTCCGCAGGGCTTGGCATTGTCGAGTTTGCGTTCGAACAACCAGGTGCTGATGCCTGCCTTGGCTAGGACTTCGGCCGCACAGGATCCGCTCGGACCACCACCGATGACGGCAACTCTCAGCATCTCAGCACACTCCGCTGGACTCTAAATCGAAGGTACACCGCAAAGAGTGCTTCTGGTGCTTGCACTGGCGCACCCCCTTACGATCGAAACAGTCTTGAACTGAGCATTTGTCCCGGGCTGTCGCCACCCGCAGCAGGAAGCGTGACAGCAGCCGCGATGACATTCCCGTCGCTCGCCGCAGTCGTTCCTCGCAGCCGAGGAGGGGTGGAGGCCTGGGTCTTCTGCTGGCCTGTGGTCTTGTCTTCTCACTGTCGCTGGCCACGGTGCTCTTCCTTCCTGAGCTGCTGCCTTTCGGCTCCAGGACCCAGGTGGTTGAAGGCATCGATGAACAGCCAGGACGAGATGGTCGTCTCCTCGGCCACTTCCCCTATCCGGAGGCTGTTCTCGATCAGCTGGTTCCGGTTGAGGCCGGAATTGAGCTGCACCGGGATGCAGCCATGTCTCTCGATGCCATGCGGCGTGCTGCAGCAGCCGACGGCATTGATCTGCGTCTGCTGAGTGGTTACCGCTCCAAAGACCTGCAGAAAAGCATCTTCTTTGATGTCAAATCCGAGCGCAATCAGACGGCTGCCGAACGGGCCAAGGTGTCTGCACCTCCGGGGTATTCAGAACACAGCACCGGCTATGCGGTTGATCTCGGAGATGGAGACGACCCGGCCGCCAACCTGTCGGAAGCGTTTGAGCAGACGTCAGCCTTCAGCTGGCTTCAGGATCATGCAGCCAGCTATCACTTCACGCTCTCGTTCCCCGCGTTGAATTCACAGGGAGTGAGCTACGAGCCATGGCACTGGCGTTTTGAAGGCTCTGCAGACGCCCTGCGAAGCTTCGAGCCCGCACGTCGTCTGTCCAACGGTGGTGGAAGCTGACAACGATCCTCCGGCGTGATTGTCTCGTCTGTCGCATTCCCTTGATCACACCATCAGCGCGCCGGCTTCGAGCCTGCCGGGCTGGTGTTGATCAACGGAGCACGTCCGGTTCGGCACCGTTCTTGCTGAGCCTCAAGCTCTGAGTCATTGACTGAAATCCGGGGCAGCCTTCCAGCGGATTGTCCATCGCGACCCGAAATGATCTCACGTTGAGATAAGGTGCTTCGGCTGCGCCTGCGGGCGCCCTGAGACATTCCGCCCCCAACCGACCCCTATGAGCGCCCAGCAAAAGGCGATTCGCAACATCGCGATCATCGCCCACGTTGACCATGGCAAGACGACCCTGGTCGACTCGCTGCTGGCCCAGTCAGGCATTTTCCGTGAGAACGAAGCGGTGCCCACCTGCGTCATGGACTCCAATGATCTGGAGCGTGAGCGCGGCATCACGATTCTCTCCAAAAACACGGCTGTCACTTACAACGACACCCGTATCAACATTGTCGATACCCCCGGACACGCTGACTTCGGTGGTGAGGTGGAGCGTGTGCTCGGCATGGTCGATGGCTGTCTGCTGATTGTCGACGCCAACGAAGGGCCGATGCCCCAGACGCGTTTCGTGCTGAAAAAAGCCCTTGAGCAGGGTCTGCGTCCGATCGTTTTCGTCAACAAGATTGACCGTGCACGCGTCGATCCTGAGACCGCGGTCGACAAAGTTCTCGACCTTTTCCTTGAGCTCGGCGCTGACGACGATCAGTGCGATTTCCCTTACCTGTTCGGAAGTGGTCTGGGTGGCTTCGCCAAGCCCGACATGAAAACCGAGAGCGACAACATGCGTCCGCTCTTCGATGCGATCCTGCGCCACGTCCCGCCGCCGGTGGGTGATGCGACCAAGCCCCTGCAGCTTCAGATCACCACGCTCGACTATTCCGACTTCCTCGGCCGGATCATTATTGGCCGTGTGCACAACGGTGTGATCAGGCAGGGTCAGAATGCCGCTCTGATCAAGGACGACGGCAACGTCAAGAAGGGCAGGATCAGCAAACTGCTCGGTTTTGAAGGCCTGCAGCGCGTTGAAATCGATGAAGCCTGCGCCGGTGACCTGGTGGCCGTTGCTGGTTTCGACGATGTGAACATCGGCGAGACAATCGCCTGTCCGGATGAACCCAAGGCTCTGCCCCTGATCAAGGTGGACGAGCCAACCCTTCAGATGACCTTCGTGGTCAACGACTCACCCTTCGCCGGCAAGGAAGGCAAGTTCGTGACCAGTCGTCAGGTGCGCGACCGCCTTCAGCGAGAGCTGCTGACCAACGTTGCACTCCGGGTTGAAGACACGGATTCACCCGATCGCTTTGCGGTGAGCGGCCGTGGTGAACTGCACCTGGGCATCCTCATTGAAACCATGAGGCGCGAGGGCTACGAATTCCAGGTCTCTCAGCCGCAGGTGATCTTCAGAACGATTGACGGCACTCCCTGCGAGCCAGTTGAGACCCTGGTGATGGATGTCCCAGAAGCGGCGGTCGGCAGCTGCATCGAAAAGCTGGGAACCCGCAAGGCGGAGATGCAGAACATGGAAACCAGTGCCGATGGCCGCACACAGCTGGAATTCATCGTTCCCTCCCGCGGACTGATCGGCTTCCGCGGTGAATTCATCCGCGCAACCCGCGGTGAAGGAATCATGAGCCATTCCTTCTTTGAGTACCGGCCAATGACGGGTGAGTTCGACACCCGTCGCAATGGCGTGCTGATCGCCTTTGAAGAGGGCACGGCAACCTTCTATGCCCTCAAGAATGCTGAGGACCGCGGCCAGTTCTTCATCGCTCCTGGCACCAAGGTCTACAAGGGCATGATCATCGGCGAGAACAATCGCCCTCAGGATCTCGAGATCAATGTCTGCAAGTCGAAGCAGCTCACCAACATGCGTTCCGCCGGTGCTGAGGAACTTGACACCCTTCAGGCTCCTGTGCAGATGACGCTTGAGCGCGCCCTGGAATACATCGGTCCGGGTGAAATGCTGGAAGTGACGCCTGAATCGATCCGTCTGCGCAAACTTCCTGCGAAGAAGATGGCCAAACGTTGAGCCCGCTCGACGATCCTCGTTTCCCGCAGGCTCTGGAATTGTTCAATTCCGGAGCCTGGTATGAAGCTCACGATGCCTTCGAGGAGATCTGGCATGAGCAGATCGATCCTGAGCGCAAGTTGATCCAGGCGATCGTCCAGATCGCTGTGGCGCACGTGCACCTCGAACGTGGCAACACCCGTGGTGCAACGATCCTTCTCGGGGAAGGCATCGGACGCCTCAAGCCCTCATTGCCGACGGCCCTGGGGCTCGATCTGACGACCTTGCACACGCGGGTGGCTGACCGCCTCAGCGCCCTTCAGTCCGGCGCTGACCCGGAGCTCTTACCGCCACCCAGACTGCTTCCCTTGGAATGATTCGTGGGACGATGTCCCCTTCAGCTCAACACCCTGTCCCGATCGTGTTCTCACTGTTTCAGCGATCGATGACAGTGCTCCACCGTTCCCTGCTCGGTTGTGCAGGTCTGGTGGTTGCGCTGAGTGCAGCGTCCATGGCACAGGAGCTCAGGGCCCCGCTTGAAGGACCTTCGGCCGATGATGGACTGATCACGATCGAATCCGACAGCCAGACGGCTGACAACGTGACCGGTGTGGTGACCGCCATCGGCAATGTGCGCATCGTCTACCCATCCCGAGGCATGGTCGCGACGTCACGCCAGGCGCAGTATTTCAGCCGTGAAGGGCGTCTGGTGCTCAGTGGTGATGTCGACGTCGTGCAGGAGGATGGCAGCTCACTCAGGGCAGAACGTGTGACCTATGACCTTGAGGATGAACGTGCTTTCGCAATGCCTCCGAGTGGAGGACAGGTGCGATCCACCATGATCCTGCGCCCTGATCAGCCAGCGCAGACACCGCTCACGCCATGAGTCTCAGTCTCAATCGGGTCTCTCTCACCCTGGGAGGTCGACCTCTGGTGAAAGACCTCACACTGACGCTGGATCCGGGCGAAGTGATCGGTCTTCTGGGACCCAACGGTGCCGGCAAAACCACAAGTTTCAACCTCGTCATTGGACTGCTCAAGCCCGATCAGGGCGAGGTGCTGATGGATGGACATCCCATCGCCAGTCTTTCCATGCCTCAGAGAGCACGGTTCGGAATCGGCTATCTGCCTCAGGAGCCCAGTGTGTTCAGGCAGTTAACCGTTAAGCAGAATCTCGAACTCGTTCTGTCTCAATCCGGACTCGCCAAACCACAGGCCCGCGAAAGGCTGCACCAGCTGATTGATGATTTTCATCTGCAGCCCTTTTTGAACCGCAAGGGATTTCAGCTCTCCGGTGGTGAACGACGACGCTGCGAGGTGGCCCGAGCTCTTGCTGTCGGCCTTGAAGGTCCTCGTTATCTGCTGCTGGATGAGCCTTTCGCTGGGGTTGATCCCCTTGCGGTCGCAGATCTGCAGCAACTGATTCAGGCCCTGCGGCAACGGGGGATGGGCATTCTGATCACGGATCACAATGTGAGGGAAACGTTGGCCATCACCGATCGGGCCTACATCCTCACGGATGGAAGCGTTCTGGCCTCGGGGCTCTCGGATCAGGTGGCCTCTGACCCACTGGTGCGTCGCCACTATCTCGGCGAGGGCTTTCAGTTGTGATGAAGACCTTGCCCCAGAGAATCCAATCTCAGCTGCGCAGGATTCCGCTCCTGGATCGCTGGCTTCTCGGCGAGCTGATTGGCCCCCTCCTGTTCGCCATCGCCATGTTCACCGTGCTCGCCCTCACGGTGGGTGTGCTCGTCGAGCTGGTTCGTCTGATTTCTGAATTCAATCTGCCGGTGCTGATTGCGATTCAGGTGCTGTTGCAGCGACTGCCCAGCTTCCTGGTGCTCTCTTTCCCGATGGCCACCCTGCTTGCCACGCTGCTGGCCTACGGCCGTCTTTCGACCAACAGTGAACTCACAGCCCTGCGCAGTGTTGGTGTGACCGCCCTGCGCATGATCATTCCGGCGTTGGCCTTGGCTCTGGTGATGTCGATCCTCACCTTTCTGTTCAACGATGTGGTTGTGCCGCCCAGCAATCGTTCAGCTGAGGTGACCCTGAGCAGGGCTCTTGGCAAGACCATCGCCTCTGAAAAAGGCGACAACATCATTTTCCCGCGTTTTGGACGCGTGGAGCAGCTCGATGGTTCCACCTCGAAAGGGTTGTTGCAGCTTTTTTATGCACACAAATTCCGGGAGGGAACCATGTCCCGCGTCACCCTGCTTGATTTCTCACGGGCCGGGTTCACTCAGATGCTGCTGGCTGAGACCGCTGAGTGGAATCAACAGGAAGCCAAGTGGGAATTTTTCAATGGTCAGATCCTCACGCTGACGCCCTCAGGAAGCACCACGTCCGCAGATTTCGACCGCTACCTGTACCCCCTCAGTGCAGCCCCGATCAGGATTGCCAAGTTGCCGAAGGATGCACGCAACATGACCGTTGCTGAAGCGCTGAAGGCTGAGCAGCTGCTGCAGGACTCCGGTGACCTGAAAGGAGCCAGGAAACTTCAGGTTCGGATTCAGGAGAAATTCACATTCCCGATGGCTTGCTTCGTCTTTGGCTTGATCGGAGCAAGCCTGGGCTCAAGGCCTAACAACCGCACCAGTCGTGGCCAGGGTTTTGCGCTCAGCATCGTGATGATCCTGACGTACTACCTGCTTGCTTTCAGCTTCAGCGCCATGGGTGTCAAGGGCACCCTCCCTCCCATCCTCGCGGCCTGGAGCCCGGTGTTGATCTCCCTGGCGGGTGGCGGTTTCCTACTGCGTCAGGCCAGTCGATGAGCCGGACCGTCAGAATCAACGTCTGTGAGTCCTCTCCTCGAGGTTTCTGATGGGGTTTTCCGGGCTGGAAGCGATCGTCTCCGAACCCGTTCTGCTTCTGGGTCTGATGGCTTTTGTGCTGTTGCTGGCAGCACTTCCCTGGAGTTTCTGGGCTCTGTCGAGTGGTCGGAGCTCCAGTGGTGTGCGCTCACTGATTGCACTCTCCAACCTTTTGCTGACCGCACAACTGGTGCTGCGCTGGTGGCAATCCGGACATTTCCCGATCAGCAACCTCTACGAATCGCTGTGTTTCCTGGCCTGGGCCTGCACACTCACCCAGCTGTTGGTGGAACGCAACTGGCCGTCGCCACTCGTTGCAGCTTCTGCGACTCCGATGGGTCTGGGTTGCATCGCCTTCGCGAGCTTTGCCCTTCCGGATCAGCTTCAGCAGGCATCACCGCTTGTGCCTGCTCTGCGCAGCAGCTGGTTGGTGATGCACGTGAGCGTGATCATGGTCAGCTATGCGGCCCTGATGGTTGGATCACTGTTGTCAGTCGCTGTACTGCTGACAGACCGAGGTGAAGAACTTGAACTTCGCAGCAGCTCGATCGGAGCTGGTGCCTACAGGCGACCCAAAGTGCTGGCCGGTGAAGGGGGTGTTGCGCTTCAGAATCCACCTGAAGTGCAGCTGTCCTCACTCCACTTCAGCCGTACCGAGCAGCTGGACAGCCTGAGTTACCGCACAATCACGGTTGGATTTCTGCTTCTGACCGTCGGCATCATCAGTGGCGCCGTTTGGGCCAATGAAGCCTGGGGAAGCTGGTGGAGCTGGGATCCCAAGGAAACCTGGGCGTTGATCTGCTGGCTGGTGTACGCCGCTTATCTCCACACCCGTCTCAGCCGGGGTTGGCAAGGTCGGCGTCCAGCACTTGTGGCTGCATCAGGCTTGGTGGTGATTGTTGTTTGCTACATCGGCGTCAACCTTTTGGGCATCGGTTTGCACAGTTATGGCTGGTTCTTTGACAGTTAGTCAGTGACTTGGTTCTGCTGTTGCTACACGGTTGCTAGATGGGGTAATCGCTATAGAACCTTTGTCACAGAGTAACCATTGACACCGATAGGCTATCTAACCATTGAGTTAGGAGTAATGGATCTACTCCAGCGAATGAGAGTCATTGGTAGCGGTTTGGTCATCGCTGCTTATTTCATCACTCTCCATCTTGATGTGGTGACAGGTGTCATTGTTCATCTCACTGCAATGAGCATCTCAGTCCCTTATTTCATCAAGTCAAAAGCATGGGATGTTGTCATCATGATGACTTTCCTCATGACGATTGGTGGTGGACGCCTTATCACAGCAGCGCTGCCATAAATGGATCTCTCAAATCAGTGGAATCCTTCAGGAATGAAATCAGTACAAGGAGTGCCGTCTGCATAGGGTGCGACAGCAAGTAGAAGCGGTTCATCATCTTCACACTGGCAGGCGTATTTCTCTGCTGCGAGTTGTCGTTGACTTCCTTCTAAAGGGATAAGGATGAAATCAAGTTCAGGGTTCTGTGGGAAGCAACCACCTACGAGGTAGGTTCCATCTTCATCCGATTTCGCCTCACCTGATTCCATCTTGTCGCACAAAGCATTGATGCAATGCCCTATGTAAGCGGACGGAAAAAAGCAAAGGATCTCTGGAAATCCTTTCCTGCCTTGCCCAAGCGTATAAACGAACTGTGGTTGTGCCTTTCCATCTTTAATCACGGCATTTCCATGCTCATCCTCTAGTGCGACAGCAACCAAGGAGCGCCCTTGTTCGCGAATCATGAGTTCATGCCGAACTCGGAGCAGTTCCCACCCACCTTCAAGCGTATCTCTCAAATGCTCAAGTAATTCATTGCTGATGTCATATGGGAAGCGAATCTTGTTCTCTTGAAGATCTTTGATCTCATGTTCAAAGGAGGGCGTGGTAGTCATGCCGGACGATCGCTCCTCTGGTTATAGCAATGGACTCGATTGCTTGCCTGCGAAACTGCACATTCACTCAATCGCTAACTACTACAGCGATTTAATAGACAACTATTTATGCATAGGGGGGCACATGCTCCCTCTAATGCTCCTTAATCCCTGATCAGAATCGCGGTTCAGTTGAATCAACAATCAGGATCAAACCCCTTCATTATTTCTTCAGTGAATCTTCAAGTGAGTATTGGTACGAAAGCGATCTTTATGGGCTTAGCTTCTTAAGCCGTCTGATCTGTACCTGATGTCTCCCTCCGATCTATCCAGTCTCAAGTGGGGTGATGACGGTGAGTTATCCCATAACGACAACCTCACTCTGGTGGAGAGGCTCGTAAGGGCGGAAGAGTCCCAACAGTCAGACCTCAACTCCAGTCAGATCCCTCAACAAGAGTCCGCAGAGTGATTCTGCGCTGATCGCCAGCTGCCTCTATGGAAAGGGCACTGCTTGCATACTTTGATCGAGTGATCGATCACATTGTCCATACCTTGCTGTCCACTTGTATGGAAACCTGTTGCCAATGAAATTGATATCAAATCGCCCCCAGTTATACGAGAATCGACCAGCATGAAACTCGCGGGATGTGGCACATTGCCGCTGTCCATTATCCCTAGTCACCCAGTAGCCGGTATAGGAGCCTCGACTGTTGGTCACATCAGAAGCAAGTCCTCCGATGTAGAAATAAACGTTGTTTCCTCCAGTGTTTTGCATTTTAAATATTGCTGTGTCTCCTCTGCTATCTAGCCAACTGATCATGCGTCCTTCTGATATCCAGATCTCGTCAGCGTTGGCTGATGGAGTTGTGGAATTGACTGCAACAATCGTGCTGGTAAGAAGTAGTGGAAGAAGGAGATGCTTTTTTCTCAACTCAAGCCTGCGTGCAAACCACAGGATGGCTGAACCCGCGTGGCAAGGTCAACCACCTGAAACGGAGTCAGTCTCTGTGCTTTGTCAAGCCCCAGGCTTATGCTGTTCTCGACTGTTGGATAACAGATGTCTTTACCGATGCGCTTGATTGCTTTTTGCATTGGCATGCTGGTTTTTGTATCACCCGTTGTTGCAATCGATGTTGATACATATCTGATGCTTGGTGTTGATAAATCTGAGGCCGGTGATTATCGAGGTGCACTGATTGAATTTAACAAGGCCATTGACATTGATCCCAATAATGCAACTGCTTTTCAATATCGCGGTGTTGCCAAGGCCCGATATGGCGATTTTGAGGGTTCGATCCTTGATTACAGCAAAGCAATCATGTTGAATTCAAATAACGTTGAATCGTATAGCAGCCGTGGTATTGCCAAGGCTAGAACTGGCAACATTGCAGGAGCAATCCTTGACTTTGATGTGGCAATTGAGTTGAATCCTGCTGATGGTGAAGTCTATTTCAACCATGGAATGGCGATGGAAATGTCGAATGACGTCCAAAGGGCTTGTTTGGATTGGACAAAAGCGGATCAGCTAGGAAGTGTGCAAGCAATCACTTTCCTGCGCAAATATTGTCAGTGAAATAATGTTTAAATTTGATATCAATGAGAAACTTATTGAGTGATCAGTCAGTAATTGTAAATCGAAATTTTAGCAATATCTCGACTTTGCTGCTGATATCTGATCTTAGTTGGTTTTGAATAGTTCTGAAGCCATTTCGCGAAAACCTGATAAGTTACTCCCCGGGCTTCGCTTGTTGGTGCGAATATCATTGCCAGGGCTCAGTGCATCGGGAGCGAAATTGACCAAAACAATTTTCTTTTGACTGGCTTCTTCAGCTGCGAGTTGAGCAGCAATCGCCTCAGCTGTTGTCAATAATGGCTTCTGATTCGTTGAGGTGTCCGTCGCTGCGGAGACTTGGGTCTTGGCTTCCGCCAGGGTTGAATCCGCAGTTGTGTTGTCTTCCGGGTTGACTGCGTCAGCTGACTCAGCGGAGGGCTCTTGATCCGTTGTTTCGAGAATGACTGTGTTGGCGCTTGCAGGTGTCGTACCAGCAGGTAATGGTCGTAACAGAATCACGCCCACCGCGAGTGTCAGAAGTGACGCGATCGTGGCTGGCAGGCCGAGGCCTCGGCCCTGGAAATTCCAGAGAATGGAGGATCCGGTGAGTCCCAGAACACCAACTCCGGCAAGCAGTGGTCCGAGTAATTTAAGAAACAAGTTTTTCATTTCGAGATTATGGCGAATTCCACCAAGAGCCGTGAGTGGACCAGTGAGTCATCGATCACAGAGTCTTCTTGATGATGAAAATGTACATGCCAGATGTTCGAACAGGCAAGATGATCTTGTTGTTGATACCCATGGGATCTCGATAAGCGATTCCTTTCAGCGTTCAGCCACAGTTAATAATCTCCTGTTTTGGCTTTGTTTGGTCGCCATTGAATCAGAAACCTCGTCCTGATTGTTCGCGCATCTGCAGTCGCAGCTTCTGGTATTGAACGATTGCCCGATCTTCGCTGAGATGCGGAAACAGTGCTGAGGCTTCCTTCGGGTTCACAGGTTCCAAAAGCCAATCATCTTCTGTTTCAGGTGCCAAATCTTTTGCAGATCTGTCCCATAGCTTTTTGACTGGCAACCATCCAAGCCATCGACGACGCCACTGATCAAACGTTTCAAGGGGATGCATCGTCTGTTTGTTGAAGGCTCATGCCTGGAAGCTGACGCGCTGGTAGCAAAACCACAGCCACTGCTGGAAAAGCAGGTTGCGGTGAGATCTCCAGAGGGTCTGCGGATGGTCAGCATCAAAATTCAATGGTGGCGGTACATCGCCTCGGGCCTTGTCCCTTTCCATTTCTGCAAGAATTCGGTCAACGTTGTATTCGGGATGGCCGAGATGCATCAGCTGACGCTGATCTGGTGTTTCGAAGATGGTGTAGCCAACAGATTCGCCATGGGCCAGTAGTCGGAGCCGACCCTGTCGTTGCGCTGCTTCCATTGCCGTGTCGGGGAGTGTGGCGTATCGACTTTGAGGACAGAGAAACTGATCATTCTGTGTGCCCATCAGCGAATGGCCCGGTACGAGACTGCGCATCGGGAACACTCCGAACAACTTCTGTTGCAGGGGCACCTTGTTAACTCCAGCCAGATAGGCCAGCGCAAATCCCGCCCAGCACAAGCCAAGGGTGCTGGCACAACTGATTCGGGCTTCTTCAACCAGTCGGACGAATTCAGACCAGTAAGTGACCTCCTCAAATGGCAGATGTTCAACAGGAGCACCCGTGATGATCAAGCCATCCAGGGGGCCTTTGGCATTGGCCTCCTCCCAGTTTTTGTACAACTCATTGAGGTGAGACTGATCCCAGCTCTTGTAGGCATGGCTCTGCAGACGGATCCAGATCGGTTCGATCTGAAGCACTGAGAGTCCAAGAGGATGCAACAGGTTGAATTCGTACTGTTTACCCAGAGGCATGATGTTCAGGATGCCGATCCTCAACGGACGGATGTCCTGACGTTCTGCCTGTTCGGGTTTAATCCAGGAGATGCGATTGCGCTCGACGGCCGTGATCTTGTGATAGTTGGGTGGCAGGATCAGAGCCATGTCAGAACCTCTCCGCTCAGGCTCCTGATGCCAGGGCCTGGTCGAAGTCGGCCTTGATGTCATCGATGTGTTCAAGACCCACCGACACTCGCACCATGGTTGGTGTCACGCCTGCGGAAGCCTGTTCGCTTTCACTCAGCTGTTGGTGAGTGGTGGAAGCCGGATGGATCACCAGTGTCTTGGCATCCCCAACATTGGCGAGGTGGCTGGCCAGTTTCAGGCTGTCAATGAAACGGACAGCGTCGTCGTAGCCACCGTTCAGAGAGAACATCAACATGCATCCCATGCCTCGGCCTGTGAGGTATTTCTTGGCAGCTGAGTGGTAAGGATCACCCGGCAATCCTGGATAGCTGACGCTGGTCACTTTGGGATGCTGCTGCAGCCACTGGGCCAGCTCCATGGCGTTCTGTGCATGGCGTTCAACGCGCAGGCTCAGCGTTTCAAGACCTTGCAGCAACAGGAAGCTGTTGAACGGACTCACCGCCGGACCCCAGTCGCGCAGGCCTTCAACTCTGGCGCGCAGGGCAAAAGCAATATTGCGATTGTCGGGTAGTCCGAGCATCTTGCAGATATCGCTGCCAAAACCGAACGCATCCCAGTGCACCAGTCCGTGATAAGCGGCGCTTGGCTGGCTCATCAAGGGGAACTTTCCATTGCCCCAGTTGAAGGTTCCCGCGTCAACAATCACTCCACCGAGACTGGTGCCATGGCCACCAATCCATTTGGTGGCACTTTCCACCACCACATCCGCTCCATGCTCGATCGGGCGCAGCAAGGCACCACATGCGCCGAGGGTGTTGTCGACGATCAGCGGAATACCTCGCTCCTTGGCCAGTGCGGAGAGTCCCTCGAAATCGGGGATATTGAAACGGGGGTTGCCCATAGCCTCCACGTAGATCGCTTTGGTGTTCGCATCGATCTGGGCTGCAAAGCTCGCCACGTCATCGCCTTCAGCGAATTTGACGTTGATGCCGAGGCGGGGAAACTGAACCTTGAACTGGTTGTAGGTCCCTCCATAGAGGAAGGATGTGGAGACGAAATTGTCGCCGGCCTGCATGCAGTTGGTGATCGCCAGAAACTGCGCTGACTGTCCGGATGCTGTGGCCAGAGCGGCCACCCCTCCTTCCAGTGCGGCGACGCGCTTCTCGAACACATCCGTGGTCGGGTTCATCAGTCGGGTGTAGATGTTCCCGAACTCCTTCAGCCCGAAAAGATTGGCCCCGTGTTCCGCGTCATTGAAGACGTAGGAGCTGGTCTGGTAGATCGGCACCGCTCTTGAATTTGTGGTGGGATCAGGAACCTGTCCAGCGTGCAGTTGCAGGGTTTCGAAGCGCTGATCCGTCACGGTGATCGCAGGGAAGACACCCTTTTCTAGCGTTGCAGCGAACAGGCGACTTCAGCCGGCTTCGGGTTCTGGCTTATCCGTTTCCGCCAGCGATGGAAGGGTCTCGCGCAACAGCGGTGTCAGCCTGCTGCGAACTTCACCGCGGAAGCTGTTCACCGCATCGCCAAGCAAAACGGGATAGGGCTGTTCGCCACTCAGTTCACGCAGGTGTCGCCACTTGCTGTTCTCCTTGTCCTTCAGCTCAGCCAGTGCGGTCTGAAAGTCATGGTTCTGCAGCTGCATCTCTGCGCTCGCCAGTGCAGAGGCTTGTTCAGCCATCTGTTCACGGAATGCGTCGAACCCCTTGGCTTTGATGGTGTCGGGCAGACCCAGAACCGGCTGATAGTGATCCAGCAAACGAAGCTCTTCCTCAAGAAGAACGGGCCAGGCTCCTCGCGCTCCTTCCGGTAGCCCCATCTGAGACTCCGCAGCTCCCATGGCGTCGAGGTGGAAGCGCAGCCAGCGGTAATAGGACTTGTCCTGCGTGTTTTTCTTGACGGCCGCTTTGCCGGTTGCCAGCACGGGCAGCGCAGCTTCGGCTTTGCGCAGGAACAGTCGATCCTCCCGCTCCAGATTCATCGCTCCCCAGCGCTGCCGATACTCCCAGAGTTCGGCATAGCGATTGACATCCTCAGCAGACCATCCAAGGCCAGCCAGTTCATCGGCGCGATGGGTGAGTTCTTTGGCCACGCAGCTTGTTGAGTCCTGATCCCGGAAGCGTAGATGCCGGAGCAGGAAAGACCAGCGCTGATGAGAGGTTGTTGTTATCGGTGCGGTGCGCTGTAGGGACGGCGGCGCAGGTGGTCCGTCACGTTGACCGGCTTGGGTTCTTCAAAACCCTCATGCAGCCAGAGGTCACCAGCTGAAGAGGCGTAATGAATCTGCCACTGGTGAAGACTCCGATAGGTCAGTGGCTCTTTCTTCAGCAGCGCTGCGTAATGAAGAACGGCTCTTCCGTAGTGGTCGCTGTTGTTGTAGCCCCACAAACCGCGACGGATGTCCTTGAGGCCTCCACGTCGAACCAGATAGCGAGCGGCAGCATGAATGGAATCCCACGGGTCACGGATATCGCCGCCATTGCCGATTCCAGGCTCTGACCAGGTGGTCGGCAGAAACTGCATCGGTCCCTGTGCATTGGCCACAGAGACCCCGTCGATCCGTCCCATGCCCGTTTCGACAAGATTCACGGCGGCCAGCACCGTCCAGTCGATTCCTGTGGCCGCAGATGCACTGCGGTAAGCCTTGAGCAACTGATCCGCTGCGACCGGTGACTGGATCCTCCAGGCCGGCAGTGTCGAGGAGCCGGGGCCATGGTGCATCGCCAGAAATGCTCTGCGGGCTGCAATGTGCTGGTCAAACACCCACTGCCAGCGGGGTTCCAACCGAGACCGAACAGCTGCACTCAGGTCTGGACGATGGGACAGCACTCTGTAGATCACCTGCTGTTGATGGGCCAGTGCAGTGATGTCTGCATTGGCCAACTGCGGATTCACCACAGCGGCCTCGATGTTGGAGATCAACTCGGCCAGTTCAGCCGGTTCGTTCGGCACCAATGGGTAATGCAGACCATTCGGAGCACGGGGCAACCCCACCTGGCTGGGCAGTTCGGGCAGGTCTGCGGCTGAGGGCTTCCCCAGGGTCGGAACCAAGGGCTGATCGGATCTGCTGGGACGGCCCGTTGCATCAACGCCGTTCACCGTTTTGCAGGCCACCGTGATCGGACAGAGCAACACAGGAAGGCTCATCAGAAGCCGGATCCAGATCCTCTTGTCAGACAGACGACCGTTCACGAACGCAGAAAACCTCTTCGGTCATGGAAGTCTGGCTGGTTTCCGGGATGGGAAAGGGCCCAGTAACTGAGATTGCTGCTCTTGTCTTCCACAACCATGGTCAGGCCAAACTCGGGGATCTCGGCATGACGCCACCAGGGCTGGAGGTCCATCTCAATGCTGCAGCGGCAGCCAAAACGATCCCGGGTGAATGTCACCCCTGGGACTGACGCCTGCGGCTCAGCGCTGCCGCCAGTGCGGTAGTCACTGAAGCGGTAGAGGTTCCAGTCTCCATTCGGAGAGGCGTTCAACTCCCAGTATTCAGCGTCTCCAGGACGGGCAAGAAACGCTTCAAAGCACGTGTGCAACCAGAGATTGTCACGTCGTTGAGATGAGCCTCCTCCTTGGCTGCTTTCGGATGAGCCGACAGCGAGGAGGTCGAGGCCGTTGTCTGCCACCTTCGGGCAGAGACTGAAGTTCAGTTCAAGGGCTGCATTCTCTCTCCAGACAAATTCCGCCACGGCATGGATGGCCGGGCTCTGATCCATGTCAAACGGAACGAGTGGGCAGACCTGCCTCACCATCACCGGGTGCCGACCCATCGGTTACAGCTCCGCTTTGGCAGTGGTTTTCAAACTCAAGGGTGGGAGGTTGACCTGTGCAGTTGGCTGAATGAACGCTCTCGAGGCGTGATCGCAGGATCACTGAAAAAGCATATCGATCCACACTGTCTGCGATCTCTTCGCACTGCTGCTGGAAACTGCGGTGGATTGTCTGACATTCTGCTGGCGTGGCTGTCACGGCCTTTCGGAGGACTCAGCCATCCTGGTGACATGCCTGATCAGGATCGACCGATGTCAACAGAATCTGAGATTGAGGAACGCTCTCAGCTCTACCAGCAAGCCAAAGGGTGGCTGGTCGCCGCTGCTGCAGGGAATATTCTTGATCACTGTTCGGCCGAAGATCGGGCTCGCATGCTGTTGTCGGCCGCTGAAGAATTTCAGGGCAACGACGTGTTCATTCCTGAATTGAATGACCAAACGAGCCATGAAACTGATTTGATCGTTCAGCAAGCAATTGCAACCATTGCTGTTCTTTTAGCGAAGAATTACAGCATCAAGATTTCGAAAGAGGACAACTAGTTCTCAGACTCGTCGGGCATCAGCTTGAACAGCTCGTTGGCGTCATTCAGTGCTGATTTGCCAGCTCATCAATCAGGTTGTTCAGATCGTTCCACTGATCTTCGATCGACTTGGTCAGGGCAAACTGAACTTCAGCACGTTCGAGGTTGTGTTGCGCACGTTCGGTGCGGAAGTAGTGATCTCCGGAAAGATGGTCTGTGAGAAAGCGGATGCCCAGTTCAAGCGGAATCAGGCGAATGCAGGCGGGTAAATAGCGGAAATCTTCCTGGGTGAGGAAGGATCTGCCGATTGCTAGATAACCCTCAAGGATCGAGCGACAAAGCTCCAGGTCAAAGCTGACGTTCCAGGGTTGCTGGGTTTCCTCGCCCAGTCGGTTGCAACAAGACCTGAGGCAGTCACCGATGTCGTAATGCACCAGGCCGGGTTTGACCGTGTCGAGATCAATCAGGCCCACGGCTTGACCTGAGGCCTCATCAATCATCACGTTGTTGATCTTCGGGTCTCCGTGGATCGGTCTTCGCTTGAGTTCACCCCGCGCACAAGCTCGCTCGAGCACATCGATGCCATTCCTGCGTTGTTCAATGAATGCCACGGCTTCATTGATGCGGCTGCTGTTCTGAGGCGTGATTCCGGAGACCACCAGATCGAATGCAGCAAGGTAGGCAGGCGCGATGTGGAAATTCTCAAGCGTGTCTGCCAGTTCATGGGTGGGCAGATCACTGATCAGGTGATGGAACATGCCCAGGCCATAACCCAGTTCGCGGGCATGAAGATCGTCCTGAATGACATCAGCAGTGGTGGCAGCACCGATGTAGGTGATTGAACGCCAGAACTCGCCCTGGTGTTCAACCCAGTGGCCATCGGCATCCAGGGTCGGCAGCACCTTGGGAACTTCCCAGCGCCGACCTGAGAGCTCGGGGGGTTGTTGGGCAAGACGCTGCTCAACGTGGTTGCCAAGTTTCAGCAGATTGCTCATCACCAGCTCTGGTTTCTCAAACACTTCCGTGTTCAGACGCTGCATCACAAAGGCAGAACGTGATGCACTGCGGTTCAGAGTCACCAGGAAAGTGTCGTTGACATTGCCGGAACCCAGCTGGCTGATTCCTGCAATCTGATCCGGTGGGTGGAACAGCCCTGCGATGGTCTCCAGGATCGGATTGGAGCTGGAGAAAGGGGACGACACGTCGAATCGCATGGGTCTCATCACGAAACATGCCGCCTTTCAGGCCCTCTGCCTGCTCGGAGTGTGCGGAAAATCAGCCGGGAAGGCGTCAGCATGGTGAGCGTTGTCAGAACGGCACGGGTGCCACGAATCCTTCACACAGCTGACTGGCAGATCGGCAAGCCCTATCGCTGGATCGAGGATCCTCAGAAACAGGCCCGTTTGCAGCAGGAACGTGTCGATGCCGTTCTGAGGATTGCTGAAGTCTCCAGCCGGGAAGAGGTTGATGTTGTGCTCGTGGCCGGGGACCTGTTCGACTCGAGCACGGTGGCCGCTTCCATGGTCATGGAAGTGTTGGAGGCGATTGGATCGATTCCCGCGCCTGTCACCGTGATACCGGGCAATCACGATCACGGTGGTGCTGGCGGCATCTGGCGGCGTGAGGATCTCCGCCGCCAGATGCAGGAGCGTGCAGCCAATCTTCAATTGCTGCTCGAGCCGGAACCGGTTGTTGTTGCAGGAATCTCTCTGCTTCCTTGCCCCTTGCAACGACAGCGCGACAGCCAATGCCCTTCGCTTTGGCTTGACCAGCTCAACTGGAACAACCTTGATCCCGACTATCCCCGTGTGGTGCTGGCCCACGGCTCAGTGCAGGGCTTCGGAGCGGATGCTGCGGTGAACCAACTGTCTTTTGATCACCTGCCTTCCGACCAGTTCGATTACGTCGCACTCGGTGACTGGCATGCCCTCAGGGAGGTGGATGGCAGAACCTGGTACAGCGGCACCCCCGAACCGGATCGCTTCCCCAATGGGATCGATGACCTGAGATCACAGGTGCTGGTGGTTGATCTGGAACGAGGTCAGCCACCGAAGGTCACGCCTCATTCCACGGGTCGTCTCCAATGGCATCGCGTTTCGATGACACTGAACGGCGATGGCGATTTGCCCCGTCTTGAACAACAGCTGGAGGCGTGTGTCGGGCGACGCGTGGGACGTGATCTGTTGCGGCTTGAGCTCAACGGTCAGTTGGGGCTGCAGGGGGATCTGCAACTGCAGGAGAGACTTGCCGTACTGAAGGAACAGCTTCTTCACCTGCGCCTGCGAGGCAAACTGCATCGCCAACCAACCATTCAGGAGAGAGAACAACTGCTGCGTCGCATGGACAGCCCCCTTGTCAGCAGCATCGCCGCCGCGCTCCATGAGGAGCTTCAGAGCAATGATGATCCTCTGCTCGAGCAGGCTCTGATTGAGTTGCATCGTCTTTGCGCCACTGATTCAGGCACCGATGTTTCAAGCACCACTGTTTCAAGCGCTGCTGTTTCAAGTGGCTCTGAATCATGCGTCTGATTCGCTGCCGACTGGAAAGCATCCGCCGACACCGTGCGCTGGAGGTCTCTTTTGCGCCAGGTCTGACTCTGATTGGAGGAGCCAATGAATCAGGCAAAAGCTCGCTTGTCGAGGCGATGCATCGAACGCTGTTTGTCCGCGCTTCTGCCACTGGCGCGGTGATTCGAGACCTGCGTTCCGCCACCCATGCCGGACATCCCCAGGTTGAGATCGACTTTGATGCGGCCGGACACCGCTGGTCGCTGTTGAAATGCTTCAGCGGAGCTGCCGGTACCAGTCGGCTCAGCCGTGCCGGCCAGGAGGCTCTGCTTGGAGCAGATGCCGAGGATCAGCTTGCCGCTCTGCTCGGAGTTGAGGAGATCATCGGTAGCCGACAGGTGAATCGTGTGCTCCCCACACGCTGGGCCCATCTCTGGGTGATGCAGGGCCTTGCAGGACGCAACCTGCTCGATCTCAGCGCTGATCACTATGACCTCAAGGGTTTGATCACGGCTCTTGAAGGACAGGCAGAGCAATCGCTTCAGTCGCCGATTGATCAACAGATCTACAACCAGCTTGAAGATCTGGTGGCTTCCAGTCTCACCAGTCGGGGTGTGAAACAGAACAGTGAACTCTTCAAGCGGCGTCAGGAAGTTCAGTTGGCCTCAGACCAACTGTCAGAGGCCAGGGAACGGTTGCTTAGTTTCGACACCGCATGCATCGATCTCGATGCCAATGAGCAAAGCCTGGATCAACTCGAACGTCGTGCACCGGAGTTGCAGCAGACGCGCCGCCAGCTTCTGGCACTGAGAGATCTGCAGCAACGGTTGAAGCCACTTCGCCTTCAGCAGCTCCAGTGGCAACAGCAACTCACTGCGATGACGCGTCTGAGCAAGGAGATGCAGTCAGCTGAAACGGCAATGACAGCGCAACGCCGTGAGCTCAGGACGATGAGCGAGTCTGCGGAAACCCTGTCTCGCAATCTGGTCAAGCAGCGACTTGCCTTCGAACAGCTCGACCGCAAGCGCCAGGCGCTGGAAGACCGGGGACATGCTCTGAGGCGACGTCAGGATCAGCAGCGGCTTCACAAACGGATCACAGAAGTCCGTCGTCAGAGGGATCTGCGGACCAAGCTCGAACAGCAGCAGTCTGTTCTGAACACTCAGCTGCACGAACTGCCCGGTGGTGATGCCAAGGCTTTGGATGCGTTACAGACCCAGCAGGGTCGGCTTCGCGAATTGGAGATTCGCGTTCAGAGCATGGCATCGCGGATTGAACTGCAGTCTTCGGATTTGTCGGTTCGTCTCGACGGAGAACCACTCGCTGAAGGAGACGTCGCGAAAAGGACCGGCGCCTTCCGTGTCGACGTTGGTGATGGAGTGATCCTGCTTGTCAGCCCCGGCGAAGGGACCGGTCTTTCATCATTGATGGCTGACAGAGAACGTTGTCAGCAGCTGTTGGAGGAGAACCTCAGACTCTGGGGGGCCAAAAGCCTTGCGGTTGCCGAACACCAATTTCAGAAGCGCAAGGATTGTCAACAGCAGCTTGCTGTCATCGACGCGCGTCTTCGTCAGATCATTGAGCAGCAGACCCAGCTGGAGGGTGATGCCGATCTTGAACAACTTGATCAACAGCTCTTGGAGCTTCAACAGCTTTCGGATGTTCAACAGCCTTCGGATGATCCGGAACTTGCAGCGGTGCAGGATCTTGACCGGGCCTTGATCGACTGCCGCAAAACCTATCAAGTGGTCCAGGAGCAGGTTCGTTCGTTACGTGCCGACTATGACCGCGCTGAACGGGAGCAAGCCGCCCATGGGACCAGGGTTCAGGAGCTTCGGATTCGTCTTGAGCGCCACGAAGCGCGGCATCTCCAACAACGTCAGCAGCTGCATGAGATCGAGGAGAGGCATGGTTCCGCCGACTCCATCGAATCCGAGCTCAAGAACATTTCAGCGCAATGTGAGCTGTTGCAGGAACAACTGCTCACATTGAGAGGTGATTGTGGTCTTGCATCAGACAATGATGTGGAGATCTCACTGGCTGAACTGGATGATCGCGAGCAGAAGCTCAATCGTCAGCGCACCGATCTCAACCGTGAACGCGGCGCCTTGCTCGAGCGCTGCGAAAATCTTGGCAGTCGCGAACTTCACGCTGAACTGGAGGAAGCCGCCACGCGGCTCGAGGTCGCTCAGCAGGCGGAACACCAGGAAACCCTCGCGGTTGACTCACGGGTTCTTCTTCTCAAGCGATTTCAGGAAGCCCGTGCCGATCTCTCGAGGCGCTACTCATCACCGTTGCGCTCCAGTATCAACCGGTTCGTTGCTCCGTTTCTGCACCAATCCGGCGACAGTTCCGAGCTGCGCTTTGATGCCAAGGATGGACTGAAGGATCTGAGGCTGCAGCGTTCCGGTCAGAGCTTTGAGTTTTCCCAGCTCAGCGGTGGTCTGAAGGAACAACTCAACGCAGCGGTCCGGCTGTCAATTGCCGAGGCCCTGCGCGATGCCCATGACGGCTGTCTTCCTGTTCTGTTCGACGATGCGTTCACAAACAGTGATCCAGCCCGCCTTGAAGCGGTCGGGAGCATGCTCAGGCAGGCCGTTGATCTGGGCCTGCAGGTGGTGATTCTGAGCTGTGACCCTGATCCCTACCGAGCGTTCGCCGATGAAGTGATCGATCTCGATCAACATGGACGTTGAGGAGGGCGAAGCTTTGGCTCAGAGAGCATTCTCGATGACATTCATGGCTTTGAGATAAGCCGGTGGTTCATCGCTTGTCTCCGGCTCTTCGATGCCGTTGTCATCACGAATCAAGCGTCGGGCATTATCAGCGATCACGGCATTCACCAGTAGATCCATCGCCTCCGGTTGTTCGAGGTTCTGCAGTGCTTCTGCGTAGCGCCGGCTGTGGGTGGGCCGCACTGATTCCTGGCAGTAAGTGGAGAGTTCCCGGCTCTCCGTCATCACCGAAAACGCCACCTCCTTGGTGTTCGAGTTGCCATAGATGGCCATATACAGAAGGTTCACCATGGATGCGTCATGAACAGGAATGGCGTATTTGCGAACAATCTGCGGCCAGTAACGCAAAGACTTGAGCCCCTCCAGACCGCCCTTACGCAAGCCGGCTTGTTCGCACCATGTCTCCAGTTCCTCCATGGAGTGCGGGCAGCGCTTTTCAGCTCGCATATGCTCGGCAAGCACCTGGCCTGCATGGAAATTACGGGTGGGTGTCCCGGAAACGGGCAGCATCATGCTGCCGCGCACGTCGGCGACCATTGCTGTGAGCTGGGCAAAGGTGTGATCGCGGACCTTTTCCATATCTCCGCCGCGGACGAGAGCCGCTTCGATCCGCTGAACCCCGTAACCCAGTTCCGTCAGCGCAAAGGGCTGGCGGTTGTAGAGACGTTGTCGATTGCGCCTGGCCATCGACACCGTGGCTGCCTGATCCAGGCACTGGTCAAGCAACAGTGTCAACAGTGTTGGCAGTACGCCGGGATTGTCCTGGTGGTAGGCATACCCGAAGCCGGCGAAGACCGATGACATGTTCTTCGCTGCCTTGATGTACTGACCTTCGATGTTGTGAACACCCGCTGAAACCTGAATGTTGGGTGAAAGTCGATCAAGCATTCGCGCCCCGAGCAGCGCAGTCAGTGCGTTGGGATGACAGAAGTTGGCCGTGAAGCTGTCGAGTGGATTGCGCAGGGCGCCATGGCGGTGAAAACCTGAGAAAAACCCCAGGCTTGGCACCTTTTCGCAGAGCACATACGACTCGTTGGCGATGTTGTCGTGGCTGAACGATCCAGCCAGACAGGCCAGAACCACGTGCTGACGCCCCAGTTGATCCCGCAGTTGGATTGCTTCGAACAGGTCGTCCTCCACGTGATTGCTGTTGGCACTGAGCACCACCAGTTCACAGCGCTTGAGCAGGTCTGCAAGCGTGTTTGGCTGACGCCCACCGTCGGTTCGATGGCTGCCCATCCGTTCCATGACGGCGACATGTTTCGGGTCCATGCCGTCGAGTGCTGACTGCGTGAACGCACCCAGAAGATCGCGATCAGCTCGGGGTGCCAGCAGCAGGTTGTCCTCGTCCTTCTGCTGCATGGCGCAGTTGTAGGCCAGGGACGCTGGATAGAGCCCCACGCTGTAGAACCCGACTTTTCCGGTCTCCAGTTCCCAGATCCGCTGACGCACCTGATCCCTGTCCAGGCTGGGTGGAAAGAAGCCGTTTGAGTTCAACAGAGCTGCAGTGCTGAGACTCATCGCAAGTAGGGGAAAAGCTGGGTGAAGGGAGGATGTGGGCTGCGTGGTGGGGGACGACTGCCCCCTTTGCTGTCGGCAGATTGAGTGAATCCACGCCTGCTCAGTGCAGTCCGGTCAGGCCATCTGAGCAACTGCTGTGTTGATGGTTCATTGCGTGCTCAACCTCCGCACAGTTCCATTATCTGCCTTTCAGGTCATCGGGGCGGCACAGAAGGGTCTGGAAATCCCCATGCCCACGTGGCAGCCGTCTTTTGCAACCACTCTTTTCGAAGTTGTTGTTCTCATCAATCCTTTGATCTGCGCTGAGTCTCGACCGCTTTCGTTGATCAGCCAGTCACCCTGCTGTTGTATCGATTGATCCTTGTCGCAATTGACGAATTCTGGAGTGAGTGGGTTAAAATGAATTATGGACACAAATTTTGCAGTGAAGTAAAACAGATGAACAGCGTTGAAATGGAAAACGAAATTCGCACCTTGCTAGGTGGCATGGATGTAGGAAAGCCAGAAGGTTTATTGGTTGATTCTTCTGACTGGGGAGTGAATATCAGGATGACGCTTAATCAGGAGTTTGTTGAAATTGACCTGATCAAGAACTGGGATGGTTTTGAAGTGATTCTGCTGGATGATCAAAAGCGCGAATCAATTCAAATTGATGAATTGCAGGATTTGCCGCAAATTTTAAAAAGTCATTGCTGAATTTGTTCGGGCGAAACATTGATATTGCGTTCAAAAACAAACTTCATCGCCAGAATTGTGAGATTGAGTGCCAGCGTGAATGAGTTCGCGATCATGACCGGCTTGGCATTCACCTGGTAGCCATAAATCACCCAGCACAAGCATCCTGTACTGAATGTCAACAACAAGGCGTAGGACACGTCTTTCGCTGATTGTGATCTCCAGGTTTTGATCACCTGTGGTAGGAATGCGATCGTTGAGAGTGTTGCCGCTGCGAATCCAAATATTTCTGAAGAACTCATGGCCAGGGTCATTTCAGCGATGTCATCAGTGCGTGCTTCATGGTTGATGTTAGCTCGCTGGTTTGTCTGACCGAATGCTGAGGCATTCATGGAGGTCGGTGAGCCTCGCTGCAGGATTGATATCGATTCCTTGCCCAGCTTTGAATCCTGGTCTGTCTCTAGGCAGCATTGATCTGCATGAAGAGATTCGCTGATGCTCAAGCTCTTCGGTGGTTCAAGAACCAGAGCCAGCATGCCTCGCTGGTACATGGAGGAGAAATCGATTGACTACGAGCTCGTTGAGCTGAACCTTGAGTCAAAGCAGCATCGCAACGCCGAATTTCTGTGCATTAATCCATTCGGAAAGCTTCCTGCATTGATTGACGACAATGTCTTGCTTGAAGATGGATCTCCGCTCGTGCTGTTCGAAAGCGGCGCCATCCTTCTTCATCTCGCTGAGCGTTACAGCAATGACATCAACACGCCGGCACAACGTGCCCTCACCAGCCAGTGGCTGCTGTTCGCCAACGCAACACTCTCCATCGCGCTGTTTGTTCCCTCCAGTCGCGAGCATGAATTTCCACGACTCATGGAGGTTCTCAATGGTCAACTGGATCCTGACCGGCCGCTCGTCGGTGATCAATGGGGCGTCGCTGATTGCGCCGTTGAGGCACATCTCGGCTATCTGCCGATCTTTTTTCCTGAGATCGATCTAAGTCCTTATCCGGTCATTCAGGCTGTGATCGAACGCACCAGACTGCGCCCTGCTTACCAACGGGCGATGGGCCATGCCTGATTGCTGATCGTCGTTTGCTCCCCGGTGATTGGCGATTCTGTCGCTGCATGGGAGGGTGTGCTTCAAGACCGCGACAGCCATGGTTCGGATGGATCTCGCTTCACTGCATCAGGAACTCGTTGTCAGCTCTGACCTGCTGATCGTGCAGGATCTCGATGGGGTCTGCATGCCTCTGGTGAAGGATCCCCTCACACGTCGTCTCCCTGCCGGTTATGTGCATGCGGCAGCGGGATTGCGTGGCTGTTTCTGCGTTCTGACGAACGGTGAGCACGAGGGCCATCGTGGCGTCAACCGTCTGGTTGAAAAAGCCCTCGGTGACAGCACCCTGGCACGAAGGCAGGGGCTTTATCTGCCCGGCCTCGCAGCCGGTGGAGTGCAATACCAGGATGCGTTCGGACAGCTCACGCATCCGGGAGTCAGTGAGGCTGAAATCAACTTTCTGGCTTCGGTTCCAGGACGGATGAAAGGTCTGATGACGTCCATGTTGCAGACCTCGATGCCGGAACTTGGGGAGCGGGAGCTTGCCGTCGAGGTCGAACGTGCCGTTCTGGATACGCAGGTTTCACCAACGATCAATCTCAACAGTCTGTTCGCCCGTATCCCTGACGATGTCGCGCGTCAGCGCCACTTGCAATCCATGCTCGAGGAGCTGATGCAGCAGCTGATGGCGATGGCGGCGAGCGAAGGCCTTCACGACTCCTTCTTCCTGCATGTTGCGCCGAATCTCGGACGTGATTCCCGTGGCTGTGAGCTGCTCAAACCATCAGTGGCCGGCGATGTGGGCAGCACCGATATTCAGTTCATGTTGCGAGGAGCCATCAAGGAAGCGGGATTGCTGGTGTTGATCAATCGCCACATTGCTGCACGCACAGGCACGGCACCACTCGGCGACGAGTTCAACGTCAGAACCGCACCCCATGACCACGACGCCCTGCTGGCTCTCTGCAAGCAACGGATCCCTCGTGATCAGATGCCACATCTCGTGGGCGTTGGTGACACTGTCACTTCAACGATCAATCCCTCGGGAGACGGCTGGTTGAGAGGAGGCAGTGATCGAGGCTTCCTCACTCTGCTTCAGGAGCTCGGCAGGAGCTATGGGCTTCCGAACCGTGTTGTTCTGGTCGACAGCAGTGCTGGTGAGGTGGACCGGCCTTCGCTCATGGATGGCTCTCTCGTTGGGATCAGCGACCCTGAAGACCCACTTCAATTTGATGTCTGTATTCCAGGAGGTCCCGACGCCTATGTGGATTGGTTCACTGGTCTGTCGAAAGCTCGCTCCGTGGCACAACCCGCAACATGAACGGCAACTGGGTGATGGATGGTTTGCCGCCGCTGACCCATTCAGCCTGCTGAACAGTCCAGAGTCGCTTCCCCGGCACAATCAATCGTGATTTGGACGCGTGGTCGGGCAGGTAGGCGGCCTCGAACTGTCGCTGATCGACGAATGTGCGCAGATCGTCGAAGTGCACCCCATCCGCGGTTTCAATCACCTCCAGATCACCATCAGGGCGAAACCCGTAAATGATGCGGACATCAGCCAGCCTCATCTCGCCATAGACACCCGTGTAACCCTCCGGAGCCGATTGCTGGTGATTGGTGAAGGCGTGCAAGCCACCAATGAACAGGCGATAGCGCTTTAGCTGTTCAGGTTTCAGATCGCCGTAACCGAACTCGAGATCACCTTTGTGATTCACGGCGATGAAGGCGCGACCGCGAGCCGCTGCACGGTTACCGGCAGTCCATCGACCGTTGCTCATCAACAGGTCCCCGTGCAGGGCCATATCAAGCTCACCGCGTCCAAGCTCCTTTTCGAATGTGGGCCCGGTGAAGAACAGAAGAGCCTGCTGATCATGATTGGCTTCAGACTCCCTGTTCCAGCCTCCGAAGTATTCGATGTCGATCCAGGCTGGATCGAGGATCACGCTGTTGTACTCCAGGTTGATCTGAGTGCCGTCAGCGCGTTTGATCAGAAGGGACTGATCAGGCAGAAAGCGGGCGATCTCCCCGGGAGCCGGTGGCGTGCTTGGTCCCTGACGGAGAGGATCCGCCACCTCGCCAGCGACCTGTTGATCAGGTGTGATGAGCTCCTGATGGATGATCCACCCGGCGAGCCCGCTTAAAGCAGCCACAAGACCAGCAATCAGCGCCTTCAGCCGGATGTTCAAGGCTGCAACTGTCCCATTGGATTGGATGATGCCCTGGGTCGTCGATTTCTGCAGACTTGAGATCAACAGTTCTGCTGCGATGCGTTTCCTGCTCTCTTGGTCGACGCTGCTGGCTTCGTTGCTGCCAACAACCCTCGTTCATGCCCAGAGTCTGCAGGGAAGCAGCTCCTGCGCAGCACCTGCTCCAGGTGACTATCTGATCGTGGGCGAGGGGCACCGTGCTGAACAACCTCTTGGACGCCTGCAGCTGGAAACATGGTTGCCGAATGGTTCGGTCCTTGGAAAGCGGTTCCTGCGTGTTGGAAGGATTTACAGCGAGACGGACTATGCAGGCCGCTGGGAACTGGATGCTGGCTGCGGTCTCACGGTGACCCGGGATGCAGCTGGCAGTACCAGCAAGGTCTTGCTGACTGCTCAGGGCAAACCACGGTTCGGCCTCAGTGATCGAGCAGGGGATGTTGTGACCGAACGATGGATTCCGCAGCCGGAGCGTCGCTGTGAACCGGAGGACATGGATGGAACACTGCTGAGCGTGCAGACGGGGCACACCATGACCGCTTCGAGCTGGAGGCCGAATGCGGTGATTCAGAAGGAGAGCTGGACCGGCTGGAGCATGGTTGGTCTCGCGGTTTCTTCATACGACGGTGCTGGGGAGGTGGCGGCTTATCAGGGACAGTTCACGCAGGATCAGAACTGCATCGGCCGCATCCGTCAGCAGGATGATCGCGGGGTGATCTACGCCTATGCAGCGATCCTGCGCTCTGATGGAGGTGGCTATGCCTATCTGCAGACCCAGGGAGATGACCTCACCGTCGCACTGGTTGAGAAGCTGGGCAGCCCGCCTTTGGCAGCCGTTGACCCAACCAGCTTGAATCCATAACGACGGTCATGGTTCGCCAGAATTTGTTCAGGTCACAGTTCCAGATCGATTTCCGACGTTGACATCAACGCTTTCAGACACAGTTGGGTTTCCACCGGTACAACGTGATCGGTTGAGCACGCTGCAGGTCAACCTCGGCTACCGCTGCAACCAGACCTGCAGTCACTGTCATGTGAATGCGGGCCCCTGGAGAAAGGAAATGATGGCCAAGGAGCTGATCGACCTGATTCCTGAGGTGCTGGCCCGTCTTGATCTGCATTGTCTCGATCTCACCGGGGGCGCGCCGGAACTTCATCCTCAGTTTCGTGAGCTCGTTTCGGCAGCAAGAGACCTCGGCGTTGAGGTGATTGATCGCTGCAACCTCACCATTCTCAGTGAACCCGGTCATGAGGACCTGGCCGAGTTCCTGGCTGACATGGGAGTACGGGTGGTTGCTTCTCTGCCTTGTTACGAGCAGGAGAGGGTGGATCTCCAGCGAGGTCAAGGCGTCTATGAGCGAAGCATTGCAGGCCTGAAGCAGTTGAACCAGCTGGGATATGCCCAACCCGGATCGCCCCTGCGGCTTGATCTGGTGTTCAATCCATCGGGAGCTTCACTCCCACCTGCGCAGGAACCCCTGGAGGCTCAATACCGGAAGGCCTTGGCCGCAAGCCATGGCATTGCCTTCTCCCATCTGCTCACGATCACCAACATGCCGATCCAGCGCTTTGCGAGAGATCTGCAACATCGGGGTGAGCTGGTGCCTTACCAACAGGTTCTGCGTCAAGCGCATCGACCGGAAAACCTCAGTGGGGTGATGTGTCGCAGCCTGATCAGCGTCAGTTGGACAGGGGCTCTCTATGACTGCGACTTCAACCAGCAGCTGAATCTCTCCTCCAAGGCCGGGCCTCGTGAGCTCGCTGATCTACTCAGCGCTACGGATGGACTCATAAATCAACCGATTGCAGTTGCTGATCATTGCTTCGGCTGCACAGCTGGCAATGGTTCCAGTTGTGGAGGCTCCCTCAGTTGAGGGTCACCTGAATTCCTGATGGGGTGAACAGAAACACGTGCTCATCGAGACGATGTTGGCCTCCATCGAGCGCTTCGATGCCCCCGCAGACGAAATCAGTCGTTCGCTGTGCCTGGGGGTTGTCCATTCCACTGAGATCAAGCAGTACGGTTTTCTGACTGCGGACTTCCAGAACCGCCCTACAGCCCTCTTCAACGTGCTTTGCCCGGATCAGCACAAGCTCGTGAATGTGGTTTGGAGTGAATTGATTCATTACTCTCAGCCTGCCGAGGCTCGAGGAATGGCGCAGCAACCGTCACGATGCAGAGATGAGTAAATCTTCCTCACCTGATCAGGGGCCAGCCCACTGCGGCAGTAAGCCCAAGCGATTGGCAGTCGGCATCGCACCACTCGGCACGGTTTCCATCGGGATCGTTCCCATGGGTGTGATCTGTATCGGCATCGTTCCGATGGGTGTGGTGTCCATCGGAGTCGTGGCGATGGGCGTGATCAATCTGTCGATTGTGGGCATGGGGCTTCTGGCGGTCGGAGCCAACACCATGGGTGTTTGGACTGTTGGGCCGATGAGTATGGGCTTGGTTCAGTTGGGTGGTCGCAGCAGTCACGATCACAACGCTCATCACGGCAGTCACGCTGAGCCAAAACCTGCGGACGATCCTCGCTTCATGGCCTATCCCTCCAGAGCTGATGCGGAAGCACAGGCCAAGCTCATCGGATGCGAGGGGGTGCATCAGATGGGTGATCACTGGATGGCCTGCGCCGAACACCCGCCGGCTCACCACTAGATCAGGCAGTCATCGGCATTTTGGGCAGACGCCACGAACATTGAGGCTGGAATCGATCAGCTCGAAATCGAGCTCTTTGACGGCATCCCGGCCTGCCTGCAAAACCGCCTCGTTCTCAAACTCTTCGGTGCGCCCACAACGCACACAGACCAGATGGTGGTGATGAATGTGTTCTGCATCCGCCAGCTCGAATCGACTGCCGCCATCCCGTAGTTCGAGCTCCTGAAGAAAATCCATCTCCACGAGCAAGCGCAGGGTCCTGTAGATGGTTGCGAGCGAAACCTTGGACTGCTGATCCACCAGCTGGCGGTGGACTTCCTCAGCACTCAGATGACTGCCACTGCCGATCTGCTCAAACAGGTCCAGGACCAAACGCCTCTGCGGCGTCATCCGACGCCCATCCTGGTGAAGCCCCTTCTTCAGAGTTCCGGTCGCTTCAGCAGAAGAGCTTGCAGGCGACATGGAGACGTTATGCAGCGTTTCTCAATAGTACGCACTATTGAGAGTCAGCAACAGTGCTCGTTGACGAATTGCCTTCTCCTTTGGTGGGGTGCTGGCGTCACGTCTGATACAGGAGACCAGTCCAGGCGCATTTTGAAAGGGGATTGGCAGGGTTCGCACCCCATTGTTGGGGCTTGTTTCTGGGATGAAGATTTGACATTGGCCTTAACAAGGCTCGACGACCAGCTGGGGAGCTGGCAAGCAAACCCGATAGGCTGACCTTCGGTTTGATGGACAGAGTGTCGGTCTCTTGGTCGGTGCTAATGCGCTTTGTGGCGAGCGGCCTGTTCCTTTTGGCCCACGGGTTGCTGGTGCTGGAGCACATTGCACTAGGCACTGCACTCCATGGCGTGGCGGAAGTTTTTCTTGCTCCCTGGGCTTTGAAACACCGTGCCTGGGACTTGATTGTGATCGGGCTTATTTTTTGTGTCTTCGATCTCTGGGGAACCCTGCGACTGATCAACGTGCTTGGTTGAAAGTCAAGGATTCAACCCACCAACGGGCAACACGTCCGGCTTGATTGGGTTGACGTGCAGGAACGGTGACAACAACGAGGCGTTTGCCATGGCGTTGATAGTCGTAACGGCAGTAGCCAACACCTGTGCCGGAACAGGATGCCAGTGATGACAGCTGATTTCCGGCCAGCTGCTGTTCAAAGTCTCGGACTTGTTCAGCAGGAGCAGGATTCCAGCCTTTGGATGTCAGGCTCTGGTCCACCACAAGAATTGACTGACCTGCCTGCAGCTCAGGTGCGCGTTGCTCGGCACTCACACTCGTCAGACAAGACAGCATCAGCCCGGAGAAGAGCAGAAACCAGCGCATAGCTGAAACCGTTTCATTCCGGCTTAGCTATGGGTTGGCTCCTGCCGCCACGCTTCAGGGCTGGTCCTGCTCCGCCTCACGAGCGCCAACCACAAGAGCAGCGAGAAAAGGCAGAACCGCTATGGCTGTGAGAATTTCCATCGACGATTCAAGACGCATTGAAAGTTTGCGCGATGTAACGGAGTGTTGTGGTTTCAATGGCTACCACTGCTCGAATACGTGGAAATAGGCCAGAAATCAGCGTTTTCAGTCTGTCTGCCACAAGAAATAGCCCCCGAGAACACCGGCTGTGTTGGAGTGAAGTTGAATCTGTTCTGGAAACTGCACATCTCGAAGAAGCTTTGTGTTTCCTCCGCCCAGATGCATCAAATCCCAATTCCAGACGCGTTTTGTGGTCTCAATGACACGCTTCACACGCTTGATCCATTTTTGAGTTCCAACGGTCTCTAACGCCGGTCTACCGACATAGTCCTCGTAGGTTTTTCCTTTTTTGAACAGGTGGTGCGCCAGCTCAAGGTTTGGGACGAGGCGACCGTCGACGAACAAGGCTGATCCCATGCCCGTGCCGAGGGTCAGGACCATTTCCACTCCTTTGCCACGAACACATCCGTAGCCCTGTACGTCTGCATCGTTGGCAACACGGACAGGCTTGTTGAGCCGCTGAAACAGCTCATCTGCAAGGTCTGTACCAGGCCAATTGATGTCCAAATTGGCAGCAGTTCCAATAATTCCTTCGTGAACAACACCTGGAAAACCCACTGCAATACGATCAAACTCTGGAACTAACCCGCTGAGTTCCTCAATCACACTGATAATGGCCTCAGGTGTACCAGGTTGAGGTGTTTTGGCTCGCTGTCGATCACAAAGTTGAAGACCCTTGCCATCGACAACAATCAATTTGACGCCGGTTCCACCGATGTCAACGCACAGAGTATTGAGCGAGGAATCCACCTAACTGCTCGAATAAACCACACTCTAGAGATGCAAAGTCGAATTTTCAATAGTTCAAATGCTTGTATTGTTTGAAATCATGTATTAATGACAGTAAGCTTTGGGTTACGCAGACCATTCTTTCGCCTGCAGGCTGATCAATTTAAAATTGATCAGACATCAAAAAAATGGTCCCGACAGGTTTGCATCTGTTGGTCATTACGCAGTTTGGGCAACAATTTGATTGATGCTTTAGGCGTAAATTTTGTCATCATTGAAACTGTTTGTCCAGGGGTTTTC
>CAJXFG010000001.1 GCA_913052185.1 uncultured Synechococcus sp. | reverse complement strand
AGCTATTGGCTGCAGACTGTAGGCAGTGTCTGGGGTTTTGCCCATCGATCCGCCATGGACCCTTAAAGTCGGTGGTCAAACAGGTGGTGCCATGGGTCAGGACATCGCAATCGGCACGGATACACGCAACGCCTCTGCTTCTGAAGGTGGATCACTGCTGGGAGCCCATGCGGAGCGGCTTTCGACCCTGGTGACAGCCCAGCGAGCCTCCGTGGACCGGGAAACAGGCCTCGCCCTCTATCGGGACATGACCCTCGGACGGCGCTTCGAGGACAAGTGCGCGGAGATGTACTACCGCGGCAAGATGTTTGGCTTCGTGCACCTCTACAACGGCCAGGAAGCGGTGAGCACCGGCGTGATCGGTGCCATGAAGCGACAGCACGACTGGTTCTGCAGCACCTACCGCGATCACGTTCATGCCCTGAGTGCTGGCGTGCCGGCCCGTGAGGTGATGAGCGAACTGTTCGGCAAGGAAACCGGTTGCAGCAAGGGCCGCGGCGGCTCCATGCACCTGTTTTCTCGAGAACACCACCTGCTTGGTGGTTTCGCCTTCATCGGCGAGGGCATTCCCGTGGCACTCGGGGCGGCCTTCACCAGTCGCTACAAGCGGGATGCCCTGGGCGATCCGAGCAGCAACGCTGTGACGGCGGCATTTTTCGGAGACGGAACCTGCAACAACGGTCAGTTCTTTGAGTGCCTGAACATGGCGCAGCTCTGGAAGCTGCCGATCATTTTTGTGGTCGAGAACAACAAGTGGGCCATCGGCATGGCCCACGACCGCGCCACCAGCGACCCGGAGATCTGGCGTAAGGCCGGTGCCTTCGGCATGGCCGGAGAGGAGGTGGACGGCATGGATGTTCTGGCCGTTCGAGCCGCAGCTCAGCGTGCCGTTGAACGCGCCCGGGCCGGGGAAGGGCCCACGGTGCTGGAATGTCTGACCTACCGCTTCCGAGGCCATTCCCTGGCCGACCCTGACGAACTCCGCGCGGAGGAGGAGAAACAGTTCTGGGCCAAACGTGATCCACTCAAAGCACTCGAACGCGACCTCGTCGGGGCCGGCCTGACCAGCAGCGATGATCTGCGTGCGATCGAGAAGGAGATCGATGGCATCGTTCAGGACTGTGTCGACTTCGCACTCAGCGCCCCTGAACCCGATGGATCGGAACTGACGCGATACATCTGGGCTGAAGACTGAGCCGGGAAGATCAACAGCGCAGGCAGATCAACACAGTGCGACCTGATCAGAGCCCATGCAAGCGGGCCTGGTCAGCTGCTGCCCTGAACACAAGCGAATGCCGCTTCACCAAGGGCGTCATGGCGTCGTAACCGCCACCAATCACCGTGGCCACAGGAATGTGCCTGCGTAAACAGGCATCCAGCACCAGATGATCCCGTTGCAGAAGGCCGACATCCGTTAACGCCAGCCGTCCCAGACGATCCTCCCGGTGAGGGTCAACACCTGCGTTGTACAGCACAATCTGCGGATTCAGCCTGTCCAGCAGATCGGGGAGATGCTCGCCGATCAGGGCGAGATAGTCGTGATCCTCCACCCCATCACCGATGGGCAGATCAAGATCACTGAGCTGCTTTCGCGCAGGGAAGTTGGAGGCGGCATGCGCTGAAAACGTGAACACACGGGAATCGTTCTGAAAGATCAGCGCAGTGGCATCGCCCTGATGCACATCGAGATCCACCACCATGATCTGCGTGAGGCCCTCTTCCTCCAAAAGGACACGGGCACAGATCGCCAGATCGTTGAAGATGCAGAAACCACTGCCGTATCCGGGGAAGGCATGGTGCGTGCCGCCAGCGAGGTGGCAGGCCAGACCATGCTTCAAGGCCAGGCGCGCTGTCAGCAGCGAGCCGCCGACGGCCAGATACGTGCGCTGCACCAAAGGCGTGGTGACGGGCAGGCCGATACGACGCTGCGACTGACGATCGAGCCGATCCCTCGCAAACGCTTCGTGATACTCACGGTGATGGACCAGTTCCAGCAAGCGGCGAGGCACCGGAAGGGGACGGTGCATCTGCACATCTCCGGCCAGCCCCGTCTCTCTGAGACAACGGTCGAGCTGGCGAAATTTCGCCATCGGAAAACGATGACTGCTGGGGAGCGGTGCGCTGTAGGCCTCGTGATAAACGAGTGGTGGTTTCAACGATTCAACGAACCTCTGAACTCTGAGGAATCAGAAGCTGGGTGCGACGCGGCGGGTCAGGTTACGCAGCTTGCGAAGGGCCTTTAACTCCACCTGACGAACACGTTCACGCGAGACCTCAAGCAGACGCCCGATTTCAGCCAGGGTGTGCCGTTCATGGCCGTTCAGACCGAAACGCAGGGTGAGCACATGCTGTTCCTGATCACTGAGATGGCTCATCCAGCGCCCCAGCTGCTCGTGATGGATACGCTGCTCCACCTTGTCGAGCGGCTCTCCGAGGGATGCGTCAGCAATCAGATCGCCGAGAAAACTGCGACCCTCTTCTCCGTTGACCGGTGCATCAAGACTGCTGGTGGTCAGGGCCTGCCTCAGCAAAGAATCGAGCTCTTCAACGGGCATGTCCATCGCTTCGGCGATCTCGATGCGACTGGGCATCGCGCCGAGTTTGTGTGCCAGATCGAGGCTCACCTTGCGGATCGTGGTGAGGCGCTCACTGAGGTGCACCGGCAGGCGAATGGTGCGCGACTGGCAGGCAATTGCACGGGTCATGCTCTGGCGGATCCACCAGAAGGCATAGGTGGAGAATTTGTAGCCACGGGTGGGATCAAATTTCTCAACCGCCCGCTCAAGCCCGAGAGAACCTTCCTGAATCAGATCGAGAAGTTCAAGACCCTTGCCCTGATATTTCTTGGCAACACTCACAACCAGGCGCAGATTGGCTTTCATCATGCGCTGTTTGGCCCGCAGGCCAACACGAATCACCCGTTTCTGCTTGCTTGAAAACGAATCACTGTCGGAAGGAATCGTTCCATCCTCGGTGAGTTGCATCAGTTGTTGAACCTGATTGCCCAACTCAATCTCCTCAGCCGGAGTGAGCAGTGGAATCCTGCCGATCGTGGCGAGGTACCAACTGATCGGGTCACTACTTCGTCGTTTTTGGGTTTCTGAAATCCCTGCTGCCGCTGAGACCATGGGGATGAATCTGTGTCGTGATGCGACTGTCCTATGAATTTCACGATCAGCGATGTGTTTTCAGCAACCCTTCAGATTCATGCGTGGAAAACGACACAAAGCCGAGTGAATCGTGTAAAAAATGTAGAAAAGTCAACGTCAATCGCACATCAAGTCAAGATCGCAACACGAAACGCGTGAGACTCGTTAACTGATCCGAAATGGCCAGAGCGCCACTCCCGCGCTCGCATTGCTTTGCCGCCAGGGCATGCAGCAACGCAGAGGCCGCAAGATCTTCAACTCCAGCGTTCTGGGTTGCGGCCAAACAGCGAGCGCCCCAACCAGCGGAGTGACCCGCCAGAAGATCCCCCAGCCCGGTTCGGGCCACAGATCGATCCGTGCCGGTCAGCTGCCGCATCTCTCCACAAGGAGAGGCGATCACCGTGTGAGCACCCTTGAGCAACACCACTGCCCCAGAGCAATCCGCAGCTGCCGCGGCCTGATCGAGCGGAGATCCCTGGCAGCAGTCGGGAAACAGGCGGGCAAATTCAGTGGCATGGGGCGTCAGCCAGGTGGGGCCAGATCGCTTCAACAACCAGCGCCAGCCGCCCTCAGAGGCCGCCAACTGATTGAGGCCATCGGCATCGAGCACCAGCAGACCACTGAAACCAAGAAGGGGCTCCGCCCAATGCTGCCAGCAGCCCTCCACCCGGCCGAGACCAGGCCCGAGCAGCACGGCATCGAGGCGCTCCAGAGCCCTTCCCTCAAGGGCCTTCCCCCAAACCAGAGCCCCCTGATGATCAGACGACAGTCCCGCTCTCAGAACCACCTCCGGTGCCAGCTGCCAGAGCTGCTCCGCCACCGATGCCGGAAGACAGGCTTCCACGCTGCCTGCACCACTGGCCAGGGCGCCGCGCACGGCAAGGTGGGCTGCACCCCTGTAGCGCTCACTGCCGGCGATCAGCAACAGACGGCCGCGCTGGTATTTCGTCGCCGCCGCCGGCTCCGGAGGGCAGCGAAGATCCGCAACATCACTGGCCAGCAGGCGCAACGTGAGCGGTGGTGGCAGCGACTGCGTCAGCGTCACCGGCACACCCGGATCGATGCGATGCAGGCTGCCGACATGCGTCAGGGCAGCGTCCTGCACCAGGCCGCGCTTGATCAACCCCACACACAGAGTGTGCGCTGCGATCGCAGCGCCACCCTCCAGCGGGCAACCGCTGTCGGAATCCAGGCCTGCGGGAACATCCAGGCTGACCAGCTGCCGCGATGCTTCGCGGGCTCTGGAGGAGAGCAGTTCTGCCAGATCCGGAGGCAGCGGCCGTTTCTGACCAAGACCAAACAGCGCCTCGATCCACAGAGCCCTGTCCGCCGGATCGGGAGACGACTGCATGACGGAAGCACCGAGCCAGACGCAATGGCGCCAGTGCTCCTGCGTGAGGGACTGACGCAGAGGCAGCGGCGCCCAGAGCCGCACCTCCACCTTGGCTTCAAGCAATTTGCGTCCAAGCACCAGTCCGTCGCCGCCGTTGTGCCCAGGCCCCACCAGCACCAGCACACCGGCAGCCAACAACTCCGGTCGTGCAAGACACCAGTCGGCCATCCGCTGGCCCACCGTTTCCATCAACGCCGCAACCGGCAGGCCACTGGCCAGCCACTCCCGCTCCAGAGAGAGCATCTGATCGGCGGAGACCAGCAGGTGGTCGGCATCAGCGGGTGGCCAGAACACTGCCGGGGCCCATGGCACCTCACTATGGAAAGAGAATCCCGTTCATGCCCGCCCTTCCATGTCGGCAGCGACGCCCAGCATTGCCGCCACGTCAGCCGGTGCCCAGGCCCTCGAGCGCCTGCAGGACTGGCCGGGTGAACACCGCGTGGCGGTGGGGCTCTCAGGAGGCGTCGACAGTTCCCTGACCGCAGCCCTGCTCGTGGAAGCAGGCTGGGAGGTGGAAGGACTCACGCTCTGGCTGATGAGCGGCAAAGGGGCCTGTTGTGCCGAAGGCCTGGTGGATGCGGCGGGAATCTGCGAACAACTGGGAGTTCCCCATCACATCGTGGATTCACGCGACAACTTCGCGCGTGAAATCGTCGAAGGCCTGATTGAGGGCTACCAGGCGGGAATCACACCCCTGCCCTGCTCACGCTGCAACCGGGCGGTGAAATTCGGCCCGATGCTCGACTGGGCTCGACAGGAAAGGGGGCTTGAGCGTGTGGCCACAGGGCATTACGCCCGCATTCGCCTGGATGACAGCACAGGACGCTGGAAGCTGTTACGGGGTCTGGACACACGCAAGGACCAGAGCTATTTCCTCTACGACCTCAACCAGGACGTGCTCTCACGCGTGGTGTTTCCTCTGGGGGAACTCACCAAACCGGAGACCCGTCAGGAAGCGGGGCGCCATGGCCTGCGCACCGCCGAGAAGCCTGAGAGTCAGGACCTCTGCCTGGCGGATCATCACGGCTCGATGCGTGCCTTCCTCGACGCCTATCTGCCACCGCGAGAGGGAGACATCACCCTTCAGGACGGCACCGTGGTGGGACATCACGACGGCATCGAACATTTCACGATCGGCCAGCGCAGGGGTCTGGGTGTGGCCTGGAGTGAACCTCTGCATGTCGTCCGTCTGGATGCGGCCATGAACCGTGTGGTGGTGGCGCCAAGGGCCGAGGCAGGTCGTGGGTGCTGTGAGGTGGGAGCCATCAACTGGGTGTCCATCGCACCACCTGCTCCAGGCTTCAGCCGCAGAGTGGAGGTGCAGGTGCGCTACCGCAGCGCACCGGTGATGGCCCAGCTCACCTGCATCGAGGCCAGCGAGGCCGACATCGCCGGGCAACGCCCCCATCGCTGCCAACTGACTTTTGACGCGCCCCAGTTCTCGATCACCCCTGGACAGGCGGCGGTGTTTTACGAAGGCGAATCCGTGCTGGGCGGAGGCCTGATCCAGGCCTCGGTCTGATCCAGAGGCTCACCACCGCCACCAGCAGCAGCACCCAGAGCGGCCAGTCGCGCCAGAGCACATACAACGTTCGGCCCTGCTGGGGATCCAGCTGCACCGGCAGCAGCCCAGGACGCATGGCGGGCAGCTGCGCTTCCACCACCCCCCTGTCGGCAATCAGGGCTGTCGGCCCGGTATTGGCCACCGACAGCAGTGGTCTGGCGGTCTCCAGGCTGCGCAGTTGCGCAAGAGCCAGAAACTGCCTCTGCAACAGCAGCGGATAGGGATCGAGGTTGGCCGCAGCCAGGATCCATTGCGCACCATCCGCCACCGCCGCGGCCAGGGCGGACCCATTGCTGATTTCGTAACAGATGGCCACCGCCGCCGGCGGGCCACCCCAGCGCCAGAACCTGGAGGGCTCGCCGGGCTGCAGTCCTCCCACCGCGGACAAGCCGGCCAGAGCAGGCCAGGAAGGCATCCATTCCCCAAGAGGAACCAGACGATGCTTATCGATGCTGCTCGACGTCCCTTGCCTACTGGAGGCCAGCAGCAGCAGGGAGCTGCGCTGCTGCCCCCCCACAAACCGAAAGCCACCACTGATCAGAGGGATCCCCCGGTCCTCCGCAAACGGGAACTTCAGAGGAAGCGTCCCCTCCGGAGCAATCAGCAGCTCGGCACCTCCGCTCTGAGCGCTGTCCATGACCTGACGCAACCGCTCAGGCAGCTCCGCCTGGCGCCGATCGCTGAACTTCTCACGGGTGGGAATCGCCGTCTGCCAGAGGGCAACAGGCAGGGAGGCTTCGCTGTGATCTGTTCTGCGATCGACGGATCCGATCAAGGCCACCACACCCAGACCATGGACAACAACCAGAGCAAGAACACCCCAACGCAGCAGGCGCCAACGCTGGCCTGGCTCTGAGCGGGCCACGGACCACAGCTGCCAAAGCCACCAACCCAGCAGCAGCTGAATGGTTGCCAGACCCCCTGCACCGAACCAACCGGCCAGACCGGCCAGCCAGCGGTCCCCCGGGAGCGCGCTACCTCCGACCCCAATCCAGAAAAGAGGCCACCTGGCGAGCAGTGTCTCGCTCAGGCCCCAAACCAGAGAGAGAACCAGGGCCTGGCGCATGCCGCAGCGGCCAGGCAACCAGCGCGCCAGACAACTCCATGCCGCCACCAGCAGAGCTGCGGCCAGGACGCAGGCCAACCAGACCCCCATCGCCAGAGGAAGACTCAGAGGGGCCGGCACCCCCAGCCAGGTCAGGGGATGCAGGGCAATCAACCAGCGATGACTGATGGCAACAGCCACTCCAGCCCAGAGTGACGCCGCCAGAGGCGATCGAACGATCGACCACAACAACGCCAGGGCAGGAACCATCCACCACGGGCCGGAGAGGCAGAGACCAAGTCCTGCAAGAACACCCCCGATCAGCCCCCTGACCATCAACAGGGATCGGTCATTGCCCATGGTCAGCCCCTTTGGATGCCGTCATCCTGAAATCAGACTGAACCGCGATTCTCGATGGAGACCGCCAACCCCCTCCAGCAACTGCTGCTCCGTGGTCTGGGAACAACCACCCTGGTGGCCGACCGTCTTCGCTACGTGACCCAGGAATGGGTGAGCAGCGGACGCCTGGATGCAAGTCACGCCTCTGCCCTCGTGGATGACGTTCTGAAAGCTCTGCGCGGTGAAACACCGGAGCTTGAACAGCAGATGGGACGCAATCTGGAACGCAATCGCGACAACCTTCTTCAGGACCTCGGTCTGGCAAGCCAGAAGGAACTGGACGAACTCCGTGGTCGGATCGACCGACTGGAGCAACAGCTGCGTCAGCGTGATCGACAGGAATGAGCCTGCCAGAATCGGATGGAATGAACAGACCCTCAGTGCGCGACATTCTGATCAGCTCAGCAGTCTGTGTGGCCTGCCTGATCGTGGCTCTGGTGAGCCAGATCGTGGCTCCATCCACCGTGATCGCGGCAGCTCCAGCAGCTCAGCCTGCCGTTGTCCAGACCGCTGGTCCAAACACCACATCCAGTCCGATGGAACTGGATCCAGAAGAGACCAACCCCACCCTTTTCGCCATGGCCCCTGACTCCAATCAAGCCGACGCCTCCGCGCTGGGAGGCCCGATGAGCGCCGAGAAAAGCCAGATCCTGGCCAGTGGCCTGCGCATCACCGACCTGGAGGTGGGCACCGGAGCTGAAGCCGTCGCCGGGCAAACCGTTGTGGTGCATTACCGCGGAACGCTGGAGAACGGGAAACAGTTCGACGCCAGCTACGACCGTGGCAAGCCCTTCACCTTTCCCCTCGGACGGGGCCAGGTGATCAAAGGGTGGGATGAAGGTGTCCAGGGCATGAAAGTGGGCGGCAAGCGCAAGCTTGTGATCCCCCCTGAACTCGGCTACGGGACGCGTGGTGCAGGCGGTGTCATTCCGCCGAACGCAACACTGATTTTCGAAGTGGAGCTGCTCGACATCAAGTCTTGAGTGCCAGTTAGGCTGAGCGGACGGCAGTTGACCATCAACCCACATGTTCCGCTCGGCACTCCCAGCCATTTTTCGCGCACTACCCGCTGAAGCAGCACAAGCCCACTGCGACGGTCCTTGTGGGGTCTATGACCCGGCTTCCGCCCGCGTAGCAGCGGAAGCTGTTCTCTCAATGACCAAGAAGCTCAAGGGCATGGAAGCACCCGCTGCAGGTGATGCAGCAGCCCTCGCCACTTACAACAACACCTTCTCGCGTTACGTCGCGATCAAGGAGGAAGAGGCCACCAAGGCGAAGAAGGAACTGATGATCCTCTGGACGGATTACTTCAAGCCCGATCACCTCGCCAGCTTCCCCGATCTGCACGACACCTTCTGGAAGGCCGCCAAGCTTTGCAGTGCCTGCAAGGTCAACATCGATCAGGGCAAGGCCGAAGAACTGATGGCTGCCGTCGAGAAAATCCATGGCATGTTCTGGCAATCCAAAGGGCGTAGCGACGCCTGGGTGACGGCATCCTGAGCGCATCTGCGCCTGGCTGAATCGCAGTGAACACTCCACTTCCAGCAGCAGGTTTCAAGGACCTGCTGCTGTTTTTTTTGGGAAGAAGAAAGCTGTTCCAGGTTGAGGGATGTTCCATGCTCCCTGGTCTTCAGCCGAAGCAGCGCCTGATTGTGAAGGTGCTGGCCAAAGGTGCCCAGTCACCCCCTGATGGAACCGTTGTGGTGTGTCGTCATCCAGGCAACGCAAACCTGGTACTGACGAAACGTGTTTGGCGTTCGCAGGGTCAGCTGCTTGAGCTCCGAGGCGATAACCCCGAGGCCAGTACAGACAGCCGGCACTTTGGACAGGTTCCGCTGGAGCTTGTGATCGGTGAAGTGACTGCTGTGATTCCTGCAACAGAGCTGACAACCGCCAGGAACTGAATCAACCGGAGATCAGTGTGCGCAGACCCTGCTCCACATTCTGCTGACGCATCAGAGCTTCTCCCACCAACACCGCGGAAGCGCCGGCGGACTGCACGCGATCGAGGTCGGCTCGAACAAACAAGCCCGACTCACTCACCAGCAGGGTGCCCTGCTCCTTCAAGCGGTCTTGGAACTGCTCGGCCAACTTCTCTGTCGTGGCGAGGTCGGTCTCAAAACTGGCGAGGTCCCGATTATTGACTCCGATCAACGGAAAACCACCGAGAGCGAGAACCCGCTCCATTTCAGCCGGATCATGGACTTCCACCAGCACCGTGAGTCCAATTGCAGCCGCCACTTTCTGCAGATAAGAGAGATCCTGATCCGTGAGAATTCCAGCAATCAGCAGGGCGGCATCAGCACCCGCGGCACGGGCCTGATACAGCTGATGGGGGCTGAGGATGAAGTCTTTGCAGAGCAACGGAACATCCACGGCTTCACGGACCGCAACCAGCACATCAAAGCCACCTTGAAAAAAGGTCTTGTCCGTCAACACCGACAGGCAACTGGCACCACCCGCCACATAGGACTGCGCAATCGCGACGGGATCGAAATCCTCCCGAATCACCCCTTTGCTGGGACTGGCTTTTTTCACCTCGGCGATCACGGCCGGAAGAACGGGAGCAGCTCGCAGAGCACCGAGAAAATCCCTTGCGCTGGGCAGTTCGGCCACACGCGCTTTCAGCTTGACCAGCGGCATACGCTGACGAGCTGTTTCGATTTCCCGGTCTTTTTCCCAGACGATCTTCTCCAGAATGTTGCGGGGCTCACTCTCCTTGTGAGGAATTGCATATTCGAGATGAGCCACCTGAACCTTGGGGTTGGGTGGACGACGACGAATCTCCATAACAGGGATGGGGGGAGGTGATCAGGCAGCAGGGGTGAGGGAAGCGGCGGCCTGCTTGTAGGCCACTTCAACCACTTCACTGAGGGTTGGGTGGGTATGCACCTCGGTCGACAGCTGGCGCACACTCTGACGACGGGCCACCGCATTGGAGACCTCCTGAATCAGGTCAGCGGCGTGGAGACCATAGATATGGGCACCGAGCACTTCACCGGTGACCTTGTTGAAGAGCAACTTCATCAGGCCGTCACTCTCCAGTTCCGCCAGAGCCTTGGAGTTGGCCTTGAAGTAGCTGCGCACCACTCCCAGCTCGAAACCCTGATCCACGGAGTGCTGTTTGGCATCGGCTTCGCTGAGCCCAACGGAACTGATTTCGGGGTGCGTGAATGTCGCCGCGGGAATACTGCGGTAATCGATCTCTCGGTTGTGACCGAGAATGTTGTCGACCGCCACCGTGCCCTGAGCGGCAGCGGTATGGGCCAACATCAGCTTGCCGGTCACATCGCCAACAGCCCAGAGATGAGGCACGGGCTGACCAGCGGCAAGAACACGCATGCCGTCATCGATGGGAACAAACCCCCTGTTGGTTTCCACACCCAAGGCCTCCAGGTTGAGGCCTTTGCTGCTGGGCACCCGACCGGTGGCCACCAGGACTGCATCAACCTCGAGAGTCTCGACAGGCTCACGGGTCTGCATGTCGACCAGTTCGATCTGAGCGGGTGCGCCAGGCTTGATCGACTTCGCCAGGACACCTGAACGGGCATCGATGTCGCGACCATCAATCAACTTGCGTGCAGCAAGCTTGGCGATGTCTGGATCAAAGGTGGGCATCACCCTGTCGAGAGCCTCGATCATGGTGACTTCACAGCCGAGCGCTGTATAGACGTCAGCGAACTCGAGGCCGATATAACCACTGCCGATGATGGCGATCCAGCGGGGCAGCCATTCCAGGTTGACCGCCTCATCGCTGGTGAACACACTGCGTCCGTCCGTTTCGATCCCAGGCGGCACAAAGGGATCTGAGCCGGTCGCAAGGATCACATCACGGGCAGAGAGGGTCCTGTCAACACCGCTGATTTCGCGGACTCCAACCTTCTGCGCAGCCTCAAGGCGTCCCTGGCCGCGAATGATCGTGACACCAGCTCTTTCCAGAGTCTTGGTGAGGTTGCTGCGGATTGTGGCCACCAGTTGATTGGCGTGATCAGCGATCTTCTGTCGCTCAAACCGAACAGGAGCCGCATGAATGCCGAAGCTGGAGAGATGCTGCGCGTCGGCCAGCTCGCGCACACGGCCTGAGGCTGCCAGCAGAGCTTTGGACGGAACACATCCTCGGTTGACGCAGGTCCCGCCCATGTCGCGGGACTCGATGATCGCCACCTTCAGGCCGTGATCGGCGGCATGTTTGGCTGCATCGAAACCGCCATAACCGGCACCGATCACGATCACATCGAAGTCGAAACTGGCGTCGCTCACCCGGACTGCTGCATGGAGGCAGTCATTGTCGCCCGTCGGCGTTCCAAAAGAAGAGGAACAGCTGCGGAGGCGACATTCAGGGACTCCACCTGCCCGCTGTGGGGAAGCGTGACCCCATGGCTGCAGCAGGCCCGAAGCGATGGATGCAGTCCGGATGCCTCATTGCCGAGCACCAGCACGGTGGGGCGACACCAGTCCAGCTGCCAGTAAGGAATCACCGGCATCCCCGCAGCGGAGTCAGGCACCAGGGTTGCCACCACCTGAAGACCGCGCTCACGGGCTGTGCTGAGCTGGTCGGCCAACTGCTCGACGCCCACGGCATCGGTGGGCCCAAAACGTCGCAGCGGCAGTCTCAGCACCGCTCCCACCGCGGAACGCGTCACTTTCGGAGCAAGGGGGTCAGCCCCTGCGGCAAACCAGACCTCCTCCACATCCGCCGCCAGTGCCGTGCGCAGCAAAGTGCCCACATTGCCCGGATCCTGCACACGATCCAGTGCAAGAACAAATGACGGAGCCTCAGCCGGTAGAGGGAGCGCGTCGATCGGCCAGAGGCAGGCGACCCCGTCAGGGTTGACCGTGGACAGGGCCGCTTTGAGGGCTTCATCGGCCATGGGCTGCAGATCAATGTCAGCAGCCAGGCGGTCCATCAGACCCTCGTGAGACTGCAGCCAGGCCGGAGTCGCCATCACCTTGACCGGTTCGGGCAACCGTCGAGGCAATGACAGCAACTCCTGAAGTTGATGTGTTCCTTCGAGCAGAACATGGCCGTCCTGTTGACGCCCTGACGACGTCGCCAGGGAGCGAAGGCGACGGACAAGGGGATTACGACGACTGGTGATCAGATCGACACCGAGTCCCGGCACCTGATTCACCTCAGAAACTGGCGTGCTTTCGCACCTTCAAGCCGTCGTGAAGACTGAGTTCACTTCCATCGAGATCGACACCGTTCACGGATGCAATCTCTCCCTTGATGCCCTCTGCCGACAGGTTCTCAACCAGTTTCTTGATGACCTGATCCTCAACAGCTGCCTGATCAACCTTGTCGGGGGTCAGCGCTTCCAAAAACTTTCCAACCTTGGAAGCCACAACCTCCGATGAATTGGAGATTTTCAGAACAATCATGGGCAGCTGCGGGCGCCTTGCATCATCAAGATAGTTCGGATGAGGGCGTTGAACTGCGGCAACACAGCTGTTGTCAGCGCAGTGATCAACAACAAGGCGCGCCTTGCGTAGCAGTCGCCACCAACTGATCCCATCCAGGCAAAGTCTGTGCGCGCTGATGCTCTGCGATGAACCACAGAAGGGGGCTCAGAGATGTCGCTCGAGGAGACAGAAGGGACGATCAAACGCTCGCAATCGCCATTGATGGAATCGCCGGATTTGTGCCTCAGACACTCACTTAAGCGGAGAAAATCACCCACACAAACAATCAACCCCTTCAGTTCTCAAGCGGGTTTCTGCTTGATTGTCATGCGGATGGGGAGACTTGAACTCCCACGACATTGCTGCCACTAGTACCTGAAACTAGCGCGTCTACCAATTCCGCCACATCCGCTGGCGTGCGTCGCAAAGCGACCCGTGAAACATACGACATCGTCTCTCGCCCATCCCGTCAATCGTCAAGACAGTTTGGGGGCCGGACGTCTAGACGGTCTCAGACATCCTGGTCACAATAAGCACTCGGCAAGTAATAACAGGGATGACAGCCGCGGCGCCCGCGTCTCAAGACATTCTCAAGCCACATCTTGAGATCCAAGGCGGGAACAAGCTGCACGGGGAGCTTCGTGTGAGCGGCGCCAAGAATTCCGCTCTCGTGCTGATGACAGCGGCATTGCTGACGGAAGACACACTGTCTCTCAGCAATGTTCCTCCGCTGACCGACATCGATGGAATGGAGAAAATTCTTGTCTCCATGGGGGTGAAGGTCCAACGACGCAGCGAAACCATCCACCTCAAGGCTTCCGATCTCACTAGCGCTGAACCCCCCTACGAGCTCGTCAACGGACTGCGGGCCAGTTTCTTTGCGATCGGCTCAATCCTGGCCCGCATGGGCCATGCCAAGGTTCCCCTCCCAGGCGGATGTCGCATCGGTGCGCGGCCTGTGGTGGAGCACATCCGCGGCCTGAAAGCACTTGGCGCGGTGGTGACCGTGGAGCATGGCGTTGTTTCGGCCACCGTTCCTGGAGATCGCAAACGTCTCAAAGGGGCGTCGATTGTTCTGGACTGCCCGAGCGTCGGTGCAACGGAAACGATCCTGATGGCCGCCACCCTGGCCGAAGGCACCAGTGTCATTGAAAACGCAGCGCAGGAACCTGAGGTCCAGGATCTGGCCAACCTGCTCAATGCCATGGGGGCCCGCGTCAGCGGAGCCGGCGGGCCCACCATCACCGTTGAAGGTGTGGAGCGGCTGCATGGTTGCGATTACACAGTGATCCCCGACAGGATCGAAGCAGGAACGTTCCTGCTGGCGGCAGCCATCACCCGCTCGAGACTGCGCGTCGCCCCAGTGGTTCCTGATCACCTCAGCTCCGTGCTTCAGAAACTGCGCGACTGTGGATGCAGCCTCGAGATCGATGGCGATGGCATCGTGATCACCCCAGGATCCATCAAGGGAATCGACATCACCACCCAGCCTTTCCCAGGATTCCCGACCGATCTGCAGGCACCGTTCATGGCTCTGCTGGCGACCGCCCAGGGCACCAGCGTGATCACCGAGAAGATCTATGAAAACCGCATGCAGCACGTGGCGGAGCTGCAGCGCATGGGCGCAGCCATCCGTGTCCAGGGCAACGCCGCTGTGGTCGAAGGGGTTCCCTCACTCAGTGGAGCCCCTGTCAATGGAACCGATCTGCGGGCTTCAGCCGCCATGGTGCTTGCAGGCCTTGTCGCCAAGGGCAGAACACAGGTGAGCGGGCTGAGCCATCTCGATCGTGGTTACGCCGGAATCGAAGCCAAGCTCACCGCCAGCGGAGCACAACTGGAACGTCGCAGCTCCTGAACAGTCCCTGAAACGGTGAACTGAACCGGATCCCCTAAAGTTGGACACGTGGGAGCGTGGCGGAATTGGTAGACGCAGCGCACTCAAAATGCGCCGCCTTCGGGTTTGTCGGTTCAAGTCCGACCGCTCCTATTGATCCACAGGGTCTACGGCACCGTCGAATTGTTGGTTGCTGAGGATTGGGTTGGGAGTCCCCGCAGCAGCGGGATGCTGCGAGACAATGATCAGGTCGTTGATTCCCTCCGGGGAACTGCTCTGAAGATCCATGGTGGAGCCAGCGCCAGTGCCCCCATCCGATGCGGTGATGGGCACCTACAACCGCTTCGCGCTCTCGCTCCTGCGCGGCAAAGGATGCTGGGTCTGGGATGACCAAAGTCGGCGCCATCTCGATGCCGTGGCCGGTATCGCCACCTGCACGCTGGGGCACAGCAACAGAGCCATGCGCAAGGCCCTGAACGGTCAGCTGCGCAAGCTCCAGCATGTCTCCAATCTCTATCGAATTCCGGAACAGGAAGCCCTGGCGAAATGGCTGGTCAGCAACAGCTGCGCAGACAGCGTGTTCTTCTGCAACTCAGGAGCTGAAGCCAACGAAGCCGCCATCAAGCTGGCGCGGAAGCACGGTCATCTGCGCCGGGGCATCGAACGCCCCGTGATCATCACTGCAGCTGCCAGCTTCCATGGACGCACGCTGGCAGCGGTGAGTGCTACCGGACAACCCAGATACCACCAGGGATTTGAGCCCATGGTGGAAGGCTTCGAATTCTTCAGGTACAACGATCTCGCCGATTTCGAACAGCTTCTCGAGCGTCTTGAACAGAACGGCCCAAGGGTGGCGGCGGTTCTGATCGAGCCTCTTCAGGGCGAGGGAGGTGTGAACCCCGGCGACCCCGAAGTGATGCGGGCGATTCGCGAACACTGCGATCAACGCAACATCCTGCTGATTTTTGATGAGGTGCAGGTGGGGATGGGCAGAACCGGCAGCCTCTGGGGGTATGAACAGCTCGGTGTTCGTCCTGATGCGCTCACCCTGGCCAAAGGTCTGGGTGGTGGCCACGCGGTTGGAGCGCTGATGGTGCAACACCATGCTGATGTCTTCGAGCCAGGCGACCACGCCAGCACCTTCGGCGGCAACCCGTTCGCTTGTCAGGCCTGTCTGACGGTGGCCAGCGAAATCGAGAAGCGCAATCTGCTGCGCAATGTGCGTGAACGGGGCGAGCAGCTTCGTGCAGGCCTCAACCGACTCGTGGAGCATTTTCCTGACCAGCTGGAGGGATCACGCGGCTGGGGTCTGCTTCAGGGCCTCGTGCTCAAGGAAGACTGCGGAATCACGGCGGTGGATGTTGTCAAAGCCGCTCTGGAGGAACAGCTGTTGGTGGTGCCAGCCGGTGCTCAGGTGGTGCGCATGGTGCCTGCTCTGGTGATCAGTGCCAGAGAAATTCAGGCCCTGCTCACACGACTGGAAAGAGCCTTGATCCACGTGAGCTGAGTGAAGCGGCCTGGCCATGGCTCTGATGAGCTGAGTGATCTGCTTCCGCGCTTCGATGTGCGTGGCATGGATCTGTCCCTGGAGAGGATGAGGCTCGCTCTCGAACAGCTGCATCAACCGGCCAGCGCCATTCCGGCTGTTCAGATCGTGGGCACCAACGGCAAGGGATCGATCGCCTGTCTGATCCATCACGGCTTGATGGCGGCGGGACTGCGCTCCGGCATGACCACCTCTCCACACCTGGTGAGCTGGTGTGAACGCATTCGCGTCAACGATCAGTTGATCACCCTCAAGACCTTGCGATCCACGCTGGAGCGGTTGCAACCGGTGGTTGAACAGTGCCGCCTCACACCCTTTGAACAGCTGATCTGCTCGGCACTGGTTCACTTTGAAACGCATCAACCCGACTGGCTGGTGCTCGAAGCCGGGCTAGGGGGCCGGCTGGATGCCACGACCGCCCATGGCTTTCGCCCCCTGATCGCTGTGGCGTCGGTCGGCATGGACCATCGCGAACATCTGGGCGACAGTCTCGACGCCATCGCTGCAGAAAAAGCGGCGGCCATCAGTGAGGGAGCACACGTGATCAGTGCAGCCCAGGAGCCCGAGGTGGCGGCCGTGCTCGAGCAACGGGTGAACGACATGAACGGCACACTGCAGTGGGTGAATGCTCTCGACGCAAGCTGGACGCTGGGGCTGCCCGGTGCATGGCAGAAACGCAATGGGGCCGTGGCCGCCGCCGCCCTGCAGTGGATGAGTACGAGGAATCACGCGATCACCAACCAAGCCATCCGTGAAGGCTTCGCTGCAGCACGCTGGCCGGGTCGACTGCAATGGATGCGTTGGCGGGGGCTGAGGCTGAGGGTGGACGGAGCCCACAACCCACCCGCCGCCACCGAGCTGGCACGGGAACGCCTCTCCTGGTCATCGAGCGGAACAGCGCAGACCTGGATCCTGGCCATCCAGTCCCAGAAACAGGCGCCGGAGATGCTGCAACAGCTGCTTGGCTCCAACGATGAAGCCTGGATCGTGCCGGTGCCCGGACACCGCAGCTGGAGCGTGGAGCAACTGCAACAAGCCCTGCCGCTGCAGGAGCACCAGCTGAAAGCCGCCGACAATGCTGCCGATGCGCTCGATCAACTTCTGGACCGGGGCTGGCCCGCGTCCGCGCCGGTGATCGCAGGATCCCTCTATCTGATCGGCCATCTGCTGGAAAACGGCACATTGGAGGCAGAGTGAACGCCACGCCACGCACTTCCACCATGAGATCGCTGCTGAAGCTGCTTGCCGCACTCGCCCTTGTCATCACCTGGCTGACGCCGCCAACAGTCCTGGCCCTGGACACCTCTGCTGGAGTGGGCCTGCAGGACAAGGCCCTGTTTCAGGAACGGGTGGACTACACACTCACCAATCAGAGCGATGGTGATTTTCACGACCAACAGCTCACCAATACGTCGTTCGCCGGTGCGGTAGGCCGTGGTGCTGATTTCAGCGGCGCCAACCTGCATGGAGCCATCTTCACGCAAGGTGCCTTCGCCGAGGCTGACTTCCATGGAGCTGATCTCAGCGATGCACTGATGGACAGGGCAGATTTCACACGCACGGATCTGCGCGATGCCCTGCTGATCGGTGTGATTGCTGCCGGCAGCAGCTTTGCCGGAGCGGATGTGGAGGGCGCCGACTTCAGCGATGCGCTGCTGGATCGCGATGATCAACGCCGGCTCTGCCAGGTCGCTGAAGGGGTCAATCCCACCACGGGTGTCGCCACCCGTGACAGCCTCAGTTGCTGAAGCCCCCAAGCTTTCCTGGATTGAGCAGACCAGCAGGGTCGTAACGGTGCTTGGTGGCCACCTGATCGGCATCCACCACACCGAGCCCTCCGCCTTCCACGGTGAGCACGTGGGGATTGAAGATCAGTGCACCGAGATCACGGCACTGCTGCATCAATTGCTCAAGTGCTTCCTCCCCACGCCAGCGCACCAGGGGAAGCGCTGCGATTCGCTGAACTCCCTGCTGACGAACACCCTCCAGGTGCCAGAGCAGATCATCACCCCAGGACCGCTTGAGCATGTCCAGACAGTGCATCTCCGGTTGCGGAAGCAGCATCTGCAGGTAGGTCCATTCAGGGTCTCGCTGACGCAGATGCAGGGTGGTGTGATTCCAGCTCAGCTCGCGCAGACCGCTGCCATGGCGGGCGGCTTCCGCGCCGAGGTGCGTCAGTTCGGCACCCAGGTCCGAGGCAAGCCGCTGAACAGTGCTCACAGCATCGGGAGCCACCAGCAGCAGCAGGCGATCTGCGCTGCGACGAGGCAGGTCCCAGCTCGGCAGCATCTCCACCACAGCGGCCTCAAGAACAGTGCAGAGATGCAGGTCAATGGCCGCTGAACTGCAGCGTCTTGCCAGATCAACAGCCGTTCTCCAGTCCGGGCAATCCACCACCACCTCCTGCCAGTCAACACTGATTGCCGTGGCCAGCCGCAGAGCCGTGATGATGCCGTTGGTGCCGTAGGCATGGTTCAACGCCTCGGCATCACTGGCGTCGAGCTGCAGAACCCGTGGATCCTCGTCAATCGTCACCACCTCCAGGCCGAGAAGGTGGCCCGGATCGCGAAGAAAGCCCCAGCGCACGGAGCCGATGCCGCCTGAGCCACCAGCGATGAAGCCACCGATCGTGGCACTGCGCCAGGTGCTCGGCATCAGCCGAAGCTGACGCCCAAACCCGGACAGCTCCCGGTTGAGATCCTTCAGCAGACAACCACTCTCAACCACGGCGACCCCAGTGGCCTGATCAATGGATCGCACCGCCCGCAGCTGGGTCATCAGCATCACCACGCCAGACTCAAGGGGGACCGACTGGCCGTAATTGCCCGTGCCTGATCCGCGCAGGGTCAGGGGCACGGCATGGCGCCTACAGGCTGCCGCCACGCGCACAACCGCTTCAACCGTTTCCGGCCTGACCACCAGCTCCGCGCGGCAATGAGCCAAGCGCTTCTGCAGCACTGGCGAGTAGTCATACGCATCACGGGAAAACCGCTCCAGCTCCTCCGGCTGCGTAAGCAGCCGGAGGCCGGGCACTGCCGCCAGCTCAGTTCGCAGGGGATCGGGAAGCATCTGTTGGTTTTAAAGGCTTGATGCCCAATCCTGCACCCAATGTCCACCGGCAAGAACGCGGCGTTGGGATGCCATCGCCAGCAATTCCGGCCAGCCTCCATCGGGCAGATGAATCAGATCCGCCGGTGCACCGGCACGCAGCCGCCCATCCCAGTCCAGTCCCATCAGCCGAGACGCATCAATGCCGAAGGGCCTCAGTCCATGGTCAGTCCAGGGCGCCAGCTGGGCAAGGGGAAGACTCATGGCCATCAGAGCCAGAGGATCGAGCTGTCCTCCTGGGAACCAGGGATCCTGAACGTTGTCACCACCGACAGCCACAACAACGCCTGCCCGCTGCAGCTGACGAATCGGCGCCAGAGGCCGGCGCAGAGGTGTCTCGTGATCGCGGTGCCCAAGCAACCATCCATTGGTGAGCGGCAAGGCCACCACCTGAAGCTCCTGTCGGGCCATTCGGGTTGCCAGCCGCTGCAGTGATCCCGCTGACAGCAGCGACAGGCTGCTGGCATGGCTGCAGGTGACCGGCACAGAAATGCTCATGCTTTCGAGCACACGCAGCAACTGACGCATGCCGGCTGCTGGATGGGAAGCCGCTTCGTCGATATGCAGATCCACAGGACAGCCGTTCTGATCCGCCAGCTCCAAGAGACGGCGCAGAGCCCGTCGCGTCGCACGTCCTCTGCAGGGAGGCGCGAGCACACCACCGAGCACACCATTGGTCTGGGCCACAGCGGTAGCCAGGTGTTCACCATCAGGGGTGGACCAGTGCTCAAGCGGCACCAGAGCCACAAACTGCAGCTCAACACGGTCACGCCAACAGCGGCGTAAATCCGACAGCACCTCCCAGCTGCAATTGGCACCGGGGCCGAGGCTGTCGATGTGGCTGCGCACGGCCCGCAGACCATGCATCCAGGCCAGTTTCAGAGCGCGCTCCCCGCGCTGCTGCACCCGCTCCGCCGTTCGGGTCTCATGCTCCCGGAAGTTGGCCGCAAGGGCCTCGTCGTACGTTCCAGCCGGATTGGGGTGATCATTCCAGGTGAACGCCTTGTCGAGGTGGGCATGGGGTTCCACCAGTCGGGGCAACACCAATCCTGTGGCCTCAGAGGCAGGCCTCACCGACTGAATCCTGCGGTCTGCCCAGGCAAGAACCACGGGCACCAGGCCATCGACACCAGCCCTTGGCAGCGGATCCGACCCCAGATCCAGAAGCGAACGAGGACAACGAGCTCTCAGCTCACCTGATGCGAAAGCGCCGCCGGATGTGCTCATTCGAGCTTGCCGGGTTCCGAATGGGCATTGAGCACCAGAAACTGACCGGCGATGGCCAGGCTGGTGACGGTGTAACGCGGTAAGCGCAGGGCAGGGAGCAGGTTCTGACCTCCAACTTCGGTCACATACACACTGGCCAGGCCGACATTCCAGCGACGGGTGAACTGGTCGGCCAGCAAGGCCAGAGACTGCTCCTGATCGGCGATCAGGCGGGGACAGTCACTGATCCACAGCTGCAGCACCAACGGCAGGGTCTGACGCTCGCAGATCTCCTCAGTGGCCAGTTTCACCAAGGTTTGCCCGGCAAAAGCCCCGTAATCCTCTCTGGTGGGATTGGTCAAGAACAGCGCTGCTCCACTTCCTGCCACCACCAACACAGACGCAGCAGCAGTCGCTGAAGGCCAGCGCCGACGAGGCGAAGTCATGCCGGTGGAAGTGCGGGGCGAATTGGTAGATTCTTACCGACGCGGCGGGCGTCGCCAAGTGGTTAAGGCAGCGGCTTGTGGCGCCGCTATTCGGGGGTTCGAATCCCCTCGCTCGCCCTTTCACCTTTTCATCAGGCTTGCTGTTAGGGAGCCAGGAGCGCCTGTAGCAATTCCTCCGCTCCATGCCGGATGGGATCCCTGCACACCACCCCAAGACGATCACTGAGCTCATCAACCACATCGGACGCCTCCGATTGATTGAGCCGAGCCGTGTTCAGCGCCAATGCCCTCACCTTCGGAGCGGCAGAACCGCCGGCAGGTCGTGCGATCGCAGCCAATGATTCGCAGATCGCCACCAGCTCCTCCAGCGACGGCAGAGGGATGGCAGGCAGTCGCTCAATGGTCGTCTGCCGGGCACGATGCACCATCATCAGAGCCGTTGGCTGACTGCCCCTCAGCAAAGGCAGCGTGGCACTGGATCCTGGATGGCAGAGCGACCCCTGACCCTCCACAAGAACGAGTCCCTTCTGCGGCAGCGTCTCCGCCGCTGACAGCACTTCTGCCTCCACGGCACCTGCTGCGAAATCAACCCGGACAGCATCCAGCGGGACCCCACGGCCACTGATCAGGATGCCTGCCTGACCGGTGCCCACGAACGCCGCGGGGACTCCCGCACGACAGGCGGCTTCATGCACAGCCAGACAGGCACTCATCTTGCCGACAGCCATATCCGTCCCCACAGCCAGGATCCGTTGACAGGAGAGCGTCGCCGCACGGGCCTGCCCAACGCCGAGCCCTGCCGGCTCACGGCGAAGGTCCCAGATCCAGCGACCGGGTTGCAGAGCAGCTCGCAGCTCCGGATCTTCGTTCAAATAGGTGTGCAGTCCACTAGCGAGAGACAGGCCGGCTTTGAGCGCAGCCAACACATCCGCCCGCATGGCATCGGGCAGAACACCTCCCGAGGGAGCCAGACCGATCACCGCCACGGCTGGCCCGTGAACCAACGCTTCGGCCAGATTGCGAACGACAGGCACATGCCTGGCAATCCCTGTGACGAGATCCAGCCGCTGGCCGGCATGGTCAGGGTCGATGACGGCCACGATGGGACCCTGCCGATGGCGCAACATCGCCAGTCCCGTTTTGCCGGTGAGAGACGCCAACCCTCCGTGCTGCATCAGCACCAGCGGCATTGCAGCGAATCCTGAAGGTGACTGCGTCATGGATTCGAGACTCAAGCAGTGCCCCCACAAGTGAGCGGGCGATGCATCAGTCGCCCCTGACCATGGATCTAGCAACGCCCGTGGAGCCGCACGCACTCCGGAACGGGGAGCGCTGAAGCCGGACCCTCATACGACGCGAACAGCACGTCGATTGCTGATCCAATACACATTGAACCCGCGCAACAAAACACAATCAAATCCACGAAAAGTCACGATTTTTTGTGTCACTGGCAACCAAAAAGGCCGGTTTGACGCGCGAATATCACAGAACGTCGTAGAAACTTGATTGTTATTGACAGGTAAAAAATAGTTTTGTGTTTTGAGAACTTTCACCCCACACTTCTGATTAAGGTTCTCTTCAGAAGCCTTCGTTGTTTCTGGGGGTAGTGCTCATGTCCAAAGGACTGAAAGAGGCAAGTTTTCTCGGCGCAACGTTCCTGCTTGGCCTGGCTGCACTTGAGACCCTGCTTCATCTTGCCGGCTTCTGAACAGATCGTTCAAGAGATCAAGCCGCCCAGTCAGTGGTGCGGCGTGCATCCTGAATGACAACATTGTCCAGCTGATGCATGCGCGAACGCGATGGCGTCATTGATCAGTCCACGGCGACCTGAAGTGGTTGAGGCCTGCCCAGCCTTGAGCAGGTATCGAGACGTTTCAGCTCCATCAGCATGGACAGAATCAAGGGAGACGCCCAAACCTTCGGTGTGCAGCAGCAACATCGCATCACCAATGACGCGCAAAATCAGCGCTGCACGGCTGCGACAAACAGCAGCTCAATGCAGAAATTTAAAAATTATGCGATAATTAAAAAACGCCGAAGAACCCTGAAGGGTCCACTGCGCGAGAACCGATAAGTCGAATCCCAATGAATCGAAGAGAAATTGCTCCCCACAGGGAGTGGCGAAGGTCTGTCCAACCTGTCAAAACCTTTCAGATCACCGGCTACGAGTCACCACAAAGACGCCGTTATCTGCGGGAACTTGCCGAGCAGGAGTCCAATCAAACCGCTTGAAAAGGCTTTGAGGAATGAACCCTCCTCGTCAAGCCTGATCAGACAAGACAGCGCGGTGAATGCCAAGGCCAGGGCCTGAGGGTGGAGTCAATCTGTCCTGCTGGAGAGGGAGGCCCACATAGGGGTCATCCACCAAATTGAGGTGGCTGTCCAGATCAGGCCAGCGGATCAACGACAACAGCTGCGAAGCTGCGCCATTGAGCAACGCGCTGTCTGAATAACAGCCCACCATCAGATCCAGTCCCAAACGCCCGGCGACTCTGGCCATCAACAGGGCTTCTGTTAATCCGCCTGTTTTGAGCAGTTTGAGGTTGACCGCATCCACATGAGGCGCCAGCCGCAGCAGATCCTCCAACCCCCAGCAGCTCTCATCGGCTACGAGCGGCAGGCTGCAGTGGGCGCGTAGAGCCGCAAATCCATCCAGATCCTCCTGGGGATCGACCTTTGCTGCGATCGGCTGTTCCAGGAGCACAACGTCGGCAGCCACCAGAGCTGACTGCATCACCATCGCCTCCTGCACGGTCCAGCCGCCATTGGCATCCACCTGCAGCTCATGCTCGACACCGGTCTCCTGCGTGCGGATGCGCAGCATTGACGCCACCGCCTGCAGCAGCCTTCGGTCATGGTCGAGGCCATCAGGGCTGCCGAGCTTGAGCTTGATGCGGGTGGCAGGCAGTTGATCCCACCAGCGGTTGAGCCGCTGCTGGACGCCCTCAACCGAGGCCAGCCCAAGGGTGACGCTGGTGGCAACGCCACAGCGTCCATCCAGGCAGAACAGGCGCCAGAGGGGTTGCTGCAAGAACTGTCCCCACCAATCCCAGAGCGCCAGATCCACCGCACAACGTGCCGGTGGCGAAAGGCTGCTGAGCAAGGGCGCAACAGCGGCTCGATCATGGGGATCGAGCGGTTGGAGAGCGGGCAGCAGGGCCTGCAGTTCCGCCTCGATGCTCTCCAGGTCATAAGCGCGATGCCCCGTATCCAGGCCCCCGGTTTCCCCTCGACCCGTGATCCCGTCTTGCTCCAGTGACAGTTCCAGTCGTTCCACGGCTGATGTGGTGCCACGGCTGATGGCCAGTGGAACGGCCTTGGTGAGCGGAAACCGACGCAGAGTCCAGCCCATGCAACGTGCGCACCGAATCTCAAGGTGACACAGGACCCTCGTGAACCACACTGAAGAAAGGTTCCATCGCCGCCGGTCCATCGGACGGCCCTCCGCCTTGACCGTCACCGCCTCTCCTTCCACCGCTCCAGTGCCAGGTCTGGAGCGAGGCAGCTACTGGATCACCACCTTCGGCTGCCAGATGAACAAGGCCGATTCCGAAAGAATGGCCGGGATCCTGGAGTCAATGGGATACAGGGAAGCCACAGCCGAGCTGGACGCCGATCTCGTGCTCTACAACACCTGCACGATCCGCGACAACGCCGAGCAGAAGGTCTACAGCTACCTGGGTCGCCAGGCACGACGGAAACGCAGCAACCCCAATCTGAAACTGGTGGTCGCGGGTTGCGTGGCCCAGCAGGAAGGTGAATCCCTGCTGCGACGGGTGCCGGAGCTTGATCTGGTCATGGGACCGCAGCACGCCAATCGTCTGGAGACCCTGCTGCAGCAGGTTGACAGCGGTCAGCAGGTGGTGGCGACCGAAGAACACCACATTCTTGAAGACATCACCACCGCTCGCCGAGACAGCAGCATCTGCGGCTGGGTGAACGTGATCTACGGCTGCAACGAACGCTGCACGTACTGCGTCGTGCCATCCGTGCGCGGCAAGGAGCAGTCGCGCCTGCCGGATGCCATCAAGCTGGAGATGCAAGGTCTGGCAGCGCAGGGCTACCGGGAAATCACGCTGCTGGGCCAGAACATCGATGCCTATGGACGTGATCTGCCCGGCATCACCGCGGAAGGCCGGCGCAAAAACACACTCACCGATCTGCTCCATCACGTCCATGACGTTGAGGGAATTGAACGGATCCGTTTCGCCACGAGCCATCCCCGCTACTTCACCCGGCGCCTGATTGATGCCTGCGCCGATCTCCCCAAGCTCTGCGAGCACTTTCACATCCCGTTTCAGAGCGGAGACAACGACGTGCTGCAGGCCATGGCCCGCGGTTACACCATTGAGCGCTACCGGCGGATCATCGACCACATCCGTGAGCGCATGCCTGATGCCTCACTCAGCGCCGACGTGATCGTTGCCTTCCCCGGCGAAACCGACGCCCAGTTCAGGCGAACCCTGAATCTGATCGAGGAGATCAACTTTGATCTGGTGAACACGGCCGCCTATTCACCACGGCCCAACACTCCGGCAGCGAACTGGGACAACCAGCTTCCCGAGGACGTGAAGGTGGCGCGCCTCCAGGAAATCAATGCCCTCGTGGAACGCTGCGCCAAGGAGCGCAATGCCCGCTACTTCGATCGCATTGAGGAAGTGCTGGCCGAAGGCATCAATCCCAAGGACCCATCACAGCTGATGGGACGCACGCGCACGAACCGGCTGACCTTCTTCAGCGCAGAGGGCTCCGATGGTCGGCGCTATCAGCCCGGCGACCTGGTGCAGGTTCGTATCAATGCGGTGCGTTCCTTCTCTCTCAGTGGCACTCCCGTGCACGACTGATACGTTTGCGGCGCAGACCATCTCAGAGATCTTCCCCCCATGCCGACTTCCCCTGTCCGCGTTGGCGTGGTGTTCGGCGGTGCTTCTGGGGAACACGACGTTTCGATCCGTTCGGCCGCAACGGTGATCAAAGGCCTCACTGACCCCAGCAATCAGCAGAGGTTCCAGGTGACGCCCCTCTACATCGACCGTGAGGGGCGCTGGTGGCCGGACACCGTCGCCAACAGCGTGCTGCAACAGATGGCAGCACTGGCCAATGACCAGCTGCCTCAACCACTGCCAGCACAAGGGCTGCGGCAGCTGCCTGTGGATCCCGACTGCATCGATGTCTGGTACCCGGTTCTGCATGGACCGAACGGAGAGGACGGCACGGTGCAGGGTCTGTTCACGCTGATGCAGCAGCCCTTCGTGGGCTCCGGCGTGCTCGGATCCGCCGTGGGCATGGACAAACTGGCGATGAAGGCGGCCTTCGCCGCTGCAGGAATTGCCCAGGTCCCTTACATCGGGGTCAACGCAGCTGACCTCGAGAATCCTCAGCAACTGGAGCGTTTGCTCATCAGTCTCGAGGGTGAGCTCGGCTACCCCTGCTTCGTGAAGCCTGCCAACCTCGGCTCATCCGTGGGCATCAGCAAGGTGCGCAACCGCGACGAGCTGCTGGCGGGCCTGCAACTGGCAGCGAAACTCGACCCGCGCCTGGTGGTGGAACAGGGTGTGAAGGCTCGTGAGCTGGAATGTGCCGTGCTGGGTCGGCAGCATCTAAGGGCATCGGTGGTGGGTGAAGTTCGCTTCGATGCCGACTGGTACGACTACGAAACCAAATACACCGAAGGACGCAGTCAGACGCTGATCCCGGCACCGCTGTCCGACGAGGTGAGCCAGCGGATTCAGACCATGGCGATCGACGCATGTCGCGCTGTGCACGCCTTCGGTCAGGCACGTGTGGACGTGTTCTACGACGAAGCGGATGACCGGCTGTGGCTGAACGAAATCAACACGCTTCCGGGGTTCACCTCGCAAAGCATGTATCCCACGCTCTGGGAGGCCTCCGGTTTTCCTTTGCCTCAGCTGGTGGCAGAGCTGGTGGCCACGGCGCAAGAATGAGCAGTCTGCCTCTGCTGCTGCCGCAATGATGCACGGTTTGCTCTGGTTCCCACTGCTGCTGGTGTTCGTGCTGCTGGCATCGCTGGGCTGGCTGGAGCGACGACGCCAGAATCTTTTCCGGGTGTGGAGCGACGCATCGGAGCTGGCCAAACTCGACGGCTGCGGTGCAGCCCGACTGAAGGATGGCGAACTGTGCTGGAGCAGTTTCCATGCCGGCAGCTTCAAGGATGAAGGGCGTTTTGTGATCAAGACGCTCGAACTGGTGGAGCTGATGTCGCTGTCATCAGGTGACACCCCCCTGGCCCATGAATCCCAGGGTCGCTGCCGCCTGCGGCTGATCGGCGAAGGCCGGCAGATGGATGTGCCCTTCTCGGATGCTGAACGCGCCCGCCGCTGGATGACTCAGTTGATGGCCAAGGCACGTTGCGACCTGTGATGGCCCGCTCGAAAGACAAACGTCGTGAACGCAGCAGCGGTCCTTTGCCTCCAGGTGTCGAACGCCGCCGCCGGCTGCGCCAGGAGCGACGCCGGGAACAGCTCATCCAGTCGTGGCGCATTCTGCTGTTTGCTGGTGTCTCCAGCGGACTGATCTGGCTGCTGCTCAGCGCCGGTTGGAGCCTGCGCTCTCAGGAGCAGCTCTCGGTCAGCGGCAGTGAAAGGCTCGGCAGTGACGCGGTGGTCAAAGCTGCCGGGCTGCGCTTTCCCAGACCGTTGATCACCCTCGAGCCAGGTCGTCTTGAGCGCCGTCTGCTGGCTGAACTTCCGGTGCAGTCCGTCTCGGTGCAGCGACGTCTGGTGCCGCCCGGTCTGGTCATCACGCTGAAGGATCGGCGCCCGATCGCGGCAGCAAGTCGCATGGGCGCTCGCGGCAGGGAGCAGGGCATGGTCGACCTTGAAGGCCACTGGATGCCGCTGACTGTTGCGCGCCAGGGTGAGGGCCCGGCTAGCGCAGTCCGTGTGGAGGGGTGGATTCCCAGCCGCCGCTCGATGATTGCGACAGTGCTCGAGCGACGGGATCAGCTGGGCAGCCCACTGCAGGTGATTTATGTCGCCCCGGACGGCGATCTCAGCCTTCGAACAAAAGCGCTTGGTCTGGTGAGACTGGGCTCGAACGAACGTCTGCTTGATCAGCAGCTCAGCACGATCGCCCTGCTCTCCAGCAGCCTTCCTGAAACTCTTCGCGGCACAGCGAGCAGCGGCATCGACCTCTCAGACCCTGCCAAACCCGAATTGCAGCTGAAACCCGATCCCAAACAGAAAACGAGCAAACCCTGACCCTGGGTTGCACAGTGCTGAAACCACAACGAGTGTTATTTGAATTCGGCGATTGTCACTCGCAGGGACATAATGCACACGCACCTCAATGGTTCGACGTCGACGATGGAGATGGTGAGCGGTCAGATGTCCCCTTCTCCTGATTCAGCAGGAATTCTTCCCTCTCAATCCGCCCGTATTGAGGTGATCGGAGTTGGTGGCGGTGGCAGCAATGCGGTGAACCGCATGATTCAGAGCGACCTTGAAGGTGTGGCCTACAGGGTTCTGAATACCGATGCGCAGGCTCTGCTGCAATCGTCCTCTCAAAACCGCGTTCAGCTCGGTCAGACCCTGACCCGCGGTCTTGGGGCCGGCGGAAATCCCAGCATTGGCCAGAAAGCTGCTGAAGAATCACGCGCGGATCTGCAGCAGGCACTCCAGGGCGCTGATCTTGTCTTCATCGCTGCCGGAATGGGTGGGGGCACGGGAACCGGTGCAGCACCCGTTGTGGCCGAAGTCGCCAAGGAAAGTGGCGCGCTCACCGTGGGCATTGTCACCAAGCCCTTTGGATTTGAAGGTCGTCGTCGCATGCGTCAGGCCGACGAGGGCATTGCCCGGCTGGCGGAGCATGTCGACACGCTGATCGTGATTCCCAACGACCGTCTGCGCGATGCCATCGGCAGTGCGCCGCTTCAGGAAGCGTTCCGCAGTGCTGATGACGTTCTGCGCATGGGCGTGAAAGGCATCACCGACATCATCACCTGCCCAGGCCTGGTCAATGTCGATTTCGCTGATGTGCGTTCGGTGATGACGGAAGCCGGCACTGCCCTGCTCGGCATCGGCGTCGGGTCCGGTCGATCACGCGCCATCGAAGCCGCTCAGACCGCGATCAACAGTCCTCTGCTTGAGGCTGCACGCATCGATGGTGCCAAGGGTTGTGTGATCAACATCAGCGGCGGCCGCGACATGACCCTCGAGGACATGACCAGTGCATCGGAAGTGATCTACGACGTGGTGGATCCCGAGGCCAACATCATTGTCGGGGCTGTGGTGGATGAGCGTCTGGAGGGAGAGATCCACGTGACGGTGATTGCCACAGGCTTTGAAAACGGCCAGCCCTATCGCACAGAGAAAAGCGTTCCTCGCTCTGCCACATCAGCGTTCAGCCCCGCAGAACAGCAGGATTCCGGCGCTCGCATTCCCGAATTCCTGAGGCAGCGTCAGCAGCGTCAGGAAGGCGGTCAGAACAGCTGATCGCTTGGGCAATCCATCCAATTTCTCCAACAGGCTCTCATCTTTCTGAGTCTGTCTGGAAAGTTGGTGACCCGGAGTCCACGCCTGTCCAGAGCATCCCGTGTGGCTGCTGCCTTCCGGTTCTGACCAAGTTTGGGCGTCTGAACCGCATAGGTCCGAGTCACTTGCAATGTTAGCAATGGAGGTCCGCTGATTCGAGGGAGCGGTTGCGCGCCTCAGACCTGATCCGGTTCAAGCAGACCGGCCGACCGATCACCATGCTCACCGCCTGGGACGCCCTGAGCGCCTCCCTCGTCGAGGAGGCCGGCGCCGATGTGGTCCTGGTGGGCGATTCACTTGCCATGGTCAGCCTCGGCCACAGCACAACGCTGCCGGTCACGCTCGAGCAGATGCTGCTGCACACCCAGGCGGTCTGCCGTGGCTTCAGCAACCCGCCAGCGGAGCAACCCCTGGTGGTCACTGACCTTCCCTTTCTCAGCTACCAGTGCGGACTGGATCGAGCGGTGGCTGCAGCAGGAACTCTGATCAAGCAATCGGCTGCGGCTGGCGTGAAGCTCGAGGGTGCCGAGCCTGAGGTGTTGTCCGTGATTGAACGCCTGGTTCGCACCGGAATCCCGGTGATGGGCCATCTGGGGTTGTTGCCTCAGGCCGTCCACAGCCTTGGTTATCGCCGTCAGGCCAACGATCCGCGCAGCCAGGAACGCCTGCTTCAGCAGGCCGCAGAACTGGAATCGGCGGGATGCTTTGCGATGGTGCTCGAGCATGTGCCCTCCGAGCTCGCAGGCAGAGTGCGGCAGCATCTGGCCATCCCGGTGATCGGCATCGGGGCGGGAAACGACTGTGACGGCCAGGTGAGCGTGACCGCCGACCTGCTGGGACTGACCCCGTCGCAGCCACCCTTCAGCCCGGCACGGATGGACGGCCGGGGGCTCAGCGTCAAGGCCTTGCGCAGCTGGCTGGATGATCAGCGTCAGCAGCCACCTCCTCCCACCACTCCACCAGCTCCACCAGAACCGCATTGCTGACGGCCATCCCCAAAGGATCCGTGAGCTGCCATCGACGTCCGCGTTGTCGCATCAGATCCGTCGTCAGAAAGCCCGTCCAGCGATCCTCCAGCCGCGGCAGCCATCGGCTGCAAAGTTCCTCTGACCAGCCGTAGCGGAGGGCCTGATCAAGCAGATCAACACCCTCGTGCCGGCGCAGTCCCACGAGCAGGCGGTCCTCCAGAGTCATCGGCAAGGCCTGGGCCTGCAGCAGGGAGGCGTGGGGACCATCCCTTCGTTGCTGATCCAGCCAATCGCCATAGGCCTCACGAGTGCGAGGCCTTGCGAAGCGCTCACCCCAAGGAGCGCTGGTGGCTCCCAGACCGAACGCCCACCAACCGGCGCCGCTCCAGTACACGCGGTTGTGCCGGGACGCATGCCCGGGCCAGGCGAAATTGGAGATTTCATAGCGGCAGTAGCCAGCCCTGGCGAGACGATCACTGGTGGCTGCGATCCGATCGGCAGCCCCGTCCTCATCGGGAAGCTGCAGCTCACCGCGCTGCTCCAGCCTCGAGAACACCGTGCCTGGCTCAACGCTGAGGTCGTAGATGGAGAGATGGGGAGCCCCCATCGCCACGGCACGCTCCAGCTGGACGGCCCAGGCGTCATCGCTCTGATCAGGCAGGTTGCGGATCAGATCAAGGCTCCAGCTGCGCAGTGCGCCCTTGTCAACGGCTCCATGCAGCCACTCACAGGCCTCCAGCAAATCGGAACGGCGATGACGACGACCCAGTGATTCGAGAACCTGATCATCAAAACTCTGACCGCCCAGGCTGACCCGGTTGACTCCACAGCGAACCAGGGCTTCCAGATCCATCCGCCCAAAACTGGCGGGATCCATTTCCAGAGTGACTTCAGCGCCGCTCTGAAAACCAAAACGGCCCCGCACTGCGTCCAACACCCTCCCCACCTGATCGGGCGTGAGCAGCGACGGGGTGCCACCACCGATGTACACGGTGGCCAGGGGCGGCCCCGGCGGCGACAGTTCGATTTCAGCCAGCAACTGCCCGAGATAGCTCTCAATCGAACGACTTCCCGGGCCACCGTGAGCATCCGCCTTGTCGCCCAGCGGAACCACAGCGAAATCGCAGTAGAAACAGCGCCGATGGCAGAACGGAATGTGGATGTAAGCGCTGCGCGGCGCGGGTGCGGTCATCAGCCCGAGCCAGGAGAGTGAGAATGGTGCATGCTGCCTGCATCTGGACTGGGCAGTGAGAACCCAACCTCATGGTCGAAGCGCTCATCATCATCCTGTTCCTGATCTCCGGGACGGCCACCGGCTGGATGGGCGTGCATCTGCTTCCCCAGGAACTGCTGGATAACGCCAACGCTCAGCAGGTCCGCCTGGGCCTCAGCGCCGGCGGTGCGGTCATCGGGCTTGTGGCGGGCCTGGTGTTCCGCCGGCTGCGGCAGCGACTGATGAATCAGGTGCGCACCATGCCCACCGATCTGCTGGTGAGCCGAGCTGTGGGCCTGATCCTCGGCCTGCTGGTGGCCAACCTGTTGCTGGCACCGATTCTGTTGCTGCCGCTCGCCGGCGCCAGTTCCCTGGTGAAACCGCTGGCAGCGATCCTCAGCAATGTGTTCTTCGGGGTGCTGGGGTACAACCTCGCCGAGGTGCATGGACGAACGCTGCTGCGGCTCTTCAACCCCACCTCCACCGAGGCCTTGCTGGTGGCGGATGGTGTGCTGACACCTGCCACAGCCAAGATCCTTGACACCAGCGTGATCATCGACGGCCGCATCCAGGGAATGATCGGCTGCGGTCTGCTCGAGGGGAAGGTGATCGTGGCGCAGACGGTGATCAACGAAATGCAGCAACTCGCCGATTCCAACAACCTCGAGAAACGCGGCAAGGGGCGGCGGGGCCTGAAGCTGCTCAATGCGCTGCGTGAGACCTATGACAAACGCCTGGTGATCAACACCACCCGCTACGACGGGGCAGGCACGGATGATCGGTTGCTGCAGCTCACGGAAGACACCGGCGGGACGCTGGTGACGGCCGATTTCAACCTGGCTCAGGTGGCCCGTGTCAAGGAGCTCAAGGTGATGAACCTCAGCGAACTGGTGATCGCCCTGCGCCCCGAAGTGCAACCCGGAGACGAACTGAATCTCAAGATCGTCCGCGAAGGCAAGGAGGAGCACCAGGGCGTTGCCTATCTCGAAGACGGCACGATGGTGGTGATTGAAAACGCGCGAGCCGCCATCGGTGAACGTCGCGCGGTGGTGATCACCGGAGCCCTGCAAAATCCGAGCGGCCGCATGGTGTTCGGTCGGCTCGACAAGGAAGGCGAAACAACCGCATCAGGCAAGAGCAGTCCTGGGGGGAAACCGCCCCGCAAGAACCGTCGAAATGAGCGTCCCACCTCGGGATCCCGCTAGGCTCCGGCCACCACGGCAGCCCGACGCGGATGACCACATCAGCTCCCTATTACGGCGATTCGTCGGTGATGCGGACACCGCCACCGGATCTGCCGTCACTGCTGCTCAAGGAGCGAATCGTCTATCTGGGTTTGCCCCTCTTCTCCGATGACGACACCAAGCGTCAGGTCGGCCTGGATGTCACCGAACTGATCATTGCCCAGCTCCTGTATCTGGAGTTCGACAACCCCGAGAAGCCGATTTACTTCTACATCAACTCAACGGGCACGAGCTGGTACACCGGCGATGCGATCGGCTTTGAAACCGAAGCCTTCGCCATCTGCGACACACTCCGCTACGTGAAGCCGCCGGTGCACACCATCTGCATCGGTCAGGCCATGGGCACCGCTGCAGTGATCCTCTCGGCTGGAACCAAGGGGCAACGCGCTGCTCTGCCGCATGCCTCGATCGTGTTGCACCAGCCTCGCAGCGGAGCTCAGGGCCAGGCCACCGATATCCAGATCCGGGCCAAGGAAGTGCTTCACAACAAGCGCGCCATGCTCGAAATCCTCTCCACCAACACCGGACGCAGCGTGGAGGAACTCTCCAGGGATTCCGACCGCATGAGTTATCTCACACCGGATCAGGCCAAGGAGTACGGACTGATCGACCGGGTGCTCTCCAGTCGCAAAGAGCTTCCAGCTCCTGTTCCCGCCGGCTGATTCAGCCTCGATTCCAAAAGCACACCCTTTCCCTTCAACCCAACCCGCAAGCAGCCATGCCGATCGGTACCCCCTCCGTGCCCTACCGCCTCCCTGGCAGCCAGATGGAGCGCTGGGTGGACATCTACACCCGTCTTGGTGTGGAGCGCATTCTCTTCCTCGGCTCCGAGGTCAACGATGCTGTCGCCAACAGCCTGGTTGCACAGATGCTGTATCTCGATTCCGAGGACAGCAGCAAGCCGATCTACCTGTACATCAATTCACCGGGCGGATCAGTCACGGCCGGTCTGGCCATCTACGACACGATGCAGTACGTCAAAAGCGACGTGGTCACCATCTGCGTGGGCCTTGCGGCGTCGATGGGAGCGTTTCTGCTGGCAGCCGGCACCAAAGGCAAGCGTCTGGCCCTGCCCCACAGCCGGATCATGATTCACCAACCTCTGGGCGGAACCGCACAGCGCCAGGCCAGTGATATCGAAATCGAAGCGCGTGAAATCCTGCGCATGAAGGAAATGCTCAACCGCTCCATGGCGGACATGAGCGGCCAGAGCTTCGAGAAAATCGAGAAGGACACCGATCGCGATTACTTCCTCAGCAGTGAGGAAGCCAAGGACTATGGGCTGATCGACCGGGTGATCGCCCACCCCAACGAGGCCTGAGCGATCGGACGCTTGCGTAAGCTCGGTCGTTACCAAGCTCCACGTTCATCGTCCGGATGGCTCAGCTTTTTTACGACTCCGATGCCGATCTCTCGCTGCTCAGCGGCAAGACCGTCGCCATCATCGGTTACGGCTCCCAGGGCCATGCCCACGCTCTGAACCTCAAAGACAGCGGTGTGAACGTGGTGGTGGGCCTTTACGAGGGCAGCCGTTCCGCTGACAAAGCCAAGGCAGACGGCCTTGAGGTCTTGAGCGTCTCTGACGCGGCTGCCAAAGCCGACTGGATCATGGTGCTGCTGCCTGATGAATTCCAGAAAGAGGTCTACGACAAGGAAATCGCCCAGCACCTCAGCGCCGGCAAGGTGCTGAGCTTTGCGCACGGATTCAACATTCGCTTTGGTCTGATCCAGCCTCCAGCCGGTGTGGATGTGGTGATGATCGCCCCCAAGGGGCCCGGTCACACCGTGCGCTGGGAGTATCAGAACGGCCAGGGCGTTCCTGCCCTGTTCGCCATCGAGAAGGATGCCTCCGGCAACGCCCGTGGCCTGGCCATGGCCTACGCCAAAGGCATCGGTGGCACCCGCGCCGGCATCCTTGAGACCAATTTCAAGGAAGAAACTGAAACCGACCTCTTCGGTGAGCAGGCCGTGCTTTGCGGCGGTCTGTCCGAACTGGTGAAAGCCGGCTTCGAGACCCTGGTTGAGGCTGGTTACCAACCTGAACTGGCGTACTTCGAGTGCCTGCACGAAGTGAAGCTGATCGTGGATCTGATGGTGAAGGGTGGTCTGTCAGCCATGCGCGACTCGATCTCCAACACTGCCGAGTACGGCGATTACGTGAGTGGCCCCCGCCTGATCACCGCCGACACCAAAGCGGAGATGAAGCGAATTCTCTCTGACATCCAGGACGGCACCTTCGCCAAGAACTTCGTGGCTGAGTGCGAAGCCGGCAAGCCCGAGATGAACAAGATCCGCAAGCGCGACGGAGAGCACAAAATCGAGGAAGTGGGCAAGGGCCTGCGCTCGATGTTCAGCTGGCTGAAGGCCTCCTGAACCAGGGCATCATTCAGCCCTTTCTGCTGGTGATCGCCGCAGCCGGAGTCGACCGGCTGATCGGCGATCCCCTCTGGTCGCCCCATCCTGTGGTGTGGATGGGCAAGTGCATCAGCTTGCTGCGGCGCCGAATTGAGGCCTGGAGCGGGGATCAGCCTCATCGCCTCCGTCTAGGTGGTGTGGCCATCACGCTGGTTCTCACCATCGGCAGCGCCAGCACAGGCTGGCTGATCGAGCGGATTGCCATTCACACGCAGGGCGTACTCCAGGCCGTTGCGACACTTGCACTTCTCGCGGGCCTGGCCAGTGCACTGGCGGCCAGAAGTCTTGAACAGAGTGTGCAGAAGGTCATCGCAGCACTTCCTCGTGAGGACAATGCCGACCTGTCTGCGGCGAGACAGCAGCTCAGCTGGATCGTTGGCCGTGACACGACATCCCTGTCGAGGGAGGACATCCTGCGCGCCTGTGCCGAAACCGCGAGTGAAAATGCGGTGGATGGCGTCTTCGCGCCACTGTTCTGGATGCTGATTGGCGCCAGCCTCTGGAGCCTGGGCTACACAGCAGCTCCAGGACCACTGGCACTGGCCTGGGGATTCAAGGCCGCCAGCACGATGGATTCGATGCTTGGGTATCGCAGGGGGAGACTGCGCTGGCTAGGGACGGCGGGAGCACGACTGGACGATCTCCTGACCTGGCTGCCCTGTCGACTGGTGATGCTGAGCCTGCCGGCGGTGAGCAGGGCCTTTTGGCACTGGCCAGCACTGGTCACCATGGCTGAATCAGAAGGGCGCCACGATGCATCCCCCAACGCTGGACGATCAGAAGCGATCTATGCACACTGCGCGCGCGTGCAGCTGGGAGGAAGGAACCACTACGGCGATCACTGGGTCGACAAACCAGTGCTGGGAGCTGGTTACCCCACGGCAGACCCAGCCAGTGTTTTCAGAATCCTTGGTCTGACGCGTCGACTGGAGCTGTTGTGGATCTTGTTTGCAGCCTTACTGAGCTGGGTCCTGCAATGAAGCGCTCAGTAGGCACCACGGTCCATCGGCAGCAGTAACACGCCGAAAGTGCGCAGGATGATGGCCAAATCGAGCAGGAACGAGCGACCACGGGCATAAGCCAGATCAAGCCTCACGCGTTTTGGATAGCTGAGGTTGTTCCTGCCACTCACCTGCCAGAGACCGGTGAGCCCAGGCCGAACCGCCAGCACTTCATCCATGTAATCGCCGTAACGACTGATCTCCTTGCTCACGATCGGCCGCGGGCCGACAACACTCATCTCACCACGCAGGACATTGAGGAACTGGGGGAGTTCATCAAGGCTTGAACGACGCAGGAAGCGTCCGATCGGTGTGATTCGGGGATCGTTTTTCAGTTTGAAATCGCGATCAAATTCAGCTCTCAACTCTGGAGAGCGCTCCAGAACCTGTGCCAGAACGGCATCAGCATCTGGACGCATTGTGCGGAATTTGATGCATCCAAACGGTCGATAGCCGCGACCGACCCGTTTCTGCACATAGAACACCGGACCAGGTGAGCTGAGCTTCACCAACACGGCTAACAGCAGGAAAAGCGGAGAGCCCAATCCCAGCACTGCAGCCGCAAAAACAACATCACCACTGCGCTTGAGCGAGCGCCCAAGCCTGCTTTGGCGACCAACAAGCGTCAGGGCAGGGAGGCTCGAAGGCGGCGCGGCCACCAATTCAAGATGTCGACGTGATGCGCGCCGCCGCAGCTTGGAGGGCGAAGCGGAAAGCACGGCACGACGAGGAGCACTCACCAAACGTTGTCCCTCGCGTCTCACCCCAATCAACCGCAAGGCCATGCATTCGTCAGCATGAACAGGCCAGTAACCGCAACGGCACAGAGCCAGCGACGTCTATGACCCAAGATCCAAACGTGTCTCATCGCGCGACAGATTGATCAAGAAGTCTCTCAGGCGATTGCCTAGCTACGCCCCTGTCCCGAAGCTTGGGGAATGGCATTCACCAGCACTGCTCTCAACGGCCTTCTCGAAGAAGCGCTCAAAGAGGCCTCCATTGGCGAGACCCCCCATTTCCACTGGCATGCCACTGCTGTAGGGATTGCCGCTCTCTGGCAAGGAGACGAGACCCCGAGCACTCCGCCCTTTGACCAAGCCGTCACAGAAGGCTTGGAAGTCGGCCTGGATCTCAGCCGAGAGGAACGTGAGTTTCACCAGGTCAGCGATGGCCTTGTGCTGCTGTTTCATTCATAAATGCAATCTTGAACGCATCGGTGTCAAGCACATCTCCAAGATTCAAGGCTGATTGACTTCTCAATGCGTCAAAGATCAACGGCCTTCAACCACACCAAAACAGTGGATAACGGCTCTTCAAAGCCAAATCAATCATTCAGATGCACAACAACCCAGGAGACAATTCTCACCTTTAATAGCCTTTGTCCGAAGCCTTGAATCAGCAAAGAACAACATGCGTTGACCTCCGAAAGCAACAACCAATCGGCGTCCTAGAAAAGTCGAAATTCCTTCGATCTTGATCAAAAACGGAGAGGGTGGGATTCGAACCCACGAGGGTGTTACCCCTACACGATTTCGAGTCGTGCGCATTCAACCGGACTCTGCCACCTCTCCCAGCGCTAAAAGCGCAACCCCAGCTTAGTAGGCGGACATCTCCCAACTTGGACACTCAACCGGATTGAGGGCGAAGATCTCTGCGGCGCAGTCGTCGGCTTTGGCTACCAAAGCGGACACCGAGGATTCGGCCCCTGTGGTCAGCGACCTCAAGACTGAGGCCATCGCTCTGCAGACGCTGCCCTGGCATGAGCGGCAACCGTCCCCGCTGTTCCGCTTGAAGGGTGTGCGCCAGCGCAGCCCAACAGGATTGCTGATCGACGCCCATCGGATCAAGAACAGCGATCCAGTCAAGACGTCGATGGCCAAGGCCATGACTCAGACGCTTTGCACCTTGGCAACTGACTGCATCGCCATGGCTGCTCACCATGGCCGCACGGCCGCGATGACGCAGCACCAGCCACTGGCGTCCCCAGTGATCCACGCGAACCAGGTCGTCGCGGAGCTGATAACCAACCTGAGCACACGCCACAAAACCAAGCAACAGCATCGAGAGGCCACGCCAGCGCGATGAAGCAAACAACAGCCAGGGGAGCAGCCCCAGCGCAAATGCCAGAACCAACAGAGGATGCACCGGTCCTGTGAGCAGCTGAGCCCATGGCCACTGACTGATCCAGTGCACCAAAGTGATCAGCAGCCCACACAACTGCTGCACAGGCCAGATCAACCAGGGCAGCAGAGCAGACGTCAGCGCCACGGGCAGCAACAGCACCATCACAGCCAGAACCATGGCAGCCAGGGTGAGTGGTGCCAGCAATGGAGCTGCCAGCAAGTTGCTGAGAACGGCGTAAAGCGGCGCTGCACCGAAATGAAGCAATTGCAGCGGCAGCGTCCAGAACAAAGCAGCAAGTGGAATCGAAAGCGCCGGACCCAACCGGTGCCATGGGCAAGGCAGGTGCTGCACGATCCACTGTTCCAGGGGCCCTGCCGAAATCACGAGGCCCGCCGTCGCCGCTGCGCTGAGCTGAAAACCGACGGAACGCCCCCAGGCTGGATGCACCAGCAGCATGAGCACCAGAGTGACCAGGAGCACCCCCAGTGGACGACTGCGGTGCCCGCTCTCACCAATCAACAGTGCCGCCGCACCCATCAACACCGCGCGCACGACAGATGGCTGCACTCCAGCGAGAGCGAGAAACAGCGCCATGGCACCACTGCCTGAAGCCAGTCTCAAGACCGCAGGCAACCTCCTGGTGCAGACCATTGCACTGCCCAGCAGCACAGACAGATGAAACCCTGAAGCTGCAAGGGCATGGGAGAGACCTGCCACCCGAAATGCATCACGAAGGCTTTGCGGCAATGAGACCTGGGAACCTCCCAGCACCAGAGCCGCGAGGAAACCACCTTCACGCGCCCCTGCAGCATCGATGAAACGCTGCGCGATCCTGCGTCGCGCAGCGGCCAGGGGCGTCCAGTCCTGCCGCAACAACTTGATGGCATCGGTGCTGAGCCGACTCCAGCTCCCTTGCAGTGCCAATCGCTTCGCATGATCAGGCAGCAGCGGGTGCGACGCAGATTGTGGACGACGCAGTTCTCCCTCAAGCTCAAGCCAAGACCCAGTCAATAACGGGGTTGTGCACGGGTCGAGGGTGAGCTCCGTTCGGCCTCGACTGAACTGGCCATTGAGGCTGCTGACGTCCAGCAGAGACCGGCAGCGACCGTTGGTCACAGCACCGTCAGCGTGAATGCGGCCCACCAAGCGCACCATGAGTGGCGCACCATCAAGAGGAATGAACAGGCTGGGATCACCTGGCTGAGGCTGGGGCATGGCCCCAGTTCCACAGCGAGCAGTGACCAGGCAGAGCATCAACGCGAGGGAAACCATTCCCTTTGGCGACCAATCCTGCGCTCGACCCCAAAGCCCCAGCCCCAAAACCAGCAGCACCACCAGGCTCAGCCACTGCATGGAGGACCGCACGCAGGCCGCGCCCATGCAGGCCAACAGCAGCAAGAACCCGGCACTGAGAACCGGTTTCATTCACCAAGCTGCAGGTTGTTGGGAGGATTCCCCCTGCGCTCAGGCCGCTGCTGCCGCGGGTTGCTGAAGCAGCGGGAAACCGAGCGCTTCCCTTTCTGCGAGCCAGGCTTCGGCAACCTTGCGCGCCAGATTGCGGATGCGGCCGATGGTGGCCGTGCGCTCCGTGACCGAGATCACCCCACGGGCTTCCAGGAGATTGAACGTGTGGCTGCACTTGAGCACGAAATCGAGGGCGGGCGCAGGCAGATTCTTCTCAATGAGATCGGCTGCTTCGGCTTCATAAATCGCGAACAACTGCTTGAGGCGCTCAGGGTTCGAAGCCTCGAAGTTGAAGTGGCACTGTCCTTTCTCAAAAGGAAGCCAGATATCGCCATAGCTGCGCTCGGCATTCCAGCTGAGATCCCAGATGCTTTCCACGTCCTGCAGATACATCGCCAGACGCTCAAGCCCGTAAGTGATCTCAATCGACACCGGCTTGCAGTCGATGCCGCCGCACTGCTGGAAATAGGTGAACTGGGTCACCTCCATGCCATCCAGCCACACCTCCCAGCCCACGCCCCAGGCGCCGAGCGTCGGTGACTCCCAGTTGTCTTCCACAAAGCGGATGTCGTGATCAGCAGCACGAATCCCCATCGCTTCCAATGAGGCGAGGTAGGTCTCCTGAATGCCATCCGGGGAGGGCTTGATCAACACCTGATATTGGAAATAGTGCTGTGCCCGATTGGGATTGTCGCCGTAGCGACCATCGGTGGGACGGCGACAGGGCTCGGGATAGGCCACCGCCCAGGGCTCAGGGCCAATGGCCCTCAGCACCGTGTGCGGACTCATCGTTCCAGCGCCCTTTTCCGTGTCGTACGGCTGCAGCAGGAGACACCCCTGCTCCGACCAGAAGCGGTTGAGAGTGCTGATGATGTCCTGGAAATGCATCCGTGCGCTGGAACCAATGCGGAGCATTCTCTCCTCAGAGCACTCCCCCTCGACAAGTCAGCTCAGGGAGAGACAACGGTGCAGATGGGCAATGGCGTGATGACGGTGGGGATGACTGCGCCCCGGACCCATGGTCCCTAACCAGAAACTGCCGTCTCCCTGAAACACCAGCACAGGCTTGCTGGCCCCCTTGCCATGGGTCTCCAGCAGCGACATACAGAGCTTTTCGGCCACCTCAGCGCCTCTCGGGCGAGAGCGCAGACGGCGCAGAACAGGATCAACCTGGGAGAACGAAACGAAGGTGGCTTTCTGCGAATCAGTGACCAGGATCATTCCGTCCAGCCACTGGACTTCATCCAGCAGATCCTCGATGGAGGGCAGCAGAGATGGCAACGGAAAGGCCATGCGTTTCTCCCCCTGCTTCTTAATCATTCCTTCATAGTTCATCGGTCTCACCTGTCGCAAGCGAGGTGCAACAGCGGATGAACTTCTATGCCTGAACGATCAGCAAGCCCATCAGGCCTGCCGCAAGCGGGCGATGACAGGCCTGCTGAAAGCCGGCATCGAGAGCGAGCTGCCGCTGGGCAGCTCCATCAGGGAAACGTTTGAGGCTCTCCTCGAGATAGGCGTAGTGATCGGCAAGCCCGGATCGCGCAGCAACAGGCACCACCACTCTGCGCAGGTAGGTCTGTTGGAACAAAGCCGCGGGGCTGCCAGCAGGCAGGCGATTGAAATCCAGCAGGCCGGCGCGGCCTCCAGCTCGCAGCACGCGCCGAAGCTCCCTGAGCCCAGCTGCAGGGTCCGCCAGATTGCGCAACCCATAGGCCATCAAAGCCCCATCGGCAAAGCCATCCGGCATGTCCAGATTCAGAGCATCGCCCTGTTGCCAGCGCACTGGAAGCCAGGGCTCACGCGCAGACCGTTGCGCCGCGATCGCCAACGGTGCAGCGGCAGCATCCACACCCACCACTCCGCCATTGGGGCGCAATCGGCGTGCAACGGTCAGGGCCAGATCACCGGTACCGCAACAGAGGTCCAGCCATTGTTCACCTGGCTGCGGCGACAGCTGGAGAACCATCTGCCGCTTCCATTGACGATGCAAGCCGAGGCTGAGCCAGTCGTTCAGCCTGTCGTAACTGGGCGCAGCATCGTTGAACAGCTGTTCAACAGCGTCAGCATCGCCGGGTTTCAAAGTGGCAGGCCGCTCAATGTCATGACCATCACGGTGGCGAGTCCGACAGCGGCTGAACACACCATGCAGCCAGCGAGCATCAGCGAGAACTCGCCCTGATCCATGGCGGCCTGCATCAATTGCAGCGCCCACGCCACAAGGGTGATCACCACGAACACCAGCACAACCCCGAGAGGCAACACCCAGCCACTGGGGATCAACGGCTGACCGGAAGGAACCGTTAAGACCTCAATCGTGGACAGCAGGAGGCGCACTGAAAGTCTTCGAACAAGCGGAACAGTTCTTCACACATTAAAGAGAAGTCAAGCCTCCAGGGGCCTGATGGTCAGGCCGCGACGCAGCAAATCCACCTTGATGGCCTCAACGGTGAGGACACCGTCGTGAAGCAAAGATGCCAGCAAAGCAGCGGAGGCCTGTCCTCCATCAGGGCCGTCATCGAGAGCCGCTGCGATGTGATCCAGGCAGCCCGCGCCTCCAGAGGCGATCACAGGCACCGGCACGGCCTGAGCCACCGCCCGTGTGAGCTCAAGGTCATAGCCCGCCTGGGTGCCATCACCATCCATGGATGTGAGCAGGATTTCTCCCGCTCCGAGTTCGGCCACACGTCGCGCCCAGGCGATCACATCAAGGCCTGTGTTCTCCCGTCCGCCTTTGACATACACATCCCAGCCACCTGCCTCGCGGCGGCGCGCATCAATGGCCACCACGATGCACTGACAGCCGAAACGATCCGCTCCCTCCTTCACCAGCTCCGGCCTTCTTACCGCTGACGAGTTGAGGCTGACCTTGTCAGCTCCGGCCCGCAACAGTTCGGTGATGCCTTCCACAGAGGCGATGCCCCCACCCACCGTGAACGGAATGGTGACCTGATCCGATGTTCGTCGCACCATGTCAACAAGAGTGGCTCTGCCCTCGTGACTGGCTGCGATATCAAGAAACACGAGTTCATCAGCGCCAGCCTGGCTGTAGCGGCAGGCCAGTTCAACGGGATCTCCTGCATCGCGAAGTCCCACGAAATTCACTCCCTTCACCACGCGCCCCTTGGCGACATCAAGGCAGGGAATCAAGCGCAGGGCGACCATGGCATTCGATACACGGCTGTTAAGGTGCGATTTCTTTCCAAGCCTTGCAGGTCATGCTGGGAAATATTCTCAATCTGATCAAACGATTAACCGGCTCAGAACCTCTGCCAACGCCGAAACTCGAGTCAATTGAAGTCGGCAGCAAGGTTCGGGTGACCCGCGTTCGTGATCGCATTCCTCAGGGCATGGTTGACCTGTTGAAAAGTGATGCCTTTGGCACCGTCACTGAATTCCGCACCGTTGACGGCAAAGGCATCGGAGTGGTTGTCGAATTGAGCGACGGTTCCAGCTCCTGGTTCTTTGAAGACGAAATCGTCGCTGCCTGAGGCCTGATTCCGTGAGTGACGCCCGTCAGCTGCTCGGCATGAAGGGTGCCAGCGGCACCTCAAACATCTGGAAACTGCGTCTGCAGTTGATGAAGCCGGTCACCTGGATCCCACTGATCTGGGGGGTGGTGTGTGGCGCAGCGGCAAGCGGGCATTACCAATGGCGGTTGGATCACGTGCTCGCCGCCATCGCTTGCATGCTGATGAGTGGCCCTCTGCTGGCGGGGTACACCCAGACCATCAATGACTACTACGACCGCGAGATCGACGCGATCAACGAGCCTTACCGGCCGATCCCCTCAGGCGCGATCTCGCTGGGACAGGTCAGGCTGCAGATCTGGGTGTTGCTGCTGAGCGGTCTGGCTGTGGCCTGGGGGCTCGACCAATGGGCGCAGCACACAACCCCTGTGCTTTTCCTGCTGGCGCTGGGCGGATCACTTGTCAGTTACATCTATTCCGCGCCTCCCCTCAAGCTCAAACAGAACGGCTGGCTGGGCAACTACGCACTCGGTGCGAGCTACATCGCCCTTCCCTGGTGGGCCGGCCAGGCACTGTTCGGCCAGCTCACCTGGGCGACGGCGCTGCTCACGCTGGCCTACAGCCTCGCCGGGCTGGGGATTGCCGTGGTCAATGACTTCAAGAGCGTTGAAGGCGACCGAGCCCTTGGGCTTCAGTCACTTCCAGTTGCATTCGGGATTGGCCCCGCAAGCTGGATCAGCGCTGGAATGATCGATGTCTTTCAGCTCCTGATGGTTGCGGTGCTGATCGCGATCGGGCAGCATTTCGCTGCTGTTCTTCTCGTGCTGCTGATCGTGCCCCAGATCACCTTCCAGGACATCTGGCTGCTCCGCGATCCAGTGGCCTACGACGTGAAGTACCAGGCGAGTGCTCAGCCCTTTCTGGTGCTCGGCATGCTGGTCACCGCTCTCGCGGTTGGCCACAGCCCCCTGACCCAAGGCATGTGATCCGCACCCGTCGTCACTGGATCCTGATCGGCGGTTCAGCCGTGGTGATCGGCAGTGGTGTGGCCCTGGCGCAATCCGCTCTGGTGCGAGCATTCGACGCCACGCTCCCCGATGCTCGCGGCATCAGCCGTTTCAGCAGACCTGGGACGATCACACTGCTGGACAGCAATGGGGCCGTGATCCAGAAGCTGGGACCAGCCACCCGCGAAAAGATCCAGCCTGGGGAGATGCCTCTGTTGGTGAAGCAGGCCTTCATTGCAGCGGAAGACCGACGCTTCTATGAGCACAACGGCGTTGATCTCTGGGGCATCGGCAGGGCTCTGGTGCGCAACGTGCGCCAGGGAGCCGTCCGGGAGGGTGCCAGCACAATCACCCAGCAACTGGCTCGAACGGTGTTCCTGAGCCAGGACCGAACGATTACGCGCAAGCTCAAGGAAGCCGCTCTGGCGTACAAGCTCGAGCGCCAGCTCAGCAAGGAGCAGATTCTCGAGCAATACCTGAATTACGTGTACCTGGGCGCCAGCGCCTACGGGCTGTCCGATGCAGCCTGGGTGTATTTCTCCAAAACACCGGATCAACTCAACCTGCAGGAGGCCGCACTGATTGCAGGCCTTCCCCCAGCGCCCTCCGTGTATTCGCCGCTGGTGAATCCAGAGCTGGCCCTGGAGAGGCGAGAGCTGGTACTCAACAGGATGCAACAGGCTGGCTTCATCACCGCCAGCGAAGCCGAGCAAGCAAGCAACAGCCCGCTCAACCTCAAACCCGCCATCCCGAAATATTTCAACAGCTCAGCGCCTTACTTCACCAGCTGGGTTGCCCAGCAGCTACCGCTCATGCTCACCCCCGAGCAACTGGAGGTTGGAGGCCTGAAGATCCGCACCAGTCTCAACCTCGACTGGCAAAAGAAGGCCCAGCAAGTGGTGAGGAAGTTTGCTCCTTTCAACACTGAAGGCGTGATCGTGTCGATGGAACCAGGCACGGGCCTGGTGCGGGTGATGGTGGGTGGCAAAAACTTCAACAACAGCCAGTTCAACAGAGCGACCCAGGGACTGCGCTCACCGGGATCCACCTTCAAACTTTTCCCCTACGCCGCCGCCATCGATGCCGGTGTCAAACCGGAAGACATTTTTGTGGATGCTCCCCGCTGCTGGTCGGGGTACTGCCCCAAGAATTTCAAGAACAAATACTTCGGCAAAATTTCTCTGGCTGACGCCCTCAAGAATTCACTGAACACCGTCGCCGTTCAGCTGCAGGACAAAGTCGGCTTCGACGCGATCATCAGCACCGCAAACAAGCTGGGCATCGGCAACCAGCGCCCTCTCGGCAAGTACTACCCGATGGCCATCGGGGCCTACGAGCAGACCGTCCTCGACATGACCGCGGCCTATGCCGCGGTCGCCAATCGCGGCATGTACGTGAAACCGATGGCCTTCGAAGAGATCCGTGGCCCTGAAGGCAACGTCCTTTGGAGCAGACGTGTGGATGGTGACAAGGGGCGTCGGGCCCTCGACAGCGACGTGGCCGATGCCATGAACTGGATGCTGCAGCGGGTCGTGACCGGAGGCACGGGTGCTGCAGCCCGACTGGACGATCGACCGGTGGCAGGCAAGACCGGCACCTCGGAAGGCGCCAGAGATCTGTGGTTCATCGGCTCAATCCCGCAGCTCACCACCGCTGTGTGGTTCGGCTACGACAACAACGCCGAAACCAACAGCAGCAGCGGCGAAGCCGCCTGGGCCTGGAAGCAGTTCATGACCCAGGTGAAGGACAACTACAACGTTCAGAACTTCCCACCCAAACCGCTGCTCAGCCGACCGTTCAAAGGTCCTCAGAAGCAGAGCCGCTTCAAGGATGAGGACGCCAAGTCTCCTGGCAATGGCGATGATCCCGCAAACAAGCCCTTCCTGAGTGGGGAAGAACCACCCACAGACACCCAGACCACCCCTCCACCTCGCTACATCGCTCCACCCGGTGGCCCACCTGTGGATGAAAACTTCAGGCCACTGCCGGTGCAGTGATCACTGCGGCGTAGAAACCATCGCCTCCTGCAGGATCCGGCCAGCGCTGCTGCTCTGAGTGCAGCGTGAGCTCCGGGTGACCCTGCAGCCAGCCGTGAATCTGATCGGTGTTTTCGGAAGGATGAATGGTGCAGGTGGCATACACCAGTCGACCGCCCGGGGCCAGAAGCGATCGAAGACCTTCCAGGAGGCTGAACTGAAGCTTCAGCAGCTGAGCCACCGACTCCTCGGTGACTCTCCAGCGAGCATCAGGATGGCGCGCCAACGTTCCCAGGCCTGAACAGGGTGCGTCCACAAGAATCCGGTCAAATCGGCCCCTCCACTCCGGTCGCTCTTGCGCAAGCTGCGACGCATCGCACGCCAATGCCTGAATACTGCTGCAGCCCAACCGCGCCGCATTGGCAGCCACCCGTTGCAATCGTCCGGCTGAGCGGTCCACAGCCCAGATCTCTCCCCCATCGCCCATCAACTCGGCCAGATGGGTGGCTTTGCCCCCTGGTGCAGCACAGGCATCCAGCACTCGCTGGCCAGGTCGAGGATCCAGCAGCGGTGCCACCCACTGAGCCGCACGATCCTGGACGCACCAGTGCCCTTCGCTGAAACCGGGCCACTGGCGCAGATCACCGGAGGGCTCCAGCACCTGAAGGCCATCCGGGCAGCCGGCGATCGGAGCTGTTGCAATGCTGCGTTCGGCAAAGAGTGCCGCCGCACGATCGGGCGTTGAACGCAGACGATTCACGCGCAGATCGAGGGGCGGAACCTGATTGAAGGCTCTGGCAACGCGCTCAGCCTGCTCTGGTCCACACCACTGAAACAGATCACGGCTGAGCCATAACGGCAGCGACTGCTCCTGGGCCAGAGCAGCCGCCGGCTCCGCAGGCAGAGCCAACGCTTCGCCAGCCTCACGGGCTCGCAATGCCGAACGCAACAGTCCATTCACCACCGGTGCCAGACGGGCCAACTTGCCCTGCTTGGCCAGTTCCACCGTGGTGTTCACGGCAGCCGAGGCAGGAATGCGCTCCATCCGCAGCAACTGGTAGAGGCCGATGTGAAGCAGCCAGCGCAGACGTGGTGGCTGCTTACGGGCAGGCACCTTGCCCAAGCGATCCAGCCAGCCATCCAGCCACTGACGCCAGCGAATCGCCCCGTAGGACAACTCGGTGACAAAGGCGCGATCGACCGGCGCCAGAGAGCGGCGACGCAAAGCCCGCTCCAGAGCCACATCGGCATAAGCCCCGGCGGCAACCGCCTCAAGAACGTCCCAAGCAACTCGTCGGGAGAGCAGAGCATCTCGGGACGAGGGCGGAGATGATTGCGCCATAGGCGGGCTTCACTGCGTCCAATCATCAGTCAGCAGAGTCAAGCGTCCGACCTGTGAAGCAAGAAGAGAGGATCAGCCCAGCCTCAGACCACTCGCCGAACAGACAGGCGCGACGACCGCAAAACGAAAAACCGACGTGGTAGCAGATGTATCGAAAAACCCTTGAAAACGAAACCCAAGTTCACCAAAAGCGGGGGCAAATTTGAAATTAGGTCTTTTTGTTTTGCGAAAACTTAAGAATCCAGCATTTCAATCTTAGTTCGGGCCAAGACTCTCTTTGATACCAACATCACGTCCAAAATTTGCCATGCTGTCATCCACCTCAGTCGCAACACAATTCGGTGGTGAACGTGCAACAAAGCAACCGGTAAAACTTCGCTCCGGATTTGAAGGTTCAGCTGAGTCTGCAGATATTGATATGGCGATTCAGGCGGCCTACAAGCATGTCTATGGCAACGGACACGTGATGGATTGCGAACGCTCAACCTCGCTGGAGGCCGAGCTGAGAGACGGACGCATTTCGGTCCGCGAGTTCATCCGTGGCCTCGCCAAGTCCGACTTCTATCGCAAAAACTTTTACGATTCATGCTCTCCGCAGAGAACAATCGAACTGGATTTCAAACATCTTTTAGGCAGGCCGCCTCATGATCAAGGGGAGGTCTCAGCATCCATCCAGGTGCAGGCTGCACAAGGACATGACGCATTCGTGGATTCCCTGATTGATTCGGAGGAATACAGCGAGGCCTTTGGGGACCATGGCGTTCCATTCATGCGGTCCTGGCAATCCCAACCAGGCTCAGCGCAATCGGCCTTCAATCGCACTGCTGCAGTGTCTCTGGGTTACGCCTTCAGCGACAAAGCGATTGGAACAGGTTCCAAGCTCAGCAACCAACTGGCTTCAGGCCGGGCCAGCAGAATCGCTTTTCCAGCCTCCGCCGAGATGCAGTGGATGAGTGTCTCCAGCCGCTGGAGGGGCAATCAGCCACCTCGCTGGGCGACCAAAGTCGCAACAGTGTTCGTTGTGGCTGGTGTCATCGAAGTCACGCGTCTTGTGATCACCGTCGCTTACAGCGCCCTGAGCAACTGACCCATCCGGGCGATCTGCCCCTCATCAGGCACCCACAGAAACCTTTTGAGGGGCAAACGACCGTCGAGAGCGACCGGGATTCCTTCAGCGATCAACAGTTCTCGCTGCATCCAGTCGGATCCCTCGCGACTGAGGCTCATGGAGATGCGTCCCTGCGCATTCACCACCCGCTGCCAGGGAATCCTGGAGGGCAGGCTCAAACGACGCAGAGCCCAACCCACCTGACGCGCACAGCCGTAGGCACCGATCCAATCGGCAACCTGCCCATAGGTGCACAAACGGCCATGGGGAATGCAGGCAACAACAGCACTCACACGTTGATCAAACGAGCTGCGTTGCGGTGACGTCATCAGCCCCCATCGACCTGGCAACCAATCAGAGCACCCGCAGCTCCACCGACAGGCACACCAATCCAACGACCATTGCCGCGGGAGAGCGCGGCACCAAGACCAGCACCCAGCAGCCCTCCGATCACGCTGCCCTCAACACAACTGTTGGTGTCTGCGCCTGATTCGCTCCATGCAGCCCGCTGAGCCGACACGTCGGGTTGATACAGATAATCACGGCTGTCGTAGCCGTCTTGGTCATACGCCAACAGCGGAGTTGCCGTGATCGGAAGCAGGGCAGCCAGCGACAGCGCCGCGGACAGACTCACCGGAACAGATTTTTTCATGCTGACGACGGTCATAGGCAGCTTCATGCTGTTGAAGACCTCCTGCCAAGACGTGACTGAACAACGGCAACGCTGCAATCAGATATGACTGAGCCCAGTCACTGGCCTCGCCAAGAGATCAGGACGATCCCACGCGACCCGCTCATCTACGCCCTGGAGGATTCAGACATCCTGGAGCTGCTCGCAGCCCTGCCGAACACAACGATGGGACGCCGTTATGGGTTCGCCTTCCAGTTGATGGCCACCTACGGACTCCAGGCCGCTGAGCTGCGCTATCTGCAGGTCCGCAACAACGACACCGAGCTTTGGCTGCGCGCAAGACCGCGCGATCCTGGCAACAATGCCTCTGCAAACGAACCTTGCCGGATTGACGCCTTGCCAGTGGTCACGGATGCCGGCATCGCTCAGGACTGGAATCTGGTGGATCGCGTCGCGCGTGGAGAGAGACTTCCACCCCTCGGCCATGGCATGGACGCTGAGCAGCATCTGAATGGCTACCTGAAGGACAAGCCTGTCTGGCGCATCATTCAGAGCAAAGCGTCGCGCTCAGGACAACAGGCGCTGATGGATAGCTTTTGCCAGCGTTATGCCTGCACAGCGCACAAGCTCTGCAGGAGCGATGAACCGATTTGATCGCATTGCACGATCATCCTTGCAACAACGAGAAGGCAGAATGAAGCCTCACTCGCCAGATTTGAACAATGCCAGAAACAGGCAATATCCAAAAACTGGAACTGATTAATTACAAAAACGAGGCCGGAAAAGAACTGCTTGGCCTCGGCATCGAACTTGCCGATGATCCCAACGGCGGCATCCAGGTGCGCGTGATCATGGATCCGCAGGTGATCAGCGGTGTCACGGTCACCCCGCTCCAACAGAAAGGATGCTGCGGCTAATTGACAACAAGAAATCGTTTCAACTGGTGCAATCAGCGGTTCATTCAAGCAATCGATTAGCACTCCTGAAAGAGCCTTCAAGCAACTGACAATCGTTAATCAGCCTTGAATGAGAAGCAGTTCCCACAGGACGACACATCAATCGACTTGCCTGAAAGGAAAAACCCTCCGCCAGACAGTGACTCCTGATAGTCGATCACGATTCCCGCAAACAGCCCAACCTGTTCAGCATTGGAGTAGAGCGTCACTCCCGATTCCCTGGAGATGGGTTCGCCTGAGTGACGACCTGCTTTGAACACAATCGCGTAATCCGAGCAGCCCCCGGACACGAGTTCGGCATGCATTTCACCCGGGATGCCCGCAACAGCGGATTGACGCATGAGCTCCAAAGCCGCATTGGACGTCAAGATCGTGCCCATCGCTGATCGGTCTCTTCGATCAGGGTTACCAGCGGAAGGCGGCTTCAACCGGTGGGCATGACATCGGCTTGTGTAGCAAATGCACTGAGCCTTGATGGGGCTGCCGCCTGCGGCTTGCATGCAAATCTGAGCAATGCCCCCATGGCTGCCAGCAAACACTTGCGCGTGCAGCGGTCTCAGCGATGCCGATCCTTCCCCGCCGATTTCAGCGCCTGAAACAGGTTCTGGACTGCCGCATGTCGGATCTGACCGTGCTGGTGGAGCATGTGGAAAAACCCCACAACCTCTCGGCGATTCTGCGCAGCTGCGACGCCGTGGGGGTTCTGGAAGCCCATGCAGTCAGCTTCAGCGGCAGGCCCCGCACCTTCAACAGCACCGCCCAGGGAAGCCAACGCTGGGTGCCACTGCATGACCATGCCGACATCAGCAGTGCAGTGCGCCATCTCAAGGATCATGGTTTTCGGCTTTACGGCACCAACCTGAGCGTGGATGCACGCGACTATCGCGACTGTGACTTCACCGGCCCCTGCGCCTTCGTTCTGGGTGCGGAGAAATGGGGGCTGACCGAGGAAGCCACTGCGCTCATGGATCAGGCGGTTTTCATCCCGATGCGAGGCATGGTGCAGTCGTTGAACGTGTCGGTCGCCACAGCCACACTGCTGTTCGAGGCGCTCAGGCAACGGCAGGCCGCTGGCCTGGCCCCACTGCACGGCGAAGGGATTCCGGAAGAGCGCTACGACGATTTGCTGTTTGAGTGGTGCTACCCGGAGGTGGCGGCTTGGTGCCGCGAACAAGGGCGCAGCTACCCGGCCCTCTCAGAGGACGGGGAGATCCTGGAGGAGCTTCCACGCACAGCCAAGCTGCATTGCTGAACCAAAGCCAGGCTGAACCAGACCCAGAGCGTCCAGGACTGATTCAGAACGGCATCAACACGTCCTTGCTGCCCTGTCTGCGCTCCATCACCGGATGGTTCTGGCGAGCTGCCGGCAGCCGCAACGCAAACACCAGAGCGAGGATTTCCAGCGGCAGGCTGCGGCCGATGAACAGAACCACGAGCCCCAGGGCGATCGCCAGCATCTGCTCCAGCAGACCGATCACATCATCGGGATTGCTGCGACCGGACACCCACAGGGTCAGCATCAGCGTCAACAGCGCGAGCGTGGCCCAGAACGGCATGGTCGGATCAGTTCCTGAACTTATTTTGCCGCGTCCCGCCCCGTGCTGCTCACCCAGGCTTCAAGACCCTCACCCAGAAACGACAGTCCCAGCACGAGTACGAACATCGCCAGGCCTGGATACAGGGCCGTCCACCACACGCCGGTGGGCACTGCCGCAAGAGCGAGGTTGAGATCGCTGCCCCATTCCGGCACCGTTTCCGGAAGACCAAGGCCGAGGAAGCCGAGACCACCCAGCACCAGCACCGCATCGGCGGCATTGAGCGTGAGCAGCACCGGCACCGAGGTGATCACGTTGCGCAGCAGGTAACGGCGCAGAATCCAGACAGGTCCGGCCCCGAGCGTGCGCGCCGCCTCCACGAACAGCTCGGCTTTCACCTGCGCTGTCTGATTGCGCACCACCCTGAAGTACTGCGGGATGTACACCACGCACAACGCCGCTGCCGCGTTGGGAACGCCCCGCCCAAGCAGAAAGGCCAGCACCACCGACAGCAACAACACCGGCAGGGTGTAGAGCGTGTCCATCAGCAGCACCAGCACCCGATCCACCGCTCCCCCCAGATAGCCACTCACCATCCCCAGGGGCACGCCAATCGCCAGCGCGAAGGTCACGGCGAGCAGCACCACCTGCAAAGCCACTCCGCTGCCCTGCAGCGTGCGCACGCACACATCACGACCCAGTCGATCGGTGCCGCACCAATGCGCCATTGAAGGCGGTGCGTAAATGGGATTGTCCAGACCGGCATTGGGATCCGGCAGCAGGCCTGCTGACAGCAGCACGGGCGTGACCAGAGCCACCAGCCCGTAGATCGCCACGATCACCAAACCCCAGCGGGCCATGCGGGCCGAGAGGCTGGGACGGGCGATGCCCAGGGGCGAGGCGGCAAAACTCACTGAACAGTGCAGTGCTGATCCCGTGCATTCTTGCCCGCTTGTCAGACAGTGAGCAGGATTGGGGGCATGAACCGTTCCGGCAACTGGCGCTCTCGCCTGACGGGCACCATGCTCGGCCAGCTGCAACTCGCCACCTACGCCGCCGTGCTGCTCGGCTTCACCGGTGCCACCAGCGCAGGACTGTTGCTGAGTGAACGCAGCCGGCTGCGGGTCGGCGAAGCAGAGCTGCTGGCCGCCTCGGCATCACTCGCTTTGCGCATGGAAGCCAAGGCGGATCTGGGGGAAACGGTGATCGTGCAGGAACTCCAGGATCACTCCAGCGTGCGCACCAACCTGTGGCTGGAACAACCCAACGGGCAGGTGATCACACCCGGGCGGGCCTATCGCCCGATCCCTGCGGCATTACTGCAGGCTGCGGTTGAGGCGAACCCCCTGCGGCAGACCGGCCAGTCGCATCTGATCGCGCTGCAGGGACGCGACTACCTCACGCTGCTGGACCGCAGGCTGGCATCCGGTGATCTGCTCTGGAGCAGCACGGAGATCTCCGGCCTGGGCTCTGCGCAAAGTGAATTTCTGGCCTGGATGATCCTGATCTGGGGGAGCTCCCTGAGCGCGTCTCTGCTGCTGGTGAGCCTGTTGGTGCGAAAGATCACCAAGCCATTGCAGGAGCTCAGCGCACGCAGTGCCGAACTGACCGCAGAGGGCCTGCAAACAGCCGCTCTGCCGGTACCGAGGGGGCCCATGGAACTGAGCCGGCTCACCCGCACCTACAACGCCCTCACCGAACGACTGGCCCAGTCGTGGAGCCAGCAGCGTCAGTTTGTGAGTGCGGTGAGCCATGAGCTGCAGACTCCGCTCACGCTGGTGTCGGGATCGCTGAAACGGGTGATCCGCAAGGCGCCGGAGCTGGAGCCACAACTGGTGCAGCGCCTTCACGACGCCGAAGAGGAAACCATCGGCATGCAGCAGCTGCTCAACGACCTGCTCGACCTCTCGCGCAGCGATTCAGGCCGGCTGCAGGTGAAACAGGAGCCCGTGGACCTGCGCCCTCTGCTGGAGGAGGTGGTGCGCGCTCAGGGAACAGCCCTGGGACGTGACATAACGCTGCAGCTCCCTGAGCAGACCACGTCAACTGCAGTTCTCGGGGATCCCGCCAGGCTGCGGCAGATTCTGCTCAACCTGATCGAGAATGCGCACAAGTATTCCCCTGCGGAGCAGCCCATCCAGCTGCGGCTGAAGTCCACAGCTACAGGGCTGTTGCTTGAGGTGGAGGACCGCGGCATCGGCATCCCGCTGCAGGATCAGGCCTATGTCTTCGATCGCTTCCATCGCGGCTCCAACACCACCGGGCAGAGCGGCAGCGGCGTTGGACTGTCGGTGGTGAAGCTGCTCGTGGAGGCCATGGATGGCAGCATCAAGGTGAACAGTGAACCCGGCATGGGCAGCTGCTTTGGCATCAACCTGAGGCGAGCACCGTGATTCCCTATCTGATCCTGATCTCACTGCTGGTGCCGGCCAACCTGTGGGCGTCGATCACACCGCACCTGCACAGTGATCTGAGCATGCGCCTGTTGCATGGCGTCTCAACCGTGGTGTTGCTGCCTCCGCTGCTGAGCATGTGGCGTCAACGCCAGCAGATTCAACGACTGCCCGCTCTGCTGCTGACGAGCTTCTCCCTGGTGCTGATCGTGGTCAACACCCACATCGCCGCCGTCGGCATGGGTGTGCGCTACGGCTGGATTGACCATCTGTTCCTGGCGATCGCCTGTCTGGCGGTGCTCGCCTTCTATCTGCTCAACGACGAAGAGGATCCGATTCAGGAGACATCCATCTCCTGAGGGCCAGCACCACAACAGCTCCGCCACCGTCGGCATCCTCCACACGCACGCTTGCGCCCATCGCATCGGCCAGCGTCCGAACCAGGGTCAGGCCAATGCCACTACCTGGGACCCCGGCGCTGTTCGCGCCCCGCCGGAAACGCTCGAACACGACCTCTCGTTCATCCGCTGGAATTCCCGGTCCATGGTCACGAACCCGCAGGAACAGCTTCTGCGCATCCAGGCTGCAGCTGATCTCCACCGGTGAAGCCGCTGGACTGTATTTGCAGGCGTTGTCGATCACATGAACAAGACACTGCTGCACCGAGGCACGGTCAGCGAAGACCTGGATCGCCTGAAGATCGATTCCGTCGTCAGCCATGACCACAACGCGTTGCTGCATCGGTGCCTCGACCAGGGCAATGGATTCCTGAATGAGATCAGCCATGCAGAGGGGTTGCAGCTCCAGTTGCTGATTGCCGATCTCAGCGCGGATGATCGCCACCAGATCACTCACCACCTGTGCGAGCCGACGGGTTTCGTCCTGCACGATCAGCAACTGATCGCGCTGATCGTCAGTGAGGTTGTCGCCTCGACGCAGCAGACGGCGGGTGTATCCACCAATCAGGGTGATGGGCGTGCGCAGCTCATGACTCATGCTGCTGGCGAACTGCCGCTGGCGCTCCAATGAACTCGTCAGTTGATCGCGTAAAGCATCGAGGGCAAGCACAAGAGGCTTCAACTCCAGAGGCAGCTGCGCTGGATCAAAACGCTGTTGCTGCAGAGGATTGGTGCAAGAAGCATCCAGCGTGTTTCCAACACCGATCAGGGGACGCAGTGCTCTGGCAATGCCATAGCGATTGAGCAGCACAGTCAGCAGCGCAGCAAGGGCAGCGGCAAGAAGCAGCAGCGCGTTCAGCTGGCGCTGAAACGCCACCTCTTCCGAGACGTCCTCCAGCAGATACAGCTTCAGTTGGTTGCCATTGAGATCCATGACGCTGCTGGAAATCAAGTAGCTGCTGTTGCGATCACGAAACAGCCGAGGCTTTGGATGGTCTTCAACAAGCTGCTCGGCCCGCTGGCGCAGAGGCTCTGAAATCTGAGGCGTCAACAATGCGGACTGCTGACCCAAGGCGTGCCCCCACAAGGCCAGATTTGATCCGGAGAACCTGCTGAGCAAGCGTTGCAGCTGTTGAGGTTGGCCAGCAACAGCAGCCTTGCTGCGCAGCAGGCGTTCCACCCGCTGCATCGTGACCAGCTGCTTCTGGTTGCGCTGCTGATGGAACAGCTGAA